>NZ_JBEZXU010000084.1:16987-48320 GCF_040638175.1 Actinoplanes sp. NPDC026670
AGCGACGGCTCACGACCGCCGAACGCCGCAGAAACCCGCCAGCCGTCGCTCAACACGGTAATCCGGCCCCCGAAAGGCGGCTCAGCGACGGCTCACGACCGCCGAACGCCGCAGAAACCCGCCAGCCGTCGCTCAACACGGTAATCCAGCCACCGAAAGGCAGCTCAGCGACGGCTCACGACCGCCGAACGCCGCAGAAACCCGCCAGCCGTCGCTCAACACGGTAATCCAGCCACCGAAAGGCGGCTCAGCGACGGCTCATGAAGAGCGCAGCGCGCCGCGGATCAGTGGGGTCACGGCGGCGGCGAGGCCAGCGGATTCGGCGGTGGTGAGGGCCGGATCGGCCCGGCGGATGTCGAGGGCCTCGTCGAGCCCGTCGAGCGGCTCGCCGCCGACCCGGGTCAGGAAAGCGGTGAGGAACCCGGCAGCCGCGGCGGCGTGCGGATGGGCCGGATCGACGGCGACCTGGGCCATGATGATCGCGGTCAGGCACACGTCGACAGCGGGCCGGCCCTCGGCGGCGTTGTGCCAGTCGATCACGACGGGCCCGCGCGAGGTGAGCATGACGTTCTCGGGATGCAGGTCGCGATGCAGGATGCTGGGCGGCCCGGGCCGGGACGACAGCCGATTCAGGATGCCGGCCGGACCAGGCCGGGCCGGCAGGGTGCCGGCTGACCCGGTCCGGGACGGCAGCTGATGCAGGCCTCTGGCCGACCCGGGCCGGGGTGGCAGCTGATGCAGGCCGCTGGCCGGCCCGGGCCGGGGTGGCAGCCGGTGCAGGCGGTCATGGAGATCGGCCAGGATCGCCGCGCCCTCGTCCACCCCGAGCTGTCCGGCGGCGAAGGCTTGGGTCATGGTGGGGCCGTCGAGCCGTTCGAGGATCAGGTCGGCGCCGCTCGCCGAGTGGACGTGCGGCACCGGATAGCCGAGACCGGCCAGATAGGACATGAGCTGGGCTTCGGCCGTGGCGTCGTCGCCACGCCGATAGCGGCGCAGCACCCGCTGCTCGTCGATCGCGTAGACATCCGCCTCACGCCCGGAGCCGAGAAGATCCATGACGGTCACCGTACCGAAACGACGCGAGGCCGCCCGCCGCCGCCAACCCGCCGCGATCTTGTGAACTTCTTCGAGTCAGGTGTGCCCCTCGAGTTTGGCCATTTTGGGCAGCGACATTGCAGGTCAGGGCCGCAGCCGAAGTGAGTCTTGCATTCGTCCTGGTCAGCGCCATTCCCAGCGAACGCCGCAAGATCATCGTGAGGTATTTATGCCCTTGGACGGCCGTCCAGAGGCGATACCGGGAGCGGGCTGCCGAGGCCGGGTCCGCCGACCGCAGCGATGGTCAGCGCACACGTTCGCCGATTGTGTGAGCCTGCTTCGTTCTGACGGGGATGGGAGCACACGTTGTGCCGTCTGCGTGCGCCTGTCGTCGTTCCGGCGAGGGTGAAATCGCACGTTGCCGCATTGTGTGCGCTGGTCGTCGCACACCGGAGACCACTCCGGGCCGAGCGCCGGCGACCGCATCTGGCCGAACGCCGGCGACCCGTGTCGGGCCAAGCGCTGGCGACCGTGGCTGGCGGAAGGCCTGCGACCGGGGCTTACTGAACACCGGCGACCGGGGCCGGTCGAGGCCCGGCGACCGTCATCGTGGAAGTCCAGAAGATCGTGACGCGTTCGCCCGGAGGTGGGACCTGCGCGAGTTTCGCCATGTTGTTGATCTGGACGGTGACTTGTTCCCCGGCCGGGAAGACGTCGAGGGTTCGACCGCACGATCAGTGTCAGCAGGACCATCGACGCCCGGCCCCACGGCCCGGGCGAAGAACCGGTGCGCCCTGCAGTGATGCCACCCGGACGATCCCCAAGATGGCGAAACTCGAGCATGCCCGAAGTCCACAAGATCGCGGAAGGGGCGGCGAGCGGCGGTGGCCAACGAACGGGCGGGCGCGGCCGACGAGTAGACGGCGGCCGGCAAGCAGGCAGCAGGTGCTGTTTGTTTGGAGGCGCGGCGAGCAGGCAGCGGCCGACGAGCGGGCGAGGCTGGCAGCCGCTGCCTGCAAGCAACGCGGCAAGCAGGCAGCGGCCGGCGAAAAGGCGGCCCACGAAAGGGCAGTCGGCGAAAGGGCGGCCGGTCAGTGCAGGATGACCGGGGTGGCGCCCTTCTCCTCGTCGAGCAGGTGTGACTCCTCGCGCTTGCGCGGCAGGAACAGCGCCGGGATCAGAGTGAGCAGCGTCAGCACGAACGCCACGGTGAACGTGGTGGCGAACGCGTCGGCCGCGAACTCGAGACCCCGCTCCAGCAGCGGTTTCAGGTCGGGCGGGAAGGCGGCGGCCATCTCCGGGTTCATCTGGGCGCCGATCGCCAGCTGGGCCTCGGTGGTGGCCATCGGCTGGCCGTTGGCGCCGGGGACGGTCACCGGGGCCGAGTCGTTGAGCTCGGAGGTCAGGATCACCGACATCACGGCGCCGCCGACCGAGCCGGCGATCTGCTGGAGGATGTTGAGCAGCGTCGAGCCGCGGGCCACCTCGTGGTTGGTGAGGGTGCGCAGCGCCGACGTCATGATCGGCATCATCGTGCCGCCCATGCCGAGGCCCATCACGAACAGCGAGCCGCACAGCAGCACGTACGACGTGTCGGTGCCGACCTGGGTGAACGCGAAGAACCCGGCCGCGATCAGGAGCAACGCGAACGGCACGGTCCGCCCGACCGGGATCTTGTCGGCGAGCATGCCGGCGATCGGCATGGTGACCATGGCGCCGATGCCCTGCGGGGCCATCAGCAGGCCGGCGTGCAGCGTCGACTCGCCGTGGATCTGCAGGAAGTAGCTGGGGAACAGCAGGCCGGCGCCCATGAACGCGACGGTGAACACGGCGAGCGTGATCGATGCGACGGTCAGGTTGCGGTTGCGCAGCAGGCGCAGGTCGAGCAGCGGGTGTTTCGGCTTGAACGAGTAGACGATGAACCCGATCACCAGCAGCGCGCCGGCGAGCATCGGGATCCACACCTTGTTGGAGCTGATCGTCTGCTCCTCGGGCAGCGTGGAGACGCCGTAGAGGAAGAGCGCGAGACCCGGCGACAGCATCAGCATGCCGATGAAGTCGAACGACTCGGACGGCTCCGGGGTGTCCTTGGGCAGCACGATCTGGGCGTAGACGAGCGCGCCGACACCGATCGGCAGGTTGATCAGGAAGATCCAGTGCCAGCTGTACGAGTCGATCAGCCAGCCGCCGAGGATCGGGCCGCTGATCGGGCCGAGCAGCATCGGGATGCCGAGGACCGCCATGAGCCGGCCGATGCGCTCGGGCCCGGCCGCCTTGGTCATGATCGTCATACCGAGCGGCATGAGCATGCCGCCGCCGAGGCCCTGGAGCACCCGGAAGGCGACGAGCTGCCCGATGTTGTCGGCGGTGGCGCAGAGCACCGAGCCGAGGGTGAACAGCAGCAGCGCGGTCATGTAAAGACGCTTGGTGCCGAACCGGTCGGCGGCCCAGCCGGTCAGCGGGATGACCGTGGCGAGGGCCAGGGTGTAGCCGGTCATGGTCCAGGCGACCTCGGCATACGTCGCGCCGAACTCCTCCTGGAAGGTCGGGATCGCCACGCTGACGACGGTGACGTCGAGGATCGACATGATGGCGCCGAGGACCACAACCCCGGCGATCTTGAGTACGGCGCCGTCCAGTTTCGCCGGCGCCGAGGTTTGACTGCTCACAACATCTCCACAGGTAGGACGGCATTCCGGAGCTTAGTGACGGGGTCCGACATGGTTCTCAGGATTTATCGGGGTCGCCGGATTCCGTCGGCGCCGATCTACGCACCCATGCCGAGGCGAGTATTCCCAGGCCATTGGCGGTCCAGTGGAGGACGAACGGGGCGAGGACCCCACCCGAAGCGGCCCGGAGAAAGCTGAGAAGAACCCCCGCCAGGGTGGTGAACGCCACTTCTCCGCTGTCCGGAAGATGCCAGAGACCGAAGAGAACGGCGGTGATCACGGTCGCCCAGGCCACCCCGTGCTCGTCGGCGATCAGTGCCCACAGCACTCCGCGGAACGCCACCTCCTCGAAGATCACCGTGGAGAGGGGTACCCCGATCAGGGCCTTTCGAACGGGATTGTCGTAGGAACGGGCGGCCAGCGCCTCCCGCCCGGCCGGGATGAGGAGCAGGATCCCGTACAGGGCGGCCATCATCAGCGCCGCGCCCACTGCCCACTCCCAGCCGGACCAGGAGAGGGTGACTCCGGAGACCACGACGAGCAGGATCGCCGCGAGCGGTCCGGCGAAGGGCTGGGTGCGGGCCGGCCCGTGGTGGTTCCAGAACCGGACGGCCGCCATGATCAGCAGGACCGCGACGAGGGTCACGGCGCCGGATCGATCAGCATGACTGTCAGATTAATCGTTCGACGCCGCGGGAGTGGATCTCGTACCGTTGCGCCATCACCGCGACCGGAGAGGAGACACGGCCATGCGCTACCGCACCGCCGTCGTCATCCCGGTGTCGCGTTTCGAGCTGATCCTCGTGTCTGGTGCGGCCGGCTCCGGCTGCGCCACCGGGGCCGGTTGCTGCCTGTAACAGGCGCAGTCCGCCTTCCGATCAGACTCGAGAGAACTCACGATCATGCATGTCCGAAACATCGGCATCCTTGCGCACGTCGACGCCGGCAAGACCACCCTCACCGAACGGATCCTGTTCGCCACCGGCATCACCCACAAGACCGGCCGGGTCGATGACGGCAACACCGTCACCGACTTCGACCCGCAGGAACGCGACCGTGGCATCACCATCTTCGCCGCGGCCGTGAGCTGCGACTGGACCGGTCACCGGATCAACCTGATCGACACGCCCGGCCACGTCGACTTCTCCGACGAGGTGGAGCGGTCGCTGCGCGTCCTGGACGGGGCGGTCGCCGTCTTCGACGGGGTCGCCGGCGTCGAGCCGCAGTCCGAGACGGTGTGGCGGACCGCCGGCCGCTATCAGGTGCCCCGGATCGCGTTCGTGAACAAGCTGGACCGGGCGGGCGCGGATCTGGACGCCGCGGTCGCCTCGATCCGGGACCGTCTGGAGGTGGTTCCGCTGGTGCTGCAGGTCCCGATCGGCCGGGAGGGCGACTTCACCGGCGTGATCGGCCTGGTCGACCAGCCGCCGCAGCAGGTGCGGGAGCAGCGCCGGGAGTTGGAGGAGGCGGTCGCCGAACTGCACCCGGGCGCCCTGGAAGAGCTGGACGAAATGTCCGACTCAACACTGAAGTCAGCGATCAGGGACCTGGTCAGAAACGGACAAGCGGTAGCCGTGCTGTGCGGCTCCGCGCATCGCAGCATCGGTGTCGAACAACTGCTCGACGCCGTCGTCGACTACCTGCCGGCACCCTCCGGCGATGAGACGAAAGACCCGGTCGCGCTGGTGTTCAAGAAACGCGACCGCCTCACCTACCTGCGCGTCTACGACGGCACGATCACGAAGGGGGATGTCATGTGGGACGCGCGCGACGGCCGTACCGAAAGAATCTCCCGCATCCTCCGGGTCCAGGCCGACCGGCACACCGACATCGACCGCGCGGTCGCCGGCGACATCGTCGCCGTCGCCGGGCTGAAGGCCGTCCGGACCGGAACCACCCTGTCGACCAGGGCGAACCCGGTGGTGCTGGAGGCGCCGCGGGTGACCGAGCCGCTGGTCTCGGTCGCGGTCGAGGCACGCACGCGATCCGACGCGCAGCGTCTGCCGGGCGCTCTCGCGGCGCTGGCCGGGGAAGACCCTTCGCTGACCGTACGCATGGACGCCGAAACCGGTCAGACCCTGTTGTCCGGCCTGGGTGAGCTGCATCTGGAGGTGGCCGTGGAGAAGTTGCGGCAGACCACCGGCCTGGCGCTGACCACCGGCCGTCCGCAGGTCGCCTACCGGTCGGCGGTGACCGGCGGGCTCACCGGGTTCGTGTACCGGCACGTCAAGCAGGACGGCGGCGCGGGCCAGTTCGCGCACGTCGTCCTGGACGTGACGCCGGTCGACGGGACCGGCTTCGAGTTCGCGTCGACGGTGACCGGTGGCCGGGTGCCGGCCGAGTTCGCCCGCGCGGTCGAGGCCGGCTGCCGGGAGGCACTCACCGACGGTGAACATCCGGTGGTGGGTCTGCGGGTGACGCTGACCGACGGGCAGACGCACGTGAAGGACTCGTCGGAGATGGCGTTCCGGGCGGCCGGCCGGTTCGGGCTGCGTCAGGCGCTCCTGGCCTGCACGCTCACGCTGCTCGAACCGGTGGCCGAGGTGACGGTCAGCGCGCCGTCCGACGCGATCGGCGCGGTGCTCGGCGACCTGGCCGCGCGACGCGCCCAGGTGACCGACTCGTCGGTACGCACGGTGACCGCCACGGTGCCGCTGGCTGAGCTGTTCGGGTACGCGACCCGGCTGCGCAGCCGCACGCACGGGCGGGGCACGTTCACCAGCCGCCCGGCCGGTTACCGCCCCGCCGCGTGAGTGAGCGGGCGGGCCCGGGATTCCGTCCCGGGCCCGCCTCACTCCCGGTCCAACGCGAGTGCCAGCCGCCGCTGCCAGTGCTCGGTGTCGCCGGGCACGCCCGGGTACTCGGCGGCGAAGTTGTCCCAGTCCACGTCACGCCAGGTCAGCGGGGTAAGAGCGGAGAACTCCAGGGCCTCGTCACCGAGTTCCGGCAGCAGCAGTTCGCGGACCAGCTCGACGTCGACGGTGGCGTGCTCGGCCAGCAGGGCCGCGTCGTACAGATCCTTGCCCTGCGGGTATCTGTCGGTGGTCAGCCACAGCAACTTCCACGCCAGGGACAACTCCGCCGTCGCGGCCAGGATCAGGGTCGGCACACCCGGAAGCGCGACCGGCTGCGGCTCGATCGGCAGGCGTTCGCCGAACACCACGTCGACCTGGACACTGCCGTCCGGCACATCCGGTGCCGAGAACGGGATGACCAGGCGCCGGCCGTCGGCACGCTCGTACGTCCAGATGGCGGCTTCGCCCGTCGCATCGGCCCGCAGACCGGCTTCGGCCGCCGCCGTCTTGATCCCGTCGAGCAGTTCCCGGGCCGCCCGGCTGTCGCTGGTGATGTGCGCCGGCGTGACGACGAAGTCGAGGTCGCCGGGTCGCCGTGCGTCGTCGCCGAACCAGGCCCGCATGGCCGCGCTGCCACGCAGCACCAGGTGCTCCGCCCACCGGCTGCGGCCGACCACGGTGAGCAGGTCGTTCATGGCCGTCTCCCGGGCCGCACGCCAGCGCCTGCCGGTCGCCGGATCGGCGAAGACCGGCTCACCCGGGCGGTAGGCGTTGTCGAACTGCTTGAGTGCGGGGTCGAAGGCCAGCAGTTGTTCGACGTCCCGGCCGCCCGGCACCGGCCGGAAGGTGGCCGGCATGCCATGCCGGACGATCCCGCCGATGACGCGCTGCGGGCTCTCCGGCACCCGAGCCGGTGTCAGCCAGCCGGTGTCCCACCCGGGATTGCTGTCATGCCGGATGACCCACCGCTGAATCGCGACGAACCCCAGGCCCAGCCCGCGCAGAGCCGCCGACAGGGTGGCGAGGCTCGCCAGTGCGGCGCCGGGGTCAGCGTCCGGGCAGCGCTGAACGATGATCGGGCGTGGGTCACGGCACAGCCCGGCCCCGCTGACCTGGAGAAGATCGGTGAGCGCGAGGACGGCGGCCACCCTAGACGGCTCCGACCGCAGCTCGATGTGGTGCTCGAAGTCCCGCTCGGCCGGCCGGGCCTCGTCGGCCGGTGCCAGGGTGCGGGTCCGCATCGGTGTCATCCAGGGGCGGCCGGACCGTTCGATCTTCTCGATCCACTCGCGGATGACCGCTGCTCCGCCGGGCGCCACCAGCATCGGCTGCGAGCGTTGCCGGCCCCGCTCCAGCCGGACATGCCGGAACTCCACGCCGTGGCCGGTGGCGAACTCCGCGAGTGCGTCGGCAAAGACACGCTCCACGGTGATGGAGCTGATCATCGTCACTCCTTCGCGTCGACCTGGTAGAGCAGGCTGCGGTGGGTGGGCCGGTAGCCGAGCGAGTCGTTGACCCGGCGCATCGCGGTGTTGCTGTCGGCGGTGTCGGCGAGCAGCCCGGCCAGCTCGGGGAACCGCGCCCGCACCTCCTCGATCTGCGCGACCTTGAGCCACCGGGCCAGCCCGCGCCCACGATGCGCGGGCAGCACCCCGGTCCCGTAGTGCTGGCCGTCGCCGGTCCCGTCGCCGGCCACCACCAGCTCGGTGAACCCGGCGATCTCGCCGTCCGGCCCGATCGCCGCCGTGGTCAGCAGGATCTCGCCGCGCCCGGCCACCACGGCGGCGACCCGGTGCAGCCGCTCGACATCCCACACGTCGGGGGTCCAGGCTGCGTCGTCCATCGGCATGTCGTCCATCGCCCGCCGGGACCTGGCGAAGGTCTCGGCCAGGTCGTCGGCCACCGTGCCGGTCCAGTGCACGAGCCGGTAGCCGTCGACTGTCTCGGCCGCCGCGGCGAACGACGCGAGATCGAGACGGGTGTACGTCAGAGCCAGCACCCGGCGCAGCCCGGCCGCCACACAGAAGGACTCCCCCGCGGAGCCCTCCTCGACAGCCGCCCCGAGCAGCGCGCGCCCGTCGGCGGCAGCGACCGCCGCCTGGAGCAACCGGGTGCCGACCCCGGCCCGGCGCTCCGCCGGATGCACGGTGATCCGCAGATCGGCGGCCCCGTCACCGGCCGGGGCATGGACGTACGCGGTGCCCAGCGGCCGTCCGTCGTCGCCTTCGGCGATCCACACCGGATTGCCGCCGGACGGGTCGGTGAGCGCGTTGATGCGAATGATCATGTGCTGCATTGTTCTCCATCTCATCCTTACCGGGGGATGCCGCCGGACCACCTCCGTCGGCACGCTGCACGTCATGGCACAGGACGCGAAACCGACCGGCAGCCGGACCAGACTCGCCGTCCTGCTGTCGATGGCCATGTTCGTGCTGGTCGTCGACACCTCGCTGATGAACGTCTCGATCTCCGCGGTGGTCCACGACCTGAACACCACGGCCAGCGGCGTCCAGTCGGCGATCGCCCTGGAGGCGCTGGTGTCGGCTGCGTTCATCCTGATCGGCGGCAAGGTCGGCGACCTCATCGGGCGCAAGCGGGCGTACGTGCTGGGCCTGCTCGGCTACGCGGTCGGCGCCCTGGCCATGACCGTCGCCGACACGCTGCTGCCGATCGTGATCTGCTGGGCGCTGATCGGCGGGATCGGTGCGTCCCTGCTGCTGCCGTCGATGCAGTCGCTGATCCACGGCAACTTCGAGGGCGCCGAGCAGCGCCGGGTGTACGCCATGGTCGGCGCCGCCGCCGCGATCGCCGCCGCCGTGGGACCGCTGCTCGGCGGGTTCATCACCACGTTCCTGTCCTGGCGGGTCGGGTTCGCGCTGGAGGTGGTGATCATCGCCGGGGTGCTGTCCGGCATCGGCCTGGTCAAGAACGTCGAGTACACCGGCCCACGGCACATCGACGTGATCGGCGCGGTCCTGTCGGTCACCGGCATGGGCGGCATCGTCCTCGGCATCCTGGTCTGGGAGGAGGGCGGCAGCGCCGTGGCCCTGCTCCTGCTGGGTGTCCTCGGCCTGGCCGGGCTCGCCTGGTGGCTGATCCGGCGCAAGCGGGCGGGCCGCCCCGCGCTGCTGGACCCCGGCCTGTTCCGGTCGGCGGAGTTCCGGGCCGGCATCTCCGGGCAGATGCTCCAGCAGACCGCGCTCGGCGGCCTGATGATCGCCCTGCCGATCTACCTCCAGATGGTGCTCGGCTACAACGCGCTCGAGGCCGGGCTGTCGCTGGCCCCGCTGTCGCTGAGCATGTTCGCGGTCGCCCTGATCGCCGGCCGCACCGCTGGACGGTGGCGCCCGGCCAGCCTCGTGCGCCTCGGATTCGCGCTGCTCACGATCGGCACGCTGGCGCTCGTACCGCTGGTCCCGCAGTCCGGTTTCGGCTGGCAGCTGCTGCTGCCGCTGGCCGTCGCCGGATCCGGTCTGGGCATGCTGGTGTCGCAGCTCAACAACTACACGCTCAGCCCGATCGAGGAGGAACGGGTCAGTGAGGCGGCCGCGGTCAACTCGGCGGGCGGATCCTTCGGCCTGTCCTTCGGCCTCGCCGCGGCCGGCGCGATCATGCTGGCCACCCTGGCCGCCTCGTTCACCGACCGGGCCGGGCAGAGCACCGTCCTGAATCCGGCCCAGCAGCAACAGGTCGCCGCCGCCCTGGAGCAGAACGCCGAGGTGATGTCCGACGAGCACCTGACCGCGCTGCTGGCGGGCCAGCCGGCCGAGGTCAGCGACGAGATCGTCCGGATCAACACCGAGGCCCGCCCGATCGCCCTTCAGGCGGCGCTGCTCCTGCCGCTGCTCGCCGGGCTGCTCGGCCTGCTCAACGGGTTCCGGATGGCCCGGCTGCCGGATCCGGCGCCGTCCGGGAGCGGCGACAATCTACTCGGCTGATCCGCAACGGAATGTCACGTAGCTGGTACATACGGATGACATCATTCCTGGATGCGTTCAACGGTGGCGGCAGTGCACGACGTGGTGACCAGGCTGGAACCGGTCGACAATCTCGAGGGCGAACACCGCGGGCACGCCCTCGGCTGGCTACGGAGCACCGATGACGTGTTCCGGCGGGCCAAGCCGGCCGAACCGGCCCGGCACCTGGTGTCCTACGTGGTCCCGGTGGACCCGGCCGACGGCAGCCTGCTGCTCGTCGAGCACGTCAACGCCGGCCTGTGGCTGCCACCCGGCGGGCACGTCGAGGTGGACGAGGACCCGTATGAGACGGCGGCCCGGGAGATCGAGGAGGAGCTCGGCGTCACCGCACCGGTCTCGGCGGCCCCGCTCTTCCTGACCGTCACCGAGACCGTCGGCATGGACTCCGGGCACGTCGACGTGAGCCTCTGGTACACCGTCGAGATCCCCCGCGACCAGCCGTTGAAGCCGGACACCGGCGAGTTCCACAGCGTCCGCTGGTGGAGCCGCGACGAGATCGTCAAGTCCGACCCGGCCCGGTTCGACCCGCACCTGAGCCGTTTCCTGAAGAAGCTCCCTACCGCAGAACCGTGTATGTGAGGTGCGTGACGCCCCGGCCCTCGATCACCCGCGGATCGCTGAGCCGGACCGGCATCACCACCTGACCACCGAAGAAGCTGGTGCCGGCGCCGAGCAGCACCGGCACCAGCGAAACGGTGATCTCGTCGAGCAGACCGGCGTCCAGATAATGCTGAGTGAGCGTGGGCGTGGAAACCGACACCACCCGCTCCCCCGCCGTTTTCTGCGCGGCCTCCAGTGCCGAGATCGGATCGGTGAAGAACGATGTCTCCGAATCCTCCCGCGGCCATCCGCCGGGCACCGAATGACCCACCACGAAAACCGGGCAGCCGGCCGGATGCCGCCCACCCCACCCGTCGGTGTTCTCGAAGAGCCGCCGCCCGCAGATCAGCGCGCCGGCACTGCTCAGAGCCGGCCGCAGATATCCGGCACTCGCCTCGGTGACATGGAAAACCCAGCGCGGATCGGCCCCCGGAACCTCGACATCGCCGTTCTGATACCACCCGAACAGTTCGGCCACACCGTCGTGCTCATCCGCGACGAACCCGTCCAGCGACATGGACAGGGCAGCGACGACTCTGCCCATGGCAGGCCTCCTAACGCGCATCCCTACCCCGCAGGTTTCTCCTCCGAAGCGGTTCACGCAAGCCATTCATCTGCGCATTCGCCCAGGTGAGGCCTTGCTGCGCAGGCCTTCGAGCAGAGAACTCAAACCCATGCGGCGGTACGGCCACCGGCCCCGTTCCACAGCGGACGACCTACCTCTCCCCTGAGCCGGGGCGGTATGTTCGCCGCCACGGGGTGCTGTGCTCCGAGCTGGATTCGCACCAGCGGCCTCCGCCTTGTCGGGGCGGCGCTCTACCTGCTGAGCTACCGGAACTGGATGCAGGGGCGGGATTCGAACCCGCGATTTCCGGCTTATGAGACCGGCGAGGACGACCGAACTCCTCCACCCTGCGAGTGCGCTGCCGGGGACTCGAACCCCGAACCTGCCGGTTAAGAGCCGGAAGCTCTGCCAATTGAGCTAGCAACGCTGGTCGTACAGTCGGGTCGGCGGGATTCGAACCCGCGTCCTCTCGCTCCCAAGGCGAGCGCGCTGACCAAGCTGCGCCACGACCCGTCATCACGTGTCGCCGGGTGGTTTCGAACCACCGGCCTCCGCCTTATGAGGGCGGCGCTCTCGGCCCCTGAGCTACGGCGACGGAGCGGAGAGCGGGAGATTCGAACTCCCGGCAAAGGTGTGATACCCCTGCTCCGGATTAGCAATCCGGCGCCTTCGGCCACTCGGCCAGCTCTCCACTGTGTTCACTACGTGGACCCGGCCGGACTCGAACCGGCCACCTTCCGCTTGCAAGACGGATGCTCTACCTGATGAGCTACGAGCCCTTGCGTACCCGGAGAGGGATTCGAACCCCCATCCTCCGCACCCTGAATGCGGCGCCTCTTCCAGTTGGGCTACCCGGGCCTGACCTACTTGCGTGCCCTCGGCGCGATTCGAACGCGCACCGTCCAGATCCTCGGTCTGGTGCCTCTGCCGTTGGGCCACGAGGGCGTGAAAAGTGTCCCCGGAGAGATTTGAACTCCCGACCCCCGGATTCGTAGACCGGTGCTCTTTCCGCTGAGCTACGGGGACATGTGTCGTCCGCTGTGGAATTGTCAAAGAAAGGCATTGCTCGAAAGAAGTGCACAACGAAAAAGCCGCCCGGTCCGGTGCGGACGGGCGGCGCAGGAGGCTAGCTGCTCGCTAGCTGCGCCACCGGCCCAGAAGTCGGCTGAGAACTCGGACGGGGAGACTCGGCAGAACCTGCTTCATTCGCTTGGCGGCCATCTCTCCTCCTTCGGTGTCTCGGCCCGGCTGGGTCGGTGTTGATGACAAACATAGGCGGCCCCGCGGCACCCGTCCAACGAATTAATCGAGGAAACTACAGAACATGATTTACCGGGTTCTGGCCGAGGCCACGATGGTCGTGCACTTCCTGTTCATCGCGTTCGTGGTGACCGGCGGTTTCCTGGCGTGGCGCTGGCCGAAGGTGATCTGGCTGCACCTGGCGGCCGCCGCCTGGGGCCTGTGCATCGTCGTGTTCGCGCTGAACTGCCCGCTGACCCATGTGGAGAACTGGGCGCGGGAGCGGGCCGGGCAGTCCGGCCTGGAGCGCGGGTTCATCGACACGTACCTGACCGGGGTGATGTATCCGGAGCGCTACCTGGACGAGGTGCGGCTGCTGATCGCGGTGGTGGTCGCGGTCTCCTACACCGGCGTGGTGATCAGGTGGCGGCGGCGACGGGGATGATCGCCGCGACCGTGCGGCGCACGTCGGCCGGCGCGGGTGGCGGCCCGGTGCGGTCGGCGAAGAGCAGGTGCCCGGCGCCGATCAGGATGGCGCCGAGGGTGGCCGGGTCGGCGGTGCCGGCGATCCGGCCGAGGGCCCGCTCGTCCTCGAGGTAGGCGGCGAACAACTCGGCCGCCTCGGTGAGCACCGGAACCCCGGCCGGCCAGGTCTCCCGGAGGCGGGCGCGCAGCCCGTCGCGGAACGTCACGAGCGCGACGATGGCGACCGCGACCGACCCGAACAGTGACGTCAGCGCCTCGGCCACGGCGTCGGTGACGGATCCCGTGCCGGCGCGCAGGGCGGCGACTCGCGCGTCCATCCGGGTGGAGCGGTCGAGCACATACTCCGCGAGGAAGTCGTCGAAGTCGGTGAAGTGCCGGTGCAGGACGCCTTTGGCGCAGCCGGCGCCGATGGTGACGGCACGGCTGGTGAGCGCCTCGGGGCCGGATTTCAGCAGGATCCGGTCGGCGGCGTCGAAGAGTTGTTCCCGCACGTCGCGCAGGGCCACACCGGTCGGCACACAGCGAATCTAGCCGAGTGGGCGAGCGCCCATTAGAGTGGGCGCATGCCCACTAACCCTGCCCACCGGCGGATCGCCGAGTCCTTCGGAGTGGACGCCGAGCGCTACGACCGTGCCCGGCCGCGTTACCCGGCCGACCTGATCAGCCGCCTCGCCGCCGGCGGCCGCGAGGTGCTGGACGTCGGCGCCGGGACCGGCATCGTGGCCCGTCAGCTGCGCGACGCCGGCTGTCACGTGCTCGGCGTCGAACCCGATCCACGGATGGCCGAGGCCGCCCGCCGGCACGGCCTCACCGTCGAGGAGTCCCGGTTCGAGGACTGGGACCCGGCGGGCCGCACGTTCGACACGGTCGTCGCCGGGCAGACCTGGCACTGGGTCGATCCGGCGGCCGGGTCCACGCAAGCGGCCCGGGTCCTGCGGCCGGGCGGGCGGCTGGCCCTGTTCTGGAACGCCTACCAGCCACCGCCGGAGCTGGCGGCGGCGTTCGGCGAGGTCTACCGGCAGGTCGCGCCGAGCCTGCCGTTCAGCCCGTGGGCGGTGGCCGATCCCTATGCGACGGTCGCGGAGAAGACCATCGACGGCATCGGCGCGGACTTCACCACGCCCGAGGTGTGGCGCTACGCGTGGGAGCACGAGTACACCCGCGACGAATGGCTCGACCTGATCCCGACCGCGGGCGGGCACAACCTGCTTCCGGAGGCGGAGCTGAGCGCCCTGCTCGACGGGCTGGGTCAGGTGACAGGTGAGCGCTTCGCCATGCCGTACACCACCATCGCGGTGACCGCCGTCCTGCGGTGACCTTGGGGGATGCCGGCCCACCGCTCAGGCGATGGGCCGGCATCCGAGGGCCGGCAGCTTCCGACACGGGGGAGTCGGGCCGCCCGCGCCTCGGAGGAACGTCAACTCGGCCGGTGGCTTTGGACGACATCCTCGCCGATCCCGGCCGCCGGCAAAACCCCTGGTAGGAGCCAAATCTTCGAGTCGGCGGGCGGAATGCCGTCACGGGCCGTGGATTCCTCCGGAGGCCGGGCGGTACTCGACCTCGGGACGGCCCGGTCCGCCGTATCGCGGGCTGCGCACCACCCGGCCCGAATCGGCGAGATGCTCCAGGTAGCGGCGGGCGGTCACCCGGGACGTGCCGGTCCGGGCGCCGACCTCGGCCGCCGACAGACCGGCCGGCGCCGCCGTGCGCAGCGCCGACAGGATCAGGTCGAACGTCTTCGGGTCCAGTCCTTTGGGGAGGGTGTCCGGCGGGGCGCCGCGCAGCGTCGCGAACACCCGGTCCACCTCGTGCTGGGCGGCCACCTCGGCCGACTCGGCCAGCTGGCGGCGGTACTGGGCGTACCTGTCGAGCTTGTCGCGGAACGCCGCGAACGTGAACGGTTTCAGCAGGTAGTGGGTCACGCCGAGAGCGACCGCGGAACGGATCATGGCGATGTCCCGGTTCGAGGTCACGGCCAGCACGTCGGTGCCGCTGCCCGCCGCGCGCAGCGCCCGCGCGATCTCCAGGCCGTGCTTGTCCGGCAGGTTCAGGTCGAGCAGGACCAGATCGACCGGGTGGGCGCGCAGCCTGGTCATCGCCTCGCGCGCGGTGTGCGCCACACCGACGACGACAAAACCGTCGACCTTCTCGGTGTACGCACGATGCGCCTCAGCGATCAGCGGCTCGTCGTCGACCACCAGGACCTGGATCGGCGGCCGGGTCGTCATGCCGGCACCGGCAACCGGACGCTGATCACGGCGCCACCCTCGAGAGCCCGGTCGATGTCGTAGCTTCCGCCGTACCTCTCGGCGACCTGCCGGACCAGCGACAGGCCGATGCCGTGCCCGTCGCCCTTGGTGGACCAGCCGCGCTGGAAGGCGCTGGCCGCCTGGTCCGGGGTCAGCCCCGGCCCGTTGTCGCGCACCCGGACCAGCACCTCGCCGTCCTCCTCCCGGACCAGCACACCCACCCGGCGCGGCAGCGGGGTGTCGGCGACCGCCTCC
Source organism: Actinoplanes sp. NPDC026670 (assembly GCF_040638175.1). Taxonomy (NCBI): domain Bacteria; kingdom Bacillati; phylum Actinomycetota; class Actinomycetes; order Micromonosporales; family Micromonosporaceae; genus Actinoplanes; species Actinoplanes sp. NPDC026670. Next base: position 32,858 of record NZ_JBEZXU010000084.1, read on the forward strand.
AGGGCGTTGTCGATCAGGTTGCCGACCACGGTGATCAGGTCACGGCCGCGCAGCAGCGAACCGGTGAGCCGGGACTCGGAGTCGATGGTGAGCTCGACGCCGCGTTCGCCGGCCTGCGCCGACTTGCCGAGCAGCAGCGCCGCCAGGGCCGGCTCCTCGACCGCGCCGACGACCTGGTCGGTGAGCTGCTGCGCGACCGCGAGCTCGGCTGTAGCCAGCTGGATCGCCTCGTCGGTGCGACCGAGTTCGACCATGGTGAGGACGGTGTGCAGACGGTTCGCGGCCTCGTGTGCCTGCGCCCGCAGCGCCTCGGTCAGGCCCCGCACCGAATCCAGCTCACCGGTCAGCGCGCGCAGCTCGGTGTGGTCGCGCAGGGTCAGCACGGTGCCGAGGACCCGGCCGTCGAACCTGGTCTCCCGGCGGCTGGCCACCAGCACCCGGTCACCGACCAGCACCGGCTCGTCGACGGTGGGGCGGCGCTCGGCGATCAGGCCGGCCACCTCGGCCGGGACGTCAGCCGGGCCGTCACTGCGAATGTTCAGCAGACGGCGGCCCTCGTCGTTTATCAACGTCACCCGGCCGTCCCGGTCCACGACCACGAGACCTTCGCGGACGGCGTGCAGGACGGCATCGTAATACTCGTACATCCGGGTCATCTCGGCCGGTCCGAGGCCGTGCGTCTGCCGGCGCAGCCGGCGGCTGAGCAGCCACGACCCGAAAGCGGCCAGGAGCAGGGCGATCCCGGTGGCGACACCGACGACCGGCAGCTGGGCGACCAGCTCCCGGTTGATCTCGTCGGTCTTGATGCCGACCGAGACGAGGCCGATGATGGCGCCGCTGCCCGGGTCACGGATCGGCACGACGGTCCGGACCGAGTCGCCGAGACTCCCCCGGTACTCCTCGACCACCCGGCCGCCGCGCAGCGCCTCGTCGACCGAACCGGCGAACGGCTGGCCGATCAGGCTCTCCGTCGGATGGCTGTAGCGGGTCCGGTCCGGCGCCATCACCACGATGAAGTCGGTGTCGGTGGCTTTGCGGGTGGCCTCGGTGAACGGCCGCAACGCGGCGGCCGGGTCGGCGGCCCGCAGCGCGCTGGTCACCGCCGGCGAATTCGCCATGGTCTCGGCCACGGCGATGACCTCGGCCTCCGCGGTGGCCTGCGCGTCCCGGCTGGCGAGAAGCACCGCGCCGGTCGTCCCGATCGCCACCAGCAGCGTGACCACCAGCACCTGGAGGGCGAAAAGCTGCCTGGCGATGCTCCACCGTCGTGCCAAACCGGGCCTCGATTCGTTTCGTTCGGATGAACAGAATGAACGTAACGGTGAAAGCGTCTGAGACCCAGGCCACATTCCTGTCATGACTACCGCTACCCCGCCGGTCAAACGCGACCGCACACATTACCTGTACCTGGCGGTCATCGCGGCCGTCCTGCTCGGCATCGGTGTCGGCCTGCTCTGGCCGGACACAGCAGTCGAGCTGAAGCCGATAGGCACCGGCTTCGTCGACCTGATCAAGATGATGATCGCGCCGGTCATCTTCTGCACCATCGTCCTCGGCGTCGGCTCGATCCGGCAGGCCGCCAAGGTGGGCAAGGTCGGCGGCCTGGCGCTCGGCTACTTCCTGACCATGTCGACCGTCGCGCTCGCCATCGGCCTGGTCGTCGGCAACATCATCCACCCCGGTTCGAGCATGCACCTGGACGCCTCGACCGCTGCGGCCGGCCAGAAGGCGGTCGGCACCGAACCGGCGAAGAGCACCGCCGACTTCCTGCTCGGCATCATCCCGGACAGCCTGCTCTCCCCGTTCGCGTCCGGCAACGTGCTCCAGACGCTGCTCGTCGCGCTGCTCGCCGGTTTCGCCCTGCAGAGCCTCGGCGAACGGTCCGAGCCGGTGCTGCGTGCCATCGGCATCTTCCAGCGGCTGGTCTTCCGCATCCTGGCGATGCTGATGTGGCTCGCCCCGGTCGGCGCGTTCGGCGCGATCGCCGCGGTCGTCGGCGCGACCGGCGTGGACGCGCTGATCAGCCTGGCGCAGATCATGCTCGGCTTCTACGTCACCTGCGCGCTGTTCGTGTTCGTGGTGCTCGGATCCCTGCTCTGGGTGGTCGCCCGGATCAACATCTTCAGCCTGCTGAAGTACCTGGGCCGCGAGTTCCTGCTGATCCTGTCCACGTCGTCGTCGGAGTCGGCGCTGCCCCGCCTGATCGCCAAGATGGAGCACGTCGGTGTGAGCCGCCCGGTCGTCGGCATCACCGTCCCGACCGGCTACTCCTTCAACCTCGACGGCACCGCCATCTACCTGACCATGGCGTCCCTGTTCGTCGCACAGGCGATGGGCGATCCGCTGTCGGTCAGCGAGCAGATCTCCCTGCTCCTGTTCATGATCATCGCCTCGAAGGGCGCCGCCGGCGTCACCGGCGCCGGCCTGGCCACCCTGGCCGGCGGCCTGCAGAGCCACCGCCCCGACCTGGTCGACGGCGTGGGCCTGATCGTCGGCATCGACCGTTTCATGTCGGAGGCGCGGGCGCTGACCAACTTCGCCGGCAATGCGGTCGCCACCGTCCTGATCGGCATCTGGACCAAGGAGTTCGACCGCGAACAGGCCGACCTGGTCCTGTCCGGAAACGCCCCGTTCGACGAGCAGACCATGCTCGACGACGACCACGGCGTCCCGGCTGCTCCGGCCGGCGCCCCGGCCGCAGTCTGACCACCCGGTCGCCCCGGCCGACGAGCGCCCGGGGTGACCGCAGCCTCCCGGAACATCACATCAGAGCCGCCACCCCGTCGCTTCCCCAGACGCGACGGGGTGGCCCCATTTCATGCGAGATCATCGATACGATGGGTGCGGTCCGGTCCGGCGGCGGGCCGCGCGGGTGCTGGTGGCGCTCGTTTCCGGGTGCCGATTTCCACCTGCGGGCTCCCGCATGGAGAATCTGTCGGCGCTGACGATCGAATGCGGGGGCCCGGCATGACCTTCAATGGCTTCATCTCGTACAGCCACGCCGCGGACGGGCGGCTGGCCCCGGCCGTACAGCATGGATTGCATCGCCTGGCGAAGCCATGGCACCGCCGCCGCGCGTTGTGGATCTTCCGGGACCAGACCGGTCTGTCGGTGACCCCGGCGTTGTGGTCGTCGATCCAGGAGGCGCTGGACGGCTCGGACTGGTTCGTGCTGCTCGCGTCGCCGGAGGCGGCGCAGTCGCCGTGGGTGAACCGCGAGATCGAGCATTGGATCGCGACGAAACCGGCGGATCGGATCCTGCCGGTGGTGACCGACGGCGAGTGGCGGTGGGACCCGTACCGCGGCGACCTGTCCGCGGACTCGACGGCCGTGCCGGACGCGTTGCGCGGGGTGTTCGCCGAGGAGCCGCTCTTCCTCGACCTGCGCTGGACCCGGGACGACCAGAGCCTCAGCCTGAAGGACGCCCGGTTCCGCGACGCGATCGCGCAGCTGGCCGCCCCGATGCACGGCCTCAGCAAGGACGAGCTGGAGGGCGAGGACGTCCGGCAGCACCGCCGGTCCCGGCGGCTGCGCCGGGGGGCCGTGGCGGCGCTGGCGTTGCTGACCGCGGTGGCGTCGATTACCGGCGTGGTCGCGGGACACAACGCCGACCGGGCCACCGTCGCGTCGGTCGACGCCCAGCGGCAGCGGGAGCTCGCCGCGCAGGAACGCGGCAATGCCGACCGGTTCGCCGAGGAGGCCCGGCGCCAGCAGGAGAACGCCCGCGCGCAGGAGGCCCGGGCCCATGCCGCCGCCGTCGAGACGAAGACCCAGGAACAACTGGCGCGGGAACAGCAGAAGGCGGCCGAGCGGGCGGCGGCCGAGGCGAGACGGCAGCAGGAGAACGCGCGTAAGCAGCAGCAGCTGGCGAACCGGTCGCGGGCCCTGGCCGAGGAGCAGCAAAAGGTGGCCCGGGAGCAGCGTGAACTGGCCGCGCAGGCCGCGCGGGCGACGGAAGGCCAGCGGCTGATCGCGGAGCAGCAGCAGCTCCTCGCCGAGCAGGCCACCGCCGAGGCCGAGAAGCAGCGGACCATCGCCCGGCGCCAGCAGTGGATCGCCGAGCAGTCCGCGGCGGAGGCCCGCCGTCAGGAGGCCATCGCCCGGGAGAACGAACGAAAGGCGAAGGAGGCCGCCGAGGAAGCCCGCCGCCAGGAGGAGAACGCCGCGGAGCAGAAGCGGATCACACTCGTCCGGCGGCTGATCAACCGGGCCACGGCCGCTCTCGGCAACGACCCGGCGATGGCTCTCCGGCTCGGGATCGCCGCGGAGAAGATCCAGCCCGGCGCCGAGACCCGGGCCGAGCTCGCCGGCCTCGTGACCTCCACCCGCAGGGTCGGCGCGACCGACGACGTGCTGGCCATGGCCTACGGGGCGAACGACATCATGGCCGTCATCGGCGCGGACTACACCTTGTCGCTGTGGAGCATGGCCGCCCCGGCCTTGCCCGTCCGCCTCGTCACGTTCGACGACTTCCCGGTCTTCTCCTTCCTGTCCTTCGGCCGCGACGGCAAGACCCTCACCGTCGTCGGTGGCTGGGACCTCCAGCCGCTCCTGATCGACGTCTCCAACCCGGCCGAGCCGGTCACGATCAGCACGGTCCCCACGACTGACGCCGTCCAGGCCGTGCTCAGCCCGGACGGGCGGACGCTCGCCGCCGGCGACTTCGACGGGCTGTGGACTCTCTGGGACGTGGCCGACCGGGAGAACCCCGCCCGGCTCGGCCAGATCATGGGCGACAGCCTGACGCCGATCACGTTCAGCCCCGACAGCCGTACCGTCGTGGCCGCCGGCTTCTCCCGCACCACCGGGACGGTCTGGGACATCACTGATCGTATGCACCCGACCCAGCTGGCCACGCTGGACGGCAAGGTCCGGAGGGCCGTCTTCAACCCGGTGCGGCCGCTCATGGCCACCCATGACCCCGCCGGAAGCCTTTCGATCTGGGACATGGGCGACCCGGCCAAGCCGAAGAAGCTGTACACGGAGGCGGTCCGGGCCGCCGACGTGACGTTCAGCAGCGACGGCCTGACCCTGGCCACCAGTGACCGGGACGGCACAGCGCGCCTGTGGGACCTGACCGAGAACACACCGGTCCACCTCGCCGATGTGGAGAGCAACGACGGCGCCGCGCTGACGATGGCGTTCAGCCCGGACGGCCGGATTCTGTCCACCGTGGCGGTCGACGGCACGCTGAGCCTGTGGACCGTCAAGGCGCACGGCGCCCCGAAGATCATCGGCCGGGCCACCGGCGAGAACCGCATCGGGGTGATGGCCGCTCTCAGCTCCGACGGCCGGCGCCTGACCACGGCACACGTCGACGGGACGGCGAGCACCTGGGACCTGTCGGACCCCGCCCGCCCGGTCGAGCGCGCCACCGTACGTGTCGTCCCCGGGCTGCTCGATGCGGCGGCGGTCAGCCCCGACGGTGACCTGCTCGCCGCCGTCAACTGGTCGTCGGACGGCTTCGTGACGCTGACCGATCTCAGTGATCCGAGCGCGCCGGCGCCCATCGGCAACCTGCCCGTCGGGCCCTTCAGCTTCACGCTGGAGTTCGGCCCCGATGGCCGGACGCTGGCCGTCGCCGAGGGAACCGACGTGATGCTGTGGGACCTCACCGACCCGCGGAACCCGGTCCGGCTTCCCGAGCTGCCGGGCGACGAGGCTGCCGGGCCCATCGCCTTCAGTCCCGACGGTGGCACCGTCGCCGTCGCCGAGAGCGAGACGGTCAGTCTGTGGAGCCTGGCCGACCGGTCGAAGCCGGTTCGGGCCGGGCGCCTCAAGGGGCACTCCGCATTCGTGAGCTCCATGGCGTTCAGCCCGGACGGGCGCACCCTGGCGACCGGCAGCTCGGACCGGACAGCGGCGCTGTGGGACGTCGCCGGCCCGATCCGCCGCCGGCAGGCCATCCTGACCGGCAACACCACGATCGTCGACGCGGTGGCCTTCTCTCCGGACGGCCGCACGCTCGCGACCGGCACCAGGGATTCCGTGCTGACGCTCTGGGACGTGGCCGAACCGTCCACCCCCCAGCGTGTCGGCGGCCTCAAGGGCGCCGAGCTCAGGTCGAGGGCCCTGCTCTTCCACCCGGACGGGCACACGCTGGTCACCAGCGGCCGGGACCAGAGTGGGAAGCGGGCCGCGGTCTGGGACTACTCGGACCTGAACGCGCTGCGGGCGGCGCCGTCCCAGACCGCCTGCGCCGTCACCGGTGGCGGCTTCACCCCGGACGAGTGGGCGGCCTACGTCCCGGAGACGCCGTACCAGCCGACCTGTCCCCGCTGAGACAGCGAGCTGTGCGGGCCGTGCCAGGCCGGTGTGCGCCCCGTGCCAGGCACGGCCGTCAGGCTCGACAGCATGGGAACGGAAGATCTGGTGGTGCGCGCCGAAGGGCTGCGCAAACGGTTCGGGAGCACACAGGCTCTCGACGGGGTGGACCTGCGCATGCGGCGCGGCACCGTGCTCGGGGTGCTCGGGCCGAACGGGGCCGGTAAGACGACCGCGGTCCGGGTGCTGGCGACGCTGCTGAAACCGGACGAGGGCACCGCGTTCGTGGCCGGGGTCGACGTGCTGAAGAACCCGCAGGAGGTACGGCGCAAAGTCGGGCTCACCGGCCAGTACGCCTCCGTGGACGAGGACCTCACGGGCGTACAGAATCTGGTGTTGATCGGTCGTCTCCTGGATCTGAGCGGGCGGGACGCGCGGCGCCGGGCCGACGAACTGCTGGCGTGGTTCGATCTGACGGAGGCCGCGCAGCGTCCGGCGAAGACGTATTCGGGCGGTATGCGCCGGCGGCTGGACCTGGCGGCGAGCCTGGTCGGCCGGCCCGAGGTGATCTTCCTGGACGAGCCGACGACCGGGCTGGACCCGGCGAAGCGCGAGGACATGTGGGGTGTGGTCCGCACCCAGGTGGCGAGCGGCGCGAGTGTGCTGCTGACCACGCAGTACCTGGAGGAGGCGGACGCGCTCGCCGACGAGATCGTGGTCGTCGATCACGGCCGGGTGATCGCGCACGACACCCCGGACGGGCTGAAGCGCAAGGTCGGCGGCCAGACGCTGCGGGTACGCCCGGCCGACCCGAACCGGCTGCCGGATGTGGTCCGGCTGCTGGACCTGGTGGCCGCGCCGGGCACGTCGGCGAGCCAGGACCAGACCGCCGGGTCCCGGCCGGGTGCCGCGTCGGCGCCGGTGGCGAGTGACGAGGCGCTGGACAAGCTGATCCCGGCGCTGCGCGGCGAAGGGGTCGAAGTGACCGAGCTGGCGCTGCACCTGCCCAGCCTGGACGAGGTTTTCCACGCGCTGACCGGGCGCACCAAGGCGGAGGAGCTGGTATGACGACGATGGCACAGCCGCTGGCCCGCCCGGCCGGTGCGGGGTTCACCCGGACGATCCGGCACAGCGCGGCCCTGGCGAAACGAAGTCTGATCAAGACGATCCGCACACCTGAGGCGCTGATCGACGTCACCATCCAGCCGGTGATCTTCCTGCTGTTGTTCACGTACCTGTTCGGTGGCGCCATCGCCGGCGACCGGGGCGACTACCTGCAGTTCCTGTTGCCGGGCATGCTCGCGCAGTCGCTGGCGATGGGTGGCGTCGCGCTCGGCCAGAACCTGAACGCCGACATCGAGAAGGGTGTCTTCGACAGATTCCGGTCGCTGCCGATCTCCCGGGCCGCGCCACTGGTCGGCGCGGTGCTGGCCGACGTGGTGCGCTATCTCAGCGTCTGTGTGGTGCTGCTGCTGTTCGGCACGATCATGGGCTTCCGGGTGGAGACCGGGTTCTGGCCGGCGGTGGCCGCGGTGGCGCTGTCGATCGGGTTCGGTCTGTGCTTCTGCTGGATCTCGGTGTGGGTGGGCATGATGGTCCGCACCTCGGGCGCGGTGCAGGGGGTGATGTTCCTGCTGGTGCTGCCGCTGACGTTCGGGTCGCCGGTGTTCGTGGCGACCGAGACGCTGCCCGGCTGGCTCCAGGCGTTCGTGTCGGTCAACCCGATCACGCCGCTGGTCAAGGCGATCCGGGGGCTGTTGATCGGCGGGCCGGTGGCCGGTCCGCTGGCGACGACGCTGGCGTTCATGGCCGGGCTGCTGGTGATCTTCGTGCCGCTGGCGCTACGCGCCTATTCCCGGCGGGCCTGATCCGAGGGCGAGCCGCGCGGGGTCGATGAGGCTCTGCGCGGCCGCCGTCTCCAGGTTCCAGCCGACGGCGTACGCCTCCCCGAACCCCTCCTCGCCGAGGACCGCCCGGGCCCGGGTGGCCACCGTGATCACGTCGAGCGCGGTGTGGTCGTGGGCCCCGCGCAGCCGGGCCGCCGCCCCGAGCAGCGCCGCCGCCTCCCGGGGCTGCCCGCGGTGCACGGCCAGCCCGCCGGCGGCGACCGCGACCAGCGCGAGGATCGGCATGTCCTGGGTCTGCACGGCCGCCGGATAGGCCACCGCGAGGGCTTTCTCGGCGGTGTCCGGATCGTCCTGGCGAACCGCGAGGGACGCCCGGACCGCGCCGACGATCGCGCAGCCGTGGTCGCCGCCGAGCAGCAGCCGCATGTCGGCCTCCTCGGCGCCGCCGATGCCCATCCCGGCCGCGGCCCGGTTGATCAGCTCGGTGGCCCGGTCGAGTTCGCCGAGCCAGGTCATCATCCCGGCTTCGAGCGCGTCGACGAGCAGCCGCATCTCGCCGGAGTCGGAGCGGTCGGCCCGCCCCCGGGCCTGCGCGATGGCGGACCGGGCCTCGTCCAGCTCGCCGCGCCGCATGTGCAGGTCGGCCCAGCGCAGGTCGATGAAGATCTCGTCGGCGATGTCCAGGGAACCGAACTCGAAGGCGAGCGCGCGGGCCGCCCGCAGGTCACCGACGGCCCCGTCCAGGTCACCGTCGTACTGCCTGATCAGCGCACGCAGCGGCAGCACGGTGGCCTGCCCCCACCGGTCGCCGAGAGCCCGGAACCCGTCCAGGGCCAGGGCCGCGTCCCGGCCCATCTGCTCGACGTCGCCGTTGTTCTCGGCGATCTGGGCGCGCATCATGTGCGCCATCGCGGACAGCCAGCGGTCCGGCCCGTCGATCAGCCGGTTCACCCGCTGCTCGGCGAGCTCGTTGTCACCGGCGAAGTAGAGGATGAACGCGGCGATCGCCCCGGCCGGCCCGGGCAGCTCCGGGTGGGCGGCGAGCCGGTCGGCGAGGGCCCGGACCCGGTCGCGGCGCTGGGCGGCGGTCTCGGTCAGCAGGCCCGGCTCGTGGCCGGTGCGGTTGAGGACCAGGATCGCCTCGGCACTGTCGACGGCGACCGGATCGGCGTCACCCGGCACGGCCAGGGCCTCGGCCAGCCAGTAGGCGGCGTCCGCGTGCCGGCCGAACATCTGCCAGTACCAGCCCAGGTCGAGAGCGAGCGACAGCGCGGCCCGGGCGTCGTCGACGTCACAGAAGTGGCGCAGGGCGGCGAGGGTGTTGTCGTACTCGGCGCGCATCGTCCGCAGCGCCTCCACCTGGGCGGCGGTGCGCAGGCGGGCGTCGTACTCGGCGACCAGGGCGGCCAGGTGCCGGGCGGCCACGTCCCGGACCTCGCCGAGGATGCCCTGCTCGGCGAGGCGCTCGATGCCGTACTCCCGGATGGTCTCCAGCATCCGGTAGCGGCCACCCGGCGCGAGCTGCAACAGCGACCTGTCGACCAGGGCGGCGAGCAGGCCGGCGACCGGGGCGGTGCTGCCGCTGATCGCCGCGGCCGAGGAGGCGGTGACACCACCGGGCAGCACGGCGATCCGCTCGGCGAGGACACGTTCGTCGTCGGCGAGCAGGTTCCAGCTCCAGGTGATCACCGCCCGCAGAGTCCGATGGCGGGGCTGGGCGGTGCGGTTTCCGCTGGTCAGCAGAGTGAACCGGTCGGACAGTCCGGCGGCCAGCTCGGCCAGGCCGAGGGTGCGCAGCCGGGCCGCGGCCAGTTCCAGGGCGAGCGGCAGACCGTCCAGACCGCGGACGATCCGCACCACGTCACCGGCGGTGCCGTCGTCGACCGTGAAGTCCGGCCGGACCGCGGCGGCCCGCTCGGCGAACAGCCGCACCGCCGGGGCACGGGCGGCCTCGGCGGCGCCGGCGGTCGCGGCGGGCAGGCCGAGCGGGCCCAGCGGCACCAGCGACTCGCCGTCGACGGCCAGCGGCTCCCGGCTGGTCGCCAGCACCCGCAGCTGCGGGCTGCGCACGAGCAGCGCGCTGATCAGGTGCGCGACCGCGTCGATCAGGTGCTCGCAGTTGTCGACGACGAGCAGGATCTCCCGCCCGTGCAGCCGCTCGGCCAGCACGCCGACGTCGCCGCGCCCGTCGGTCCGCACCCGGGTCGAGGTCTCGAACAGCCCCGACCCGCGCAGCCCGGCCGACGCGACGACCGCCGCGCCGACCTTCGCCGCCTCGGTCACCGAGGCCAGATCGACCAGCCAGACACCGTCGCGGAACGCTGCGGCCCGCCGCCGCGCGGCCTCCACCGCGAGCCGCGTCTTCCCGGCGCCGCCGGGCCCGAGCACGGTCACCAGACGCCCGGCGCCGAGCAGCGCGTCGATCCGCGCGAGGTCGTCGGCCCGGCCGACGAAACTCGTCAATGGTTCCGGCAGGTTGGTCGGCGGCAGGTCGTTCTCCACCCGCAGTGGTACGGACGACGCGTCCCGATCCGGCGCAAGAGGCGTCGTCGCGCGCAACAGGTGAAGGTGACGTTCCCGCAGGGCCGCCCCCGGGTCCGCGCCGAACTGATCGCCGAGCGCCGCCCGCACCCGCTCGTAGACGGCGAGAGCATCGGCCTGCCGCCCCTGCGTGGTCAGCGCGTCGATGAGCAGCGCCGCGAGCCGCTCGTTGAGGGGATGCTCGGCCAGCAGCCCGGTCAGCCGCCCGGCCGCCCCCTCGGCCAGCCCGAGCGCGATCTCCGCCTCGGCCAGGTCGGCGACCGTCTCGACGACCGTCTGCGCGAGCCGCACGGCCTGGGCCGGCGCCACCTCGGCCAGCTCGGGCGCGACGGCCCCGGCGCCCTGGTCGGACCGGGCCAGGGCCACGGCGTCACCGAGCGGTCCGGTCGCGCCGGCCGGGTCACCGGCCCGCAGGCGCTCCCGCCCGGCCGCGGCGAACCGGGCGAACCGGTTCACATCGACGTCGTCGTGCTCGACGGCCAGCCGGTAGCCGCCCTCGGCCTGGGCGACCGTGTCACCACCGCCGAGCTGCCGCCGCAACCGGGAGATCAGGGACTGGAGCGCGTTGGCCGGATCGGCCGGCTGCTCCTCCGGCCAGAGCGCCTCGACGAGCAGCCCCGGCGCGACCGGCCGGCCACCGGCGACCGCGAGCCGGGCGATCAGCCCGCGCAGCCGGGCCCCGGTGATCGGCAGCTCAGCGCCGCCACGGGTGACCCGCAGCGCGCCGAACAGCCCGACCCGAAGCCGGTCCCCGTCCCCACTCACGACACTGATCCTCCCGCGTCGCGTCCACCCGTCCCAAATCGGGCGACCGCAAGTCCGGGAAGATCGACCGGATCGGCTGTTCTCCGGCCATCGGCCCGCGCGCCGCCGTTGCGCCTGCATAGCCTCGACGACATGCGAACGATCATTCTGGCAGTCGCCGCGGCCGCTGCCGTCGTGGCGCCGGGCAGTCCCGCGGTGGCCGGGCCACCGAACCTGACCGAGTTGCAGAACGCGCTGCTGACCGCGGCCGAGGCGCCGGCCGGATACCGGATCGCGGAGGAGCCGCAGACCCTGAAGCTGCCCATCCCGAGGGACCGGACCCTGTGCGACGACGACGCGTCACCCGACGGCGAGCCGGAGACCACCCTGGTCGTGGAGAGCCTCGAGGAGGACGACGGCACGTCGGTCTTCGCCGGCATCGCCGCGCCCGGCGCCTACAACGCGATGGAGTTCGTCGCGGCGGTGGAGAAGACGCCGGCCCGCTGCCCGAAGGAGAACGGCTCGACGCTCACCCCGCTGACCCTGCCGGCCATCGGTGACGCCGCCGCCGGCTTCCGGGACGTCAAACCGTCGGTCGACGGCAAGTCCTCCGAGTCGACCGTCGTCGCGGTGGCCGACGGCGCCCTGGTGCTGCTCTTCGAGATGAGCGAGGGCGACGAATCCGACCGGGCCGAGTTCCTGACGCTGGTGGAGGCGGCGGTGGCCAAGGCCGGCCGGCGCCCGGATCAGTTCTCGGCGGCGTAGGCCTCGACCTTGGCGGTGTCCCCGGCGACGATCAGGACCGCGCCCTCGGGAACCACGGTCTCGGGTCGTGCGTACACGAAATCCTCGCCGGGCCGTTTGGTGCCGACCACCGTGACGCCCCACCTGGTGCGCAACCCGAGCTGGGCGAGGGTCCGGCCGGCGGCGCCGCGCGGCGCCCGGACCTTGGCGATGGCGAAGCCGTCGTCGAACTCGATGTAGTCGAGCATCCGGCCGGAGATCAGGTGGCCGACCCGTTCGCCCATCTCGGTCTCGGGGAAGACGACGTGGTCGGCGCCGACCGACGCCAGGATCTTGCCGTGTTTGACGCTGGTGGCCTTGGCCCAGATCTCCTCGACGCCGATCTCGGTGAGGGTGAGCACGGTGAGGACGCTGGTCTCCAGGTTGGTGCCGATCCCCACCACGGCCCGGTCGAACTCGTGCACCCCGAGCTGGCGCAACGCCTCCTCGTCGGTGGAGTCGGCCTGGGCGACCTGGGTGAGCCGGTCCGACCAGTCCTGGACGATCCGCGCGTCGGAGTCGATGCCGAGCACCTCGTAGCCGAGTCCGAGCAGCGACTCGGCGACCGCCCCGCCGAACCGGCCGAGGCCGATCACCGCGACGTGGGAGCCTTCGGGCAGTTTCTGATCAGCCAACGAGGGGTCTCTCCTCCGGATAGCGGTAGTGGCGGCGCCGCGTGTTCAGGGCGATCGCCGTGCCGACCGCGATGGTGCCGACCCGGCCGACATACATCAGCACGACCAGGACCACCTGCGCCGACGGCGGCAGGCCCGGGGTGATGCCGGTGCTCAGGCCGACCGTCGCGAACGCCGAGGTGACCTCGAACAACGCCCGGTCGAACGGCACGTCCTCGGTCAGCGCGTCGAGCGCCACGGTACCGGTGGCGACCAGCGCGACCCCCATCAGGGCCACCGTGACGGCCTGTCGCTGGGTCTCCTCGGCGATCCGCCGTTTCCGGATCACCACGTCCGGCTCGCCGCGGATCTCCGCCCAGATCACGTAGCCGAGCAGCATGAACGTGGTCACCTTGATGCCGCCGGCGGTGCTGGCGCTGCCGCCGCCGATGAACATCAGCCCGTTCGTGACGGCGATCGTCTCGCTGTTCAGGTGGCCCAGGTCGACGCTGTTGAAGCCACCGGACCGGGTCATCACGTCCTGGGTGAACGCGGCCAGGACCTTCCCGGCCGTGTTCAGCGGGCCGAGCGTGCCCGGATTGCCCCATTCGAAGACCAGGAAGACCACAAAGCCGACGGCCGTCAGCAACAGGCTTCCGGTCACGGTCAGGAAGGTGTGGGTCGACCAGGCCCTGGTGGTACGCCACTCGCGCGCCAGTTCGAACACGACCGGGAAACCGATCGATCCGGCCATCACGCCGAGAGCCAGGGTCACGCAGATCCACGGGTCGGTCACGAACCGCACGAGACTGTCCGGGTAGAGGGCGAATCCGGCGTTGTTGAACGCCTGCACCGCGTGGAAGAACGCCTCCCACAGCGCCCGGCCGAACGAGTAGTCGTAGGTGAGCCAGAACCGCAGGGTGAGCACCACGGTGATGATGCTCTCCGCCACCAGCATGACCAGAGCCACCCGGATCAGCACCCGGGCGGTGTTGCCGCCGGTCAGCCCGGCGCTCTCGGCCTGAGCCAGCATCCGCCCGCGCAGGCCCAGCCGGCGCGACACGATCAGGCTGAGCAGCGTGGCCAGAGCCACGATGCCGAACCCGCCGATCTGGGTCAGCACGGTCAGCAGCACATGCCCGAAGACCGACCAGTAGGAGGGCGTGTCGACCACGGCCATGCCCGCGACACAGACCGCTGAAGTGGCGGTGAACAGCGCGGTGACGAACGGCGCGTGGCCGGGCTCGGCGCGGGCGGCGGGCAGCATCATGAGGGCCGTGCCGGCCGCGATCAGGGCGAGGAACGCGAGCGGCACGATCCGGGCCGGGTGCCGCCAGGGTGATCGCACCGATGAGTCATATCACCCGATGTGCCCGTCGTGCTCATCGCGTGCCCGGTCCGCCTCGATCGGCTGGTCGATGCCTGGACGGACGGTCTCGTACCGGTTGCGACGGTACGCTACGGTGACGAGCCGGCGCTGCCAGTCCCGGGAGTGCGACGGTTGACACCTTGCGGTCGGTGACCGGATTTCACATTGGCCGGTTATCCTCCTCCGCCGGGGAGGACAACATGAAACTCGTACGGGGGATGCTTGCGGGCATTCTGGGCATCGCTCTCGGTGCCGGGCTCGCGGGATGCGGGCCGATCGGAGTGCCCGATTCACGGCTCGTCGAGCCGGGCGGCGCCTTCGAGTTCGGGCTGAACGGGCTGGTCAGGTTCAGTGTGCCGGACGGCGGCGGCCGGGGTGACATCCGTGTCCGGTTCGGTGTGGAGCCGCTGCCGGCCGACCGTCCGGCGCCGCCCGGCATCATCACGGTCGGCGACATGGTCACCCTCGACGTCCAGGGCGACGTCACCAAGGGCCGGATCGCCATCGACTACGCCGAACTGCCGGCCGGGGTCCGCCCGGAGATGCTCAACGTCTTCGGCTGGTCGGCCGACCTCGGTGGCTGGGTGCCGCTGACCGCCTCGGTGACCGACGCGGTCGACCGGACCGTCGCCGGCGACACCATCCTGTTCGACAGCTTCGTGCTCGGCACCTGGCGGATCGCCACCGATGCGGTCGGCGACTCGATCACCACCCACAACGGGGTGGTGCTGCCGATCAAGGAGGGCACCGACCGGACCTTCTGGGCGTACGCGCGGGCCGCGGCCGCCGCCTCCCTCACCGACTCCGTCGAGCACCTCAGCGGCCCGCCGGAGGACCTGGTCTGCGAGCCGAAGGCGACGAACACGACGGTCCGGGCCGTCTCCACGCCGGCCGGCCGGGTCGACGCGTGCGTGCTCGCCGGCACCGGCTCGCAGCAGGTCCGGGTCCGTAACCGGCTGCCGTTCCCGCTGCTGCTCGACCTGCCGGCGGACGGCCGGGTCCGCCCGGTCGTCGACCCCGAGGTCACCGCCGACTCCCCGGACGCGCTCGACGGTGTGCGGGACACCCTGCTCACCTACCTGACCGGCGCGGTCGCGGTCGGTGGCGGCCAGACCGTCACCCTGGAGCTCCAGCCCGGCGCCCGCGGCCCGGTCCAGCTCACCGGCCGTCTCGACTGGTCGGTGGTCGCCCTCGACGCCGGTCTGCGCCGGCCATGGAGAGCACGATCTCACTGGGAATCGGCGGAATCAGATTTTCCAGCGCGACCAGCAACCCGACGCCGACCTCACCGAGCGAGTCGA
>NZ_JBEZXU010000085.1:0-47226 GCF_040638175.1 Actinoplanes sp. NPDC026670
GTCTTTTCGGACTGGTCCCATTGCGGTGTCGAAGCGGTAAAATGGGCGACCATGGGAGCCGGCCACCGCGGCGGACCAGGGAAAACCTTCAGCCTGGGTACGAGCCGCCGCGCGCCGTCCGTCAGCCGGGCGGGCCAGTAGTTCCCGGACGGCGCCGGCGAACCCGTCCGGGCCGGCGGCCACTCCGGCCGGGCCGACCACCTCGGGCAGGGCGCTGCTCGACCGGACCACCGCCGGGGTGCCGCTGGCCAGCGCCTCCAGGGCGGACAGCCCGAACGTCTCGATCGGGCCGGGGGCCAGCACCACGTCGGCGGTCGCGAGGAGGCCGCGCGGATCACGCACGTGCCCGAGGAACCGGGCCGGCAACCCTCGTCGTTCCGCCTCGGCCGACAGTTCGGCCCGCAGCGGCCCGTCACCGGCCACCACGAGGACCGCGTCCAGCCCATCGGCCCGCAGCGCGGCCAGGGTGTCCAGCGACACTCCGGGCTCCTTCTCGGCCGACAGACGGCCGCAGTGCAACAGCATCACCGATGCGGTCCCGGCCAGGCCGGCCCGCAATCCGGCATCCCGCGACGCCGGCGAGAACCGATCAAGATCAACTCCTAGCGGTACGCGAACCGGCGCGGCCCCGAGCCGCAGGAACTCCCGCTGCGCCCACTCGGTCGTGCAGACCACCGTGTCGAACGCCGTGACGGTCCGCGCGTTGAGCCGGT
Organism: Actinoplanes sp. NPDC026670; assembly: GCF_040638175.1. Taxonomy (NCBI): domain Bacteria; kingdom Bacillati; phylum Actinomycetota; class Actinomycetes; order Micromonosporales; family Micromonosporaceae; genus Actinoplanes; species Actinoplanes sp. NPDC026670. The sequence continues at coordinate 714 of NZ_JBEZXU010000085.1, forward strand.
CGGCGGCCCACGGCCCGACCGGTCCACCCGGGCCGAACAGCCGCAGCAGCCCGTCCAGACTCTCGTGCGAGACCATCATCGACCGCACGCCGTTCTGCCGCGCCCAGCTCCCGAGCCAGCGCAGTGTGCTCCGGTCGTGCACCTCGATCCGGTCCGGCGCCAGCCGCCGCAGCACCGCCCGCACGGCCCCGCGGTTCAGCAGCACCCGGTATCCGCCGAGCCCCGGCACCGCCGGCCCGGGCACCGTGATCACCCGGCCCTGCGGGGTCTGCTCCTCGCCGGCCTCCTCGCCGGGAACGATCAGCACCGCCTCGTGCCCGGCCGCGAGGTAGCCCCGGCCCAGTTCGCGGAGCGCGGTGCGGAGCCCGCCCGAGGTGGCGTGCACGAAGTTGGCGACACGGACGATCAACACCCGTTCAGATCACCCACGTCCCGGGTCCCCCCGGCGAAGATCCGCTGACCCGTCGCTGAACGCTGCGACAACACGTCACCCCACGGCCGGCTCTCACCGCCGTCCCAGGGCGTCCGAGACAGCGGTGGGAGCCGGCCGGACGCTAACCTTCACCGGTGATCGGCAGGGGTGGCACGGCGCACCGCGTCTACAGCGTGGTGGTCTTCGTCGTTCTCGCCGCTCTGGACAACATCGCCATCGGCATCGTCCCGCCGCTCTACGGCAGCATCGGCGCCGAGCTCGGCGTCACCGAGGCGCACATCGCGCTCTCCACCACGATCATGTTCCTGATCAGCGCGGTCGCCGCGATCGGGTTCGCGTATCTGGGCGACCGCACCGACCGTAAACCGGTCCTGGTGGCCGGCACCGTGATCTGGGTGATCGGCACCGCCTGGTCCGGGCTGGCCGGTGGTTACGGCACGTTCCTGGCCGGGCAGGTGCTCGCCGCGTTCGGGCTCGGCGGGGTGGCCTCGGTCAGTTTCTCGGTGGTCAGCGACCTGATCTCGCCACGGCGGCGTGGGCTGGTGATGAGTTTCTGGGGCCTGTCGCAGGGCGTCGGCACCCTGGCCGGGACCCTGGTCGGCGGCATCCTGGGGCACACCGACTGGCGGCAGCCGTTCCTGGTGACGGCGGCGGCCGGGCTGATCGCGACCGGGGCGTACCTGTTCACCTTCAACGTGCCGCGCGGAGACAGCCAGCCCGAGCTGGCCGGCATCGACTACGAGGAGCGGATCCACCACGAGGACCTGCCGGTCATCCTGAAACGGCGGACCAACGTGTGGCTGATCCTCCAGGGCGGGACCGCGCAGATCGCGTTCGGCTCGATGGTGTGGCTGCCGGTGCTGTTCCGGGCACGGGCCGAGGACCAGGGTTACACCACCGGCACGGCGGTGCTGATCGGCAGCGTGTTCGCCACGATCTTCCAGCTCGGCGCGGCGCTGTCGATCCTCGGCGGCCTGGCCGGGGACCGGTTGCAGCGGCGTACGCCCCGCGGCCGGGCCCTCGTCGCGTCGATCGGGGTGCTGTCGGCCGTACCCCTCTATGTGGTGTTGTTCTTCGTCCCGATGAAGATCACCGTGCCGGACGGCGCCGGGACCGGCGCGGTGATCCGTGGGGTGCTGGCCAACCTGGTGACCGAGCCGACCGTCGGGTTGTGCCTGGTGGTGGCGGTGTTCGCGCTGATGCTGACGTCGGCGAACTCGCCGAACTGGTTCGCGATGATCGCCGACGTCAACCCGCCGCAGCACCGGGGCACCGTCTACAGCCTCGGCAACCTGGTCAACGGGGCCGGCCGGGCGGGCGGCAACGTGCTGGTGGCGGTGGCGTTCGCGAGCCTGGCCGGGGCCTACCCGCCGCCGCTGAACTACGCCGTCGGGCTGGCCGCCTTCCAGGTCTTCTTCATCCCCACCGGCATCATGTACTGGCTGGCCAGCAGGACGGTGGCGGCGGACATGGCCGACACGCACGCCGCCCTGCTGGCGGTCGCCTCAGAACACCGCCCAGACCGTGACGTCGGTGGGGATCCGCCCGTCGGCGTCGAGGGGCTCGCTGCTCAGCAGGACCCGGGCGCCGGACGGTAGCGTCACCGGCTCGGCGCTGAAGTTGGTCACCACCGTCACGTCGCCGTTGCGGAACGCCAGCGCGCCCTCGTCGCCGGCCAGCCAGACCAGTTCCCCGGAGCCGAGCTCGTGCTCACGCCGGGTGGCCAGCGCTGACCGGTACAGCTCCCAGGTGGAGCCGGGCACGTCGATCTGGCGGTCCAAGGCGTACTCGGCCCAGATCTTCGGCTGCGGCAGCCAGCTCGCGTCAGCCGGGCCGAAACCGTAGGACGGCGCGTCGGCCTCCCACGGGATCGGCACCCGGCAGCCGTCCCGGCCCCGCTCGGTGTGCCCGGACCGCTCCCAGGCCGGGTCCTCGCGGAACTCGTCGGGCAGCGTGGTGTGCTCCGGCAGCCCCAGCTCCTCGCCCTGGTAGAGGTAGGCCGAGCCGGGCAGCGCCAGCATCAGCAGGGTGGCCGCGCGGGCCCGGCGCAGGCCGAGACCGCTGTCCGGCTGCGGGTCGCCGATGCCGATGCCGGGCTTGCGGCCCTCACCGGGCGGGAAGCCGAGCCGGGAGGCGTGCCGCACCACGTCGTGGTTGGAGAGCACCCAGGTGGTGGTCGCGCCGACCGCGTCGTTGGCGGCCAGCGACGAGTCGATGATCTCCCGCAGCGGTTCCGGCGACCAGGGCGCCTCCAGGTACGGGAAGTTGAACGCCTGATGCATCTCGTCCGGCCGCACATACCGGGCCAGTCGTTCCTCCGGCTGCACCCAGGCCTCGGCGACCAGGATGCGGCCGCCCGGATAGCCGTCGAGGACGGAACGCCACTGCCGGTAGATCTCGTGCACGCCCTCCTGGTCCCACATCGGCGGCGGCGGGCCGACCGGGTCCAGGCCGCCCAGGATCACCGACGGCGCGGTCCAGTCGGTCAGGTCGGCGTCCTTGATCAGGCCGTGCGCCACGTCCACCCGGAACCCGTCGACCCCGCGGTCCAGCCAGAACCGCAGGATGTCCAGGAACTCGGCCCGCACCTCGGGGTGGTCCCAGTTGAGGTCCGGCTGGGAGACGTCGAACAGGTGCAGATACCACTGGCCGTCCGGCAGCCGCTCCCAGGCGGACCCGCCGAAGACGCTCTGCCACGAGTTGGGCGGTTCATCGCCGTCTCTGAAGATGTACCGGTCGCGCTCCGGGCTGCCCGGCCCGGCCTCGACGGCGGCCCGGAACCACTCGTGCTCGTTCGACGTGTGGTTGGGCACCAGGTCCACGATGATCTTCAGGTCCAGCTCGTGGGCGGTGGCGATCAGCTTGTCGGCGTCACCGAGCGACCCGAACCGGCTGTCCACACCGCGGTAGTCGGCGACGTCGTAGCCGGCGTCGTGCTGTGGGCTGGGATAGAACGGTGACAGCCAGACCGCGTCCACGCCGAGCCGCCGCAGCAGGGGCAGCCGCGCGGTGATGCCGGGCAGGTCGCCCATGCCGTCGCCGTCCGCGTCGGCGAACGATCGGGGATAGATCTGGTAGATGACCGCGTCCCGCCACCAGGCGTCAGTAGGCATGGCCCCACGGTAGTTCGGGCGCCGCCCCTACTCGTCGAGGATGGCGGCGAAACGCTCCTCGGCCAGGTCCAGCTGGTCCAGGATGTGCTCTTTGGCCTGCGTGGACAGGGGCGTGTCGGGCCGCCCGACGAGTTCCCGCAGTTTGGGCACGAGCGGCCGGTACTTGCGGGCCGAGCTGGTCGCCTTCTCCAGGGTGGTGTGGATGACGCCGACCCCGTTGTCGGTGAAGTCGGAGATCTTGATCACCCGGGCCCACGGGTCGCGTTCCAGGTTCTCCGCCACGTGGATCCGGTACTGCTCGTGCTTGTCGCGGTCCGGGTCGTACTCCGGGTTGGTCACCGACCGGACCAGGTCGGCGACCCGCGGGTTGAAGCGGCGGGCCAGCTCGGCCAGCGCCGCCTCGGTCAGCTCGGTGTGCGAGGCGTCCGGCTCCAGCCCGGCCAGTTCGGCCGGGTGGTCCTCGACCGCGTCGTGCAGCAGCGCCGCGACCAGCACGTCGATGTCGCGGATCTCGTAATACCGGATGATCCGGATCGCGACCCGGAGCAGATGATTGAGGTACGGCTCCCGCACCCGGCGATCGGCCGCGTGCAGATCCGAGGCGAGATCGAGGGCCTCGGCGAGCAGCTTGCGCTCGTCGGCGGGGAAGGACTCGGCCTCCAGGGCGAATCGGTCACGTAGGCCGGCTTCGCCGTAAACCTCGGTGATGGCGTGCAGTGGCATCGAGAGCAGCATCCTTGGCGCCATGTCGATCAGGTATACCGGATGACGGGCGGGGATGGGTTTCGATCAGCTGCCGGATGTGGCAGGTGGTGCAGCCTGTGCCGGAGAGGGTGACGGCCGGGGTGACGGACGTGGCCCGGGAGAGGGACGTGGCCCGGGGGAGGGGCGGCTGCCGGCGGCGGCCCGTCCGGCGGCGACCGCCCGGGCGGCCGGGGTGAGCCGCATCGCGCCCATCGACGTGTGTTTCACCGTCCACGGCTGCGGAGGTTCGGCGTGCACGCCCCGTTTCGGGCTGCCCGCGCCGTCGGTGAACTCCTCCTCGGTCATCGCCTGGAGCGCGCTGAGCGCCACCCCGACGATCGTGGCCGTGGTGATCAGGATGATCGGGACCAGCATGGTGAGCGGCCGGACCCCGCCGGCCGGCGGCGCGCCCGGCGTCAGCTCGATCGACATGGCGGCCATGCCGGTGTAGTGCATGCCGCAGACCGCGAGGGCCATCACCGCGGCGGCGCCGGTGACCCGGGCCCAGCCCTGCACCGAGACGGCGAACCAGAGCGCCACGGTGCTGGCCGCGACGGCGATCAGGCCGGAGGCGACGACCAGGACCAGGTTGTAGTGGATGGTCGCGGAGAGGCGAATGCCCTCCATGCCGGTGTAGTGCATGGCGATCACCCCGCCGCCGGTGAGCAGGCCGGCCGCCAGGGTCTTCGGGACGCTGCGCTCGCCGTGGCCGACGATCATCAGGCCGACGCCCACGGTGACCACCGAGAAGGCCAGGCTCAGCAGGGTCAGTGGGAGGTCGTACCGGACCGGGCTGACCGGCACGTCGAAGCCGAGCATCGCGGAGAAGTGCATGAGCCAGATCCCGCCGCCGCCGAGCGCGAACGCGGCGATCGCCAGCCACCTGTTGCGCCGGCTGCGGTTGTGGGCGTCGCGGGCCCGGCCGGTGCAGAGCAGGCCGAGGAACGAGCCGAGGAAAGCCAGCAGGTAGGCGGCTATCGGGTTGTATGGGCCGTAGGTGAAGTGATGGACGTCAGCCACGCGGGGATTGAGTCAGATATCCGCGGGCGTACATCGCACGTTGTGTGCGGCGGCGCACGAAAGAGAGAACCGGGGTCACCGAGGCTGTGTCCGTTTCGGACCAAGCCGCGGCGACCCCGGTTCAGGATCGGGAGTGCGGGTCGAAGAGGGGATTCAGGACGATCAGGTGAAGATGCTGACGCCGCCGGGGCCCACGAGGAGACCGACGATGATCAGTACGACACCCCACAGGATCTGCCGCCGGAACAGCGCGAGAACACCGGCGACCACGAGGATAACGGCGAGAATCCAAAGCAGAAGGTCCATGTCATCTCGGATACCCGGCGCCTCGAAATCGGAAACCTGGGTTCAGGCCGGCACGAGCTCGGAATCCACGGACTCGGAGAGCAACTGGTACACGTTGTACGCCTGCTTGATCACCGGGTGGGCGACGTTGCGCACGGGCACCCCGCCGGGCGTACGGCCACGCTCCGATCCGTGGTGCGCGTGCCCGTGCAGCGCCAGTGCGGTCGGCGCTGAGTCGACGGCGGTGCCGAGCTGGTAGCACCCGAGGAACGGGTAGATCTCCAGTGGCTCGCCGACCAGGGTGTCCGGCACCGGGGCGTAGTGGGTGAGCGCCACCAGCGCGTCACACCGTACCGCCCGCAGCGCCTCGCCGAGCCGGGCCGAGATGTCCTCGGTCACACCGACGAACGTCTTCATCTCGCGTTCGCCGAAATTGCTGGCGCACGCGCCGGCGAACCCGCCGCCGAACCCCTTGGCGCCGGCGATGCCGAGCCGGTGGCCGCGGATCTCCAGAACCGTCGACGAGCACTCCAGCACGGTGATCCCGGCGTCGGTGAGCACGTCGGCGACCTGTCGCTCCTGGTCGCTCTGGTGGTCGTGGTTGCCCAGCACCACCACGACCGGCACGGCCAGCCCGCCGAACTCGGTCGCGAAGCACTTCGCCTCGTCGACGGTCCCGTGCCGGGTCAGGTCGCCGGCGACGAGCAGGGCGTCGGCGCGGTCGGGCAGCTGTTCGAGGGCGGGCCGGTAGCGGCCCACCACGTCTTTGTCCACATGGACGTCACCTACGGCGGCGATCCGGATCATGAAATCTCCTCCACCTCGGTCGGCGCCTGCGCCCGGGTGATGCCGATGTCACAGGTGATCTCGATCTCGGGGAAGTGGCTGGAGATCTGCCGGCAGATCTCGTCGCGCCGCTGCGCGCTCTCCACCTCCCCGCTGAGAACCACCACGTTCTCCCGGCGGTGCACGGTGATGCCCTGCTCAGCGACCCGGTCGTGTTCGGTGAGCAGGCGCTGGATCTCGGCTTCGAGATCGATCTGATTCATCTCATCCCCCTATCCGCTCCTTTGCGAAAGGCACCACGTCCAACCGGTCCAAGAGCACGAGAAACGATTCGGCGTACGGCGATCCGGCGGTCTCCCGGTGGACGCGTTCCCAGTCGATCTGCTCCCGGAGCGAGCGCGCGAGCGGCAGCCCGGTCGCGAAGTCGCAGTAGTGCTGGCTGTAGCTGAGCAGCTTGTGCACCATGAGCCGGGAGGCGGAGATCACCGGCATGTAGATCGCCTCGACCGAGATCTGCTCGGTGTCGCGGAGCGTCTCCTCGTCGACCGGCGACTCGACCGGCCGGTAGATCAGATCCGCCATCCGGCCCTCGTCGTAGACCTTGACCAGCCAGTCCTCCGGCGGCTGCTCGGTCTCGAACCCGACCGCGGCCAGCTCCTGCAACGCCCGGTCCTTGTCCTGCTCGCGGATCAGGAAGTCGACGTCGTGATCGCTGGAGTAGCCGCCGCGGGCGTACACGGCGAAGCTCCCGCCCAGCGCGAAGGGGATGTCCGCGCTCTTCAGCGTCGAGGCGACCCGCTTCAAGGTGATGGCCAGACCTTCGTCCACACGGTGTGGCATGCCGTCCTCCTGTCCCGTGTCCGGTTCGTGAACGACTACCCGGAGTCGCGGCACCTTGAACCCACACGATCATTCTGGAGGACCGTCAGTGCCTGTCGGTGCGGAACGGAATGTGCCACCGGCAGCTACCGTCAATCGGTATGGCTCTCGACGCGCAGTCCGGTCCGGCCCCCGCACCCTCCGGCGGGCCTCGCCGGATGCCGCGCACCATCGCTCTGGTCGGCATCGACGGCTCCGGGAAGACCACCCAGGCCCGTGTCGTCGCCGCCGAGTTGGCCGCCGCCGGGCACCGGGCCGCGTACCGGCAGAACGCCGGCGGCCGCCACTGGTTCGGCCGGATCGCGGTGATGGCCGGCCGCGCCGACGCCGAGGATCTGTTCGGCCGCCGCGGCACACTGGTCGTCGAGTCGGCGCTGCGCTGGCTGGCCATCGCCCGGACCCTGCTGCGGCGGGTGGTCCGCCGGGAGATCGCGGTGATGGACAGGTATGCGGTGTGCCAGTTCGCGAGCCTGCGCGCGCACGGGGCCCGCCCGTCCGCCGAGCGCTTCGCCCGGCTGGCCTACCGGTTGTTCCCGCGGCCGGGCGTGACGTTCTTCCTGGCCGTCGACCCGGAGGTGGCCCAGGACCGGATCGAGCGCCGTGGCTACGACTCGGAGACCCTGGATTATCTGCGGACGGCGGATGCCGCCTACCGGTCGCTGCGGGAGTTCCCGGCGTTCGTGGTGATCGACGCGAACGGCCCTGCCGAGCAGGTCACCAAGGCCATCCTCGCCGAGCTCGGCCGAGTCTGACGCCGTCCTCAGGCCTTCCCGTAAACCGGGATCTGGGCGCCGCTGATCTGGGCCGAGGCGTCCGACGCCAGGAAGAGCACGGTCTCGGCGATCTCGGCCGGGCTCACCCATCGGCCGTGGTCGGCGTCCGGCATGGCGGCCCGGTTCGCCGGGGTGTCGATGACGCTGGGCAGCACCGTGTTGCAGCGCACGTTCTGTTTGCGGTACTCGACGTCGACCGCGGCGGCGAAGGCCAGCACGGCTGCCTTGGCGGTCACGTAGCCGGCCGCGCCCGGGAACGGGGACTTCGCGGCCCGCGACGAGACGCACACCACCGAGCCGCCGCCGGCCGCGAGCAGGTGCGGCAGCGCCGCCGCCGTGGTCAGGTAGGTGGGCCGCAGGTTGATCGTCAGCATCGCCTCGAAGTCGGCCACCGGGGTGTCGGCGATCAGGCCGGCGCCCGCGTACCCGCCGACCAGGTTGACCACCGCCCGCAGCGGCGCCTCCGGGTCGCTCGCGGCGCTGCCGGCCGCGGCCCGTACGTCGGCCTCACTGGTCAGGTCCGCCTCCACGGCGACCACTCCGGACGGCAGCCGATCGGCCGTCCCGGGTCGCACCGGGGCCACCACACGCCAGCCCGCGGCCAGGAATGCGCTGATGGTGGCGGTGCCGAGCCCGCCGTTGCCGCCGGTGACCAGAGCCGTACGCGTCGAGATCATGGGAGCAGCTTGTCACACAGTCGTGGATGTGCTGTTCCTCACTTCCACGTGAGAACTGGCCGTCACCTGGGAATGTTCCGCGCTCACCGGGCGTCACCCGTGTGGGCGAGTGAAGTGTGGGCTGGCGTGGCGCATTGTGACCGATGGTCCCGTTCGGCCCCCGGACGCGGGATCTTTCGCGGAGGCGTTTGTTTCAGGCTTCTCGTAGCCCGGCCGATGCTGCACATGAACCCCAGGAGCGCGAAACCCGTACTCGGGGGTGACGAGCGTCGCGTAGCCCAGGGTGATGCCCGTCGCTGTGACGATGAGAGGCCGATGGTGTCATGAAGCGGGTAGAGGGTAACCGATCGTCTGCACGACGATCGCGAAGATCCCGCATTCAGCTTCCGCGCACTGGGCTCTCAGGTACCACCCAGACATTCGTGACACTTTCGATCCACCAGCCGGAATCAGTGCGGCCAGCAATTTGTTGTGTAGATGTGTCAGCAACCGCAATGCACGAGCTGCGGACGTTACGGGAGAGGGCTGATGGACGCAGGTAATGCCCGTAACAGGGTTAGTGACGGCAATGAGGGGACCGTGGGCAACGTGGAGAAGAACACCGTGATGCGTACCGATCAGGTCGCCGAAGAGCGCGACCTCGTCGGAGTCTACCTGCACGAGATCTCCCGGACGCCGTTGTTGGACGCCGCACGGGAGGTCGAACTCTCGAAGGCAATCGAGGCGGGCCTCTACGCCGAGCACCTGCTCGAGACGGGTGAGGAGCGCCGCGGCGTCAGCCGGGAGGAACTGGAGCGTCTCGTCACCGAGGGCCAGCGCGCGAAGGACCTGTTCATCCGGGCGAACCTTCGGCTGGTCGTCTCCATCGCACGCCGCTACGTCCGGTCCGGCATGCCGATGCTGGACCTCATCCAGGAGGGCAACACCGGCCTGGTCCGCGCGGTCGAGAAGTTCGACTACGAGCGCGGTTACAAGTTCTCCACCTACGCCACGTGGTGGGTGCGCCAGGCGATCAGCCGGGCCATCGCCCAGCAGGAGCGCACCGTCCGGCTCCCCGTCCACCTGGTCGAGGACGTCAACCGGATGCGCAACGTGACCCGGCAGCTGGTTCGTGAGCTGGGCGCCGACCCGGAGCCCGAGCAGATCGCGGCCGCGCTGGGCGTCACCGTCGAGCGGGTCAACGAGCTCACCCGCTGGGCGCAGGACACCGTCTCGCTGGACACCCCGGTCGGCGACGACGGCGACACCAACCTCGGTGACCTGGTGGCCGACAGCGACGCCCCGAGCCCCGAGGAGATCGTCCTCAACGCGCTCGAGCGGCAGCGCATCGAGGGCCTGCTCAACCACCTGGACGACCGGTCGGCCGGCATCATGCGGGCGCGGTACGGCCTGGAGGACGGCCGGGAGCACTCGCTGACCGAGGTGGCGTCCCGCTTCTCGCTGAGCCGGGAGCGGATCCGCCAGCTGGAGATCCAGGCGCTCGGCCGGCTGCGTGAGCTGGCCCGGGCGGAGGGCCTCCAGGCCGCCTGACCAGCGAGTCTCTGAAACGATAAAGGCCGGCGTCCCGCGAGGGGCGCCGGCCTTTATGTGTGTCGTGCGGCTGTGATGCGGCGCGGGCCCGACCGGACCCGCGCCTTCTCGCTACTTGACCCGGCCGTAGCCGTTCGGGGTCATGATGTTCATGCCTCGGTAGAGCACGTCACGACCCGCTGACGGCGCGTCGATGATCTTGCCGTCGCCGACGTAGAGCGCGACGTGCCCATTGCTTCGGTAGAACACCAGGTCGCCCGGTTGCAGGTCGGCCTTCTTGATCCGGACGGTGGCGCTGTACTGCGCGGCGGCGTTGTGTGGCAGCGACTTGCCCGCCGCCGCCCAGGCCGCCGAGGTGAGACCCGAGCAGTCGTAGGAGTTCGGGCCGTCGTCGCCGTAGCCGTACGGCTTGCCGATCTGGTTGAACGCGAACGTGACCGCCTTGCCGGCCGTGCCCGGGATGTCGGGGATCACGCCGGTGTAGGAGCCGCTGTCCTCCGTGGCGCTGCCGTAGGCGGCCTCGCGCATGTCGTACAGGTCGTCGAGGTCGCCCTCGATCTTCTTCTTGCGGTTGACCAACTCGGTGGCCTGCGCGGCCTGCTTGTCCTGGGTGACCTTGAGCGCGGCCTTGCGCTCGGCGAAGGTGGTCGTCGTCTCGGTGAAGGTGTCGATGTCCTGCTGGTTGGACTTGGTGATCTGGTCGAGCACCGCGAGCCGCTCCAGCAGGGTCGCCGAGTCACCGCTCACCAGCACCGTCATCGCGCCGGTGCGGCCCTGCATGTAGGTGGTGGTGGCGATGGTCTGCACCTTGGCCGTGGCGGCGGCGAGCGCTGCCTGGGCCGGCTTGAGGGAGGCCTCCAGCTTGGCCGCGTCGGCCTTGGTGGCCTTCGCGTCGAGCCGGAGCTTGTTGTACTGCTCGGTGACGTCCTCGAGTTGCTCCGAGGCCTTGTCGATCTTCTTCTTGAGTTCGGCCTCGGACGGCGCCGCATGGGCAGCCGTCGCTCCCGACGTCGTGATCGCGAACGCCGTCAGCGCGACCACGAGCGCCCGGAACCGGGTACGGGGGTGTGGCACTGGTCAGGGGCCTTTCTTCCGCTTGGCCGCCTACCGGGTCGGCGGGACCGTCGGGCTGGAAGAAGACCCTGTCCGCGTGTATATCCGGTCCGGTTGCGGCGTCCGGCGCCCCTGGGGGTGGGAGCCGGATCGCCGCGCGTCATTCGGCGGCGTTGGCCGGCGCCACCCGAGGGTTTGTGGCTGCGGACCGGACCAACCGCATTAACCTATCGACGGAAGAAAAGAAATCAAGGCCTGGCCGAGTGATTTTCACCAATGGCCGGACTTGCGAGAATTATCCCGATAACGGGCTGTTATTTGTCCGCCGCTCAGCGTTAAATCGTTGCGGGAATCGGACTATTCGCTCAGTGCCGGGACGGCGGCCGGAACCCAGTGACGGGTCACGTGACGCTCGGCCCAGAACGAGAAGAACGGGACCGTCCCGGCCAGCATGACGAGCAGCATCCGCTTGAACGGCCACGGCACCCGCCGGGACAGGTCGAACGTGCAGACCAGGTAGATCATGTAGAGGAAGCCGTGGACCTGGCCCACCGTCTCGACCACCGTGGCGTCGTCGGCCGGCCCGTATTTCAGCACCATGCCGACGGTCAGGGCGAGCAGGACCACGCCGACGATCCAGGCGATGATCCGGTAACGGGTGAGGGCTCCCTGCACGGCGGGTGACTCCTTGCTCATCTGGTGATGCCTCATGTGGTGATGCGGCCGGGGTAGTCGGACGGGCGCGCGCCGGGATTGGCGGTCAGCCAGGCCAGATAGTCGTTGTACGCGTCCAGCTCGGGGTCGGGCGCGGCGCCGGCGGCGGTCTCCACCGCGACCCGGACCGGGCGGCCCAGGACGACAGGCGCGCCCGGGACGGCGGGCGACGGCGCGGCGGGCGGCTCGGGCACGGTCAGCGGCTCGCCGGCGGCCTTGCGCCGGGCCAGCTGGACCTCGCGCCACCAGATGAAGACCACGAACCCGCCGAAGACCGGCCACTGGAACATGTAGCCCCAGCTGATCGAGTTGCCGTCGGCGGCGCGGCTGAACTGCCACCAGCCCAGGGCCAGGCACCCGGCGGTCAGGACGAGCGCCAGGAGATGACGGGCCATCCACGCCGGAGTCCACAGCCCTCTCATGCCCCCGAGCCTACCGGCGGGTTTGGCGGCGGCCCGTCCGGGCAAGCGGTGCAATCAAGTGGAGCCGGCAGCGACGGGAGGCGCACGACGATGACGACACGACGCGACGAGGGCCCGGCGGTGATCTTCGACGTCGGGATCGACCCGGCCGGACTGTCCGGCGACGACCTGTTCCGGGAACTGACGAGCCTCTACCGGACCCGCCTGCACACGCTGCGGCACGGCCCGGACGCGGCGCTGGAGAACCACTTCAAACGGACCGCGGAGCTGGAGACCGAGTACATGGCCCGGTACCCGGGCCGCGAGGTCGACCCGGACCGGCTCACCCGGGACTTCTGAGCGGGGGCTTTTCGCCAACTCCGAGGTGTAATCCAGGTCACAGCGACTCATGGAATCCCGGGGTGGTGCCGACGGTTGTGAACGGATGCCGGTGTGCCCAGTGTCCCCGGGCCTCACCCAACGCCTGCACGGACTACCGTTCGGCTGGAGCCGTGTTGAGCCTTCCGCCGCGAGGCGACCTGCACACCGGCATCCGCGCCGCCTTCCGGGAAACCGGGGGGCGGCGCAAAACTTTCCGGGCCAGAAATTTCCGCACCCGGTTTATCCAGGCAACACCCCCCGATCGTGGCACCTGATCGCGCACGATTCCGGATAGACGTGGCAATATCCGTCGAGTGTCTGCCCCGAAACGTCGAGTCCCGGCCGCGCAGCGTGGCGCCCGGCTGGCCCGGCGCACCCCCAAAGACGGCACGTCATCGCTGACCCCGCCGCGCCGCAACTCGCGGCACACGGCTCCGGTCGCCGGCACCGCGTCCGGTGGACCACACCCGGTGGAGCTCGCCGGGCTCCTGCACGAGGTCACCGTCCGCCTGCTCACCGCGGACTCCCTGCATCAGGCTCTCGACCGGTTCGCCGCGTTCGCGACGGCCACCCTGCCCGGCATCGTCCGCTGCTCGGTCGCCCTGATCGGCGAGGGCGGGCCCCTCACCGCGGCCGGGTCCGGGCCGGCCGGCGAGACGTTCGATCAGCAGCAGTACGAGGGAAGCACCGGCCCGGGCATGGAGGCGGCCCGCACCCGGACCGTGGTGACCGCGGACGACCTGCCGGCCGACGGGAGGTGGCCGGAGCTGGCCGACGCGGCCCGGGCCGACGGCCTGCGGGCGGTCGCCGCGATCCCGCTGGACGTGCGGCGCACCGCGGTCGGGGCGGTCAGCATCTACCCGGACCGGGCCGGTGCGGTCGACCCGGAGGTCCTGGTGACCGCGATGGCTCTGGCCGGCCAGGCCGAGGTGCTGCTGGGGGAGCTGCACCGCCGGGAGGCGCTGACCGAGGGCGCCGAGGTCGACCGGGCGGTCGGCGTGATCATCGCCCAGCGGGGCTGTGGCGTCCAGGAGGCCTACGCGGTGCTCCAGGAGAGCGCCCAGCGCCTCGGACTGGACCGGGGCACCGTGGCCACCCGCCTGGTGGCCGCAGCCGCCCGTAACAGCTCCTGAACGGCCGATGGCGTACCCGGACGACCCGGGTACGCCATCGTGGCGTCAGACGGCTTTCTGGACCGACTGGACGACCTCGAACTCCAGGAGGCTGGCGCCGGAGGCCACCGGCTTGGCCCGCTCACCGGAGTGTGCCTCCTTGGCGCCGCCGTTCGCCCAGTTCTGGAAGTCCTCCTCGGACTCCCAGCGGGTGTAGACGAAGTAGCGGGTGTCGCCGCCGACCGGGCGCAGCAGCTCGAAGCCGAGGAACCCGGGCGAATTCTCCACCGCGCCCTGCCGGGCCGCGAACCGCTTCTCCAGCTCGGGGCCGGCGCCCTCGGGGACCTCAATCGCGTTGATCTTCACAACAGCCATGCGGTCACGCTACTGCGCGTTCCTGGGAGGGTTGCCCGACGCCACCGGAGGCTCGGCCGGGAGATCCGTGCCGCCCGCCTTGACCGCCGCCTCCGTGCCGCCCGCCTCGACCGCCGGCTCTGCGCCGCCGGCCTTGACCGCCGCCTCCTCGGCCCGCGCCTGCTGGGCCGAGCGCTGCGAGAGCGGGAGCTCGGGCAGGAAGAAGACCACGACCAGGCCGATGAGCATCACAAAGAACGCGATCAGGTAGACCACGTGCACGCTGTCGGCGAAACCGACCTTGAACGGGTGCGAGATCGGGTCGGCCAGCCGGCTCAGGAACGACGTGTCGCTGAGGCCGGCGCCGCTCATCGCAACCTTCAGCGTCTCCTGCTGGGACGGGTCGGCGGCGAGCGCCTGCTGGAACGCCGGGGTCGGCTGCGCCATGGCGTACGCGTCCTTGATGTTGCCGGGCAGCACGTTGAACAGCACCGACAGGAAGACCGCGGTGCCGAGCGTGCCGCCCATCGAGCGGAAGAACGTGACCGCGCCGGTGGCGGTGCCGATCTCCCGGGGCGACACCGCGTTCTGCACGGCGGTGATCATCGGCTGCATGTTGCTGCCCAGGCCGAGGCCCATCAGCACCATCACCAGCATCACCCGCCACAGCGGGGTGTCCGCGCCGACCAGCGAGAACAGGTAGAGCGCGGTGACCATGAAGACGCTGCCGACGATCGGGAAGATCCGGTAGCGGCCGGTCCGGGAGATCAGCTGGCCGGAGATGATCGAGCCGGCCATGATGCCGACCACGAACGGGATCATCTGGAGGCCGGCCAGGGTGGCCGAGGAGCCCTTCACGATCTGGAGGTACAGCGGGACGGTCATCAGGCCGCCGAACATCGCCATGCCCAGGATGGTGCTGGCGGTGACGCCGACGGCGACGGTGCGCTTGCCGAGCAGGGCCAGCGGCAGCAGCGCCTCGTCCTTGTAGGCGCGCTCGGCCAGGATGAAGCCGACCAGGCCGATCGCGCCGACCACGTAGCAGGCGATCGAGCGGCCGGAGTCCCAGCCCCACTCGCGGCCCTGCTCGGCGACGGTCAGCAGCGGCACCAGCGCGAGGATCAGGGTGAGCGCGCCGGGCCAGTCGATGCGGTGGTCGACGCGGTGGTGCGGCAGGTGCAGGACCCGGGCGACGACGGCCATCGCGGCCAGGCCGATCGGCACGTTGAGGTAGAACACCCAGCGCCAGCCGTCGGTGCCCAGGATCGTGTCGGCGCCGGCGAAGAAGCCGCCCAGGATCGGGCCGAGGACGCTCGCGGTGCCGAAGACGGCCAGGAAGAAGCCCTGGTACTTGGCGCGCTCACGGGGCGGGACGATGTCGCCGATGATCGCCAGGGCGAGCGACATCAGGCCGCCGGCGCCGAGGCCCTGGATGGCCCGGAACGCGGCCAGCTGCCACATGTTGTCGGAGAGGCCGCAGAGGAACGAGCCGACGATGAAGATGCCGATGGCGAGCAGGAAGAACGGGCGCCGGCCGTAGATGTCGGACAACTTGCCGTACAGCGGCGTGGAGATCGTCGAGGTGATCAGGAAGGCCGTGGTGGCCCAGGCCTGGAGGTCGAAGCCCTGCAGGTCGTCGGCGATGGTCCGGGTCGCGGTGGCCATGATCGTCTGATCCAGCGCGGCGAGGAACATGCCCATCATCAGGCCGCCGAGGATCGTCAGGATCTGGCGGTGGGTGAATTCCACCGGCGCGGTCGCCGGTGGGGCTGGGTGGCTCACGCAGTCTCCCGTGGGGGTGATGCCGGGTCGGAACGCAGGTGCGCCTCGACCGCGTTGTTGAACTCTTCGAAAAGATCCGTGAAGGCGGCGACCCGGTCGGCGGGCCACTCGTCCAGCACCCGGGTGAGCATGGCCACCCGGGCCTCGCGCACCCGCTCGCACGCGGCCACGCCGGCGTCGGTGACGGCCAGCCGTGAGGCGCGGCCGTCCGACGGATCCGCCTCACGGCGGGCCAGGCCCGCCTTCACCAGCTGGGCGGCCTGGCGGCTGACCGTCGACGGATCGGCCCCCTTGACCTCGGCGAGGTCGGTGACCCGCATGGGGCCCATCGCGCGCAACGGTGGCAGCAGCATCAGCGCGGAGAACTCGGCGCCGAGATCTCCCGTCTTGAGCATGCCCCGGAATCGCGCGCCCATCCGGACCAACCGCGTGATTTCGTCGGCCAGCCGGGTGGATTCCTGTTCGTGCACGGGCGTCGTCCTCCGGATCGAGATATGCGTGTAGCCTACAACTACTTGCGTGATGAACGCATGCGCCAGACACCTGTGGTGAGCGTCTCGGTGTCCTCGAGCGTGCGGGGGACCGGCACGACGTACTCGGTCACCAGGTCGAAGAGGCGTTCCGGGAAGAAACCCCGCCCCGGGTCGCCGACCAGCACCTCGGCGCCCCGGTTCCGGGCGGCACGCAACTGGGCGACCATCTTCGGGGCGACCACCGGGCTGTAGAAGACGTCCCCGGCCAGCAGCACCTGCGGATCGTCGAGACGACCGGCCAGGGACAGCCCGTTGGCGGACGCGTTGCGGTGCGCCGCCTCGACCGCGGCCGGGTCGATGTCGGTGCAGGCCACCGCGGCGGCCCCGGCGTAGGCGGCGGCGATCGCGGCCACCCCGGAGCCGGTGGCCACGTCCAGCACGCGGCGTCCGGCGACCTCGAACGGGTGATCCAGCAGGAAACGTGCCAGCGCCTGACCACCCGCCCAGGCGAACGCCCAGAACGGCGGCGGCCGGTCACTGCGGAACTCGCCGCCGGTCAGGTCGAACAGCCCGACCGGCTGGGTGACGAGATACAGGGAGAGCTCCGGGGCCAGCGGCACCGGCGACAGGGTGGTGGGCAGCACCCGGTGATTGTCCTGGAACTAGCCGATCGGCTGCGGCTCGCCCGCCATGATCAGTTTCGTCCGGTACTCGGCGCGGGCCTCGGCCGCCCACGGGGCGTCCTCGTCCTCCAGCAGCGGGCGCGACGCCAGGAACGCGGCGGCGGCCAGCGGGCGCGCGGCACGGGCCGGCGGCCGCTCGGCGGCCAGCGCCACCAGCTGGTCGAACGTGGCGGTGTCCACGTGCACCCGATCCCGGGCCAGGCCGACCCGGCCCCGGTGGGACGTGATCACCGATTCCCGGTGACCGACCCCGGGCTCCAAGCGGTCCCGCAGGATCCCCAGATCGTCCGTCAGCGTCGTCGGGGAGACACCGAGCGTGTCGGCCAGCTCCACAAGCGACCACTCGCCCCGCAACGCCAACAGGGCGAGGAGGTGCCGCGGCCGGGCGCCGCCGAAGTCTTCCCCGGAAAGGCGGATGCCTCGGGTACGGACCTCGAGAACGCCGAAGAGCTGGATGTCGTGCATGATCCAGAACTCTGCTGTTTCAGCGGTACCGGCGGCAAGCCCCAAAGCGAGGGGGTCGGGTTGACCGAAAGACGCATCATCGGGTCCGCTCGGAGGCATCCGGCCGTCGGGCGTACGGGTGGGCAGCCTGTTGGTAGGGAAGGCAGTCCGTCGGGTAATCCTTAGACTGCGCGGAGCCCGTCGGGGGCACATCGAGGAAGGTGACGTATGGACAGCGGCGACACGATCACTGTGCTCGTCGTCGACGGTCACCAGACCTTCGCCGAGCTTCTGGGGCACGCTCTTGCAGGTCAGGCCGACCTTCAGTGGGTCGGGCACGCCCGTACCGGAGCGGAGGCGCTACGGCTCGCGGCCGACCTGCTGCCCGATGTGATCGTGATGGACCCGGAACTGTCCGATGCCGACGGCATCGCCATCGCCGAACTCATTCGGGTTAGACAGCCAGCCTCACGTGTGGTGATCCTCACTGCCAGCGAAGATCAGACCCTCGTGCGGCGGGCCACCACCGCGGGCGCGGCCGGGTTCCTCTCCAAGAACGGTGCGCTCGGTGACGTGCTGAACGCGTTGCGCACCGCCCACCGCGGCAGCATGACCGTCTCCACCGACATCCTCGCCCGGCTGCTGCGCAGCACTACCCCGGCGGTCGCCGGACAGCGTGGCAACGGGCTCACCGCGGGTGGCCTCACCCAGCGCGAGGACGAGGTTCTCCAGCTGATGGCGGCCGGTCTGGACGCCCGCGCGGTGGCCCGGCGGCTGGGCATCAGCGTGCACACGTGCCGCGGTTACCAGAAGGCGGTGCTCGCCAAACTGGGGGCGCACAGTCAGCTCGAGGCGGTCGCGATCGCCACCCGGCGTGGATTGGTTCGACCTGACCCGCGGTAAACCTTCCGGTCACTCATCCGGAAGAGCGGTTCCTTACGTACTTCCTACGGGGGACATCGTGGGTGCGCTGCGCAGGGAGGAATCGTGGACCGTACCGCTCCGGCCGGAGTGCCGGGGGAGGAGAGCTCGGCCTTGCCGCTCCGGCGGCGGCCGGCTCGGGAGCCGGATACCGACGGCGGTGACAAGCCGCTCGGGTGGTTCGGCGATCCGAAACCATCCGAGTCGGGGTCGATCTCGTCACCGGTAGCCGCTCCGGGCTCACCGGCTGTCGCGTCGCCGGGCTCGCCGGCTGTTCCGTCGCCTCGGGCGGCGGGGGACAACACGCCCGCTCCGGAGTTCGGGCCGGCGTCGCCGGGCGGGCCGGGACGGGTCTCGTTCGGATTCAGTGACGGGCCGATCGGTGGGGCGCGGGCGGGGCGCGGGCGCGGCATCGACGACACGGGGGGCATGCGGAAGGTCTCCGACGACACCGGCGGCCTTCGCCGGGTGTCCGACGACACCGGCGGGTTGCGGCGGGTCTCGGACGACACGGGTGGCCTGCGGCGGGTGTCCGACGACACCGGTGGGCTGCGGCGGGTCTCGGACGACACCGGTGGGCTGCGGAAGGTTTCCGACGAGCCGTCGACCGGTGGGTTCCGGGCGGGCGGTGATCTTCCCGCCCGCAAGCGCGGTGGGACGGCCGACGACGGTGATGATCTGCCGCGCCGCGGCCGGTCCGGATGGGACTCCGGCACCACCTCGTCCTCGTCTTCGTCGTCCTCCTTGTCCTCCTCGTCCGACGATCTGCCGATCGTCCGCACGGGTGGCAGCGACACGCCGTCGTGGAGCAGCGACTCCGACCCGTTCAGTGTCGGGATCGGGTCGCTGCCGGCCGACGCCGCGTCGAGCGCGCCGTGGCCGGATTCGTTCGCGTCCAGCCCCTCCTCGTCCTCGGCTGCCTCGTCCTCGGCGGCTTCACCGGGTGGCTGGGGCACCGGGACCGGTGTGTCCGGCGGCTGGGACCGCCGTGACGAGCCGGTCATGTGGTCCGACACCCTGCCGGGCGCTTCCACGCCGACCGGGCAGTCCTCCACGCTGTCCAACGGGCCGGTCTCGGGGCCGCCCGGGGGGATGGCGCCGCCCGGAATGCGGCCGCCGCGCCGGCAGTCCCGGCTCGTCACGGCCGGCATGGCGGTGCTCGGCATTGTCGCGCTGGCCGCGGTGGTGCTCACCGGGGTCGTCTACTACTCGGGCGAGGACAACCAGATCGCCCAGATGCTCGGCGGTGGCGACGACTCGCGGGTGGTCAGCGGGCCGCTGGAGGACCGGACGATCGCCACGTTCGAGCTGCTCGCCGCCACCGACCGGGTGCAGCTGCGGATCGCCGACCTCGGCGACGACCTCTACCAGATCAGCTCGCCCGAGGGCGCCGGCATCAAACCCAGCGCGGAGATGCGCGACGACCGGCTCCGGGTCGACGTGACCCGCGACGACGCGGCGGTCGGCGGTGAGGTGGAGGTGGTGCTGGCCGCGAAGGTGCGGTGGACCATCCGCTTCTCCGGCTACTCGGCCGAGCGGATCGTCGACCTGAGCGCCGGCCGGGTCCGTGGCATCGAGATCGTCGGCGGCACCCGGCGGGCCGAACTGACCCTCGCCGACGCGGCCGGCACGGTGCCCATGAAGATCACCGGCGGGATGGAGGAGCTGGTGCTGCGGGCGCCCAGCGGCAGCCCGGTGCGGATCAAGGTCGGCGGCGGCGCCGGCACGGTCACGGCCGGCTCGCGGACCCTGCGGGACGTGGCGCCCGGCTCGACTCTGACCCCGAAGGACTGGACCACCGGCAACCGGTACGACGTCGACGCGGTCGCCCCCGTCACCCTGCTGACGGTCGAGACCACCTGACCTGCCCGGTCAGGTGGTCCCGGCCGCCCCACTCAGTTCAGGACGCGCAGCCGGACGGTCTGCTCCATGGCACGGAGCAGGTCCAGCACCTCGTCGGGGTAGCCGCGGGCGATGTCGGTGATCAGGTAGCCGTACTCCCCGCGGGTGCTCAGCATCTGGCCCTCGACGTTGACGTTGTGCTCGGCGAGGATCCGGTTGACCTGCGCCAGCACACCCGGCGTGTTCTTGTGCATGTGCACGATCCGGTGCATGCCGGGCAGCTCGGGCAGGGTGACGCCGGGCAGGTTCACGCTGAGCGACGTGTTGCCCTCGGTCACGAACTTGGCCAGCTTGTTCGCCACGAAGCCGCCGATGTCGGACTGGGCCTCCTCGGTCGAACCGCCGATGTGCGGGGTGAGGATCACGTTCGGCAGGCCGCGCAGCTCGGACAGGAACTCGTCGCCGCGGCCTTTCGGCTCGGTCGGGAACACGTCGACGGCGGCGCCGGCCAGGCGGCCGCTCTTCAGCGCGTCACGCAGCGCCAGGTGGTCGACGACGATGCCCCGCGACAGGTTCAGGAACAGGCTGCCGGGCCGCATCTTGGCGAACTGCTCGGCGCCGAAGAAACCGGCGTTGCCGGGGCGGCCGTCGACGTGCATGGTGACGATGTCGCTGGACTCCAGCAGCTCGTCGAGGCTGGCGGTGCGGTGTGCGTTGCTCAGCGCCAGCTTGTCCGAGGTGTCGTAGAACGACACTGACATGCCCAGGTTCTCTGCGAGGACCGACAGCTGGGTGCCGATGTTGCCGTAGCCGATGATGCCGAGACGGCGGCCGCGGATCTCGTGGGCGCCGTCGGCCGACTTGTCCCACACGCCGGCGTGCATCAGCGTGTTCTTCTCGGTGAGGCGGCGGGTCAGCGCGATGATCTCGGCGATCGCCAGCTCCACCACCGACCGGGTGTTCGAGAACGGGGCGTTGAACACCGCGACGCCACCGGCCGACGCGGCGGCCAGGTCGATCTGGTCGGTGCCGATGCAGAACGCGCCGATGCCGACGAGCTTGTCGGCGGCCTCCAGCACCTTCGCCGTCACCTGCGTCTTGGAGCGGATGCCGAGCAGGTTGACTCCGGAGATGCGCTCGATCAGCTCGACCTCGTCGAGTGCGTTGCGCAGGGACTCGACCTGGAAGCCGTCCTCCTCGAGGCGGGAAACCGCGTCGGGGTGGATGCTCTCCAGAAGCAGGACTCGCACCTTGGGCTGGTCGCTCATCATCTTCCGTTCCATGATTCGGTTGGGCGCCCGGGCCGCCACGCCGAAGCCCAGTTCACGGGCGTCAAGCCTAGTCCCCCGGCGAGCCGGGCCCGGTGCGGTGTGCTGGAGGTCCCATCTACCGGTCAACCCCGTAACTGTTACGAGTCGGCAGCGGGTGTGGTTCAGCCCCGTTTCGGTGATTACGGCCGGTCAGTCCCCGAGCGCGGCACGCAGCCACGGCACCAGCGCGTCGCCCTGGAACCGCTGGAACTCCCGGATCGTCGGCAGCCCCGGCGGGGCCGGCCGGCGGGCGCTGTTCAGGAAATAGCCGGTGGCGCCGGCGATGACATCGACCGCGGTCCGTGCTTCGACGCCGGACAGCAGCGGGCCGGGGTCGCCGCCGTGCACCACCACATTGATCGCCAGCAGCACCGCGTCCAGCCAGGGCGGGCCGGAGCAGCCCCACGGCCAGTCGATGAACACGAACCGTCCGTCCGGCCGGATCAGGATGTTGTCGGCCCGCAGGTCGGTGTGGACGAGAGTGTCCCCGGTGGCGATGGCGGCGGCGCCCCGGCCGGCCGCCGCGCACAGCGCGTCCAGCCTCCGGGCGGCCCACGGGTCGAGGTCGGTCGGCGGGTCGGCGGCGATCGCCGGCCAGCCACCGAACGCGGGCGCGAGACGGTCGGCCGCCTGCGGCAGGCCGGGAACCGGCGACGGCGTGAGCGCTGCGGCGAGGTCACGCAACGCGGCTGCGGCGCCGCGGATCTCACCCTCGATCCAGGGGGTACGCGGATGCGTGCCCTCGATGTCCTCCAGGACGAGCACCACCCACTCCCCGTCGTCGAAGCCGCCGAGAACCCGGGGCACCGGCGCGCCGGCCGGAAGGGCGGCGCTGATCCGCAGCTCGTCCCGGGCCATCACGGCCGAGTCGGTGTTGAGGGCCGGGGTGACCGCCTTCACGAACGCC
Source organism: Actinoplanes sp. NPDC026670 (assembly GCF_040638175.1). Classification (NCBI taxonomy): domain Bacteria; kingdom Bacillati; phylum Actinomycetota; class Actinomycetes; order Micromonosporales; family Micromonosporaceae; genus Actinoplanes; species Actinoplanes sp. NPDC026670. The sequence continues at coordinate 23,331 of NZ_JBEZXU010000085.1, forward strand.
CGCCGGCCGGTCGCGGTGCGGACCCGGTCGGCGGTACCCGGCGAGAAACCGCCGGTCTGGGACTCCGCCGCCACCACCGGCCCGCCGACGATCAGCTCGATCTCGTGCCGGACCGGGGCGGGCAGATCCACCCAGCCGATCCGGACGCCACTCGCCACCACCATGCCGGTGATCGTGGCAGGGACCGGGCGGGCGGCCCAACCGGATTTCCACGTCCGGATCTCCACGTCCGGTGGAGTCGGCAGTCCGCAAGAGGGGTAGAGCGGACCGATGACGTGCCGGGCTCGGTATCGTCGATGGAGAACCTGGTCTCGAGGTGGGGCGATGGGATCGCTGGGGTGGGCCGTGCTGCTCTCCCTGCTGTCCGTCGCCGCCTACGCGTCGGCCGCGGTGGCGCAGGAACGGCTCGCGGGCAGCGGCCATCGTGGCTGGTCACGGTGGGCGGCGGCGCTGCTGCTGACCGGCGCCGGAGCGGGCCTGCACGTGGTGGCGCTGAATTTCGGGACGGTCGCCGTGGTGCAGGCGCTGGGCACGCTCACGCTGCTGTTCGCGCTCCCGATCGAGGTGGTCCGCTACCGGACCCGGATCAGTGCGGCGTCGTGGCGGGACGCGGCGGCGACGGTGGCCGGCCTGGCGCTGATCCTGTCGCTGTCGGTGGGGCCGGACCGGCCGGCGCTGCTCACCGAACCGGTCACCCGGCGGCTCGCGCTGATCACCGCGGTGGCCGTGTTCGTGTGCTGCCTGGGCGCGTGGCGGGCCGGGCCGCGGGGCCGGGCGGTGCTGCTGGCCGCGGCTGCGGGCGTCGCGTTCGGGATCTCGTCGGTGCTGTCGAAAGCGGTGCTGACCTCGTTCACCACCGGCGGGCCGGGCGCCGTGTCGGCGACGGCGGCGCTGCTGGTGGCGGCGTTCGCGGTGTGCGGGTACCTGCTCGGGCAACTCTCCTACCAGGGCGCCGGGCTGGCCGCCCCGCTGGCCACCGTCAGCGTCACGAACCCGCTGGTCGCGGCGGCGGCAGGGGTGGTGCTGTTCGGTGAGGGCGTCCGGTTCGGGTCGGCCGGGCTGCTGACCGTGGCGGTCGCGGCGCTGGTCATGGCGTGGGGTGTGGTGGGGCTGGCCCGGCGCAGCGCGGCCACCTCGACGGCCGGGGTGCCCGTCCGGTGACCAGCGGCTTCCGCCCGAAAGCCGCGCTGGCAGGCCGGACCACCGCCGGCGTCGCGGGGTAGCCCGGGAACTCTTCGTAGCCGTACCGAAAAAGGGATTTTCAGGGCGCTCTGGGCAGGAGAACGGTGACCGTGAGGCCGCCCTCGTCGCGGGCGTCGGCCCGCAGCCGACCGTGATGGGCGCCGACGACGGCCTGGACGATGGACAGGCCGAGGCCCGCGCCGGGGGAGGCGAGACGTTCCCGGTGGAAGCGCCGGAACGGCTGGAACAGGCCGGCCACCTCGTAGCGCGGCACGATCGGGCCGGAGTTGCCGACCTGTAGCTCCACCCAGCCGTCCGGGCGGGTGCAGGTGGTGATCCGGACCCAGCCGCCGGACGGGACGTTGTGCCGGACGCCGTTCTCCACCAGGTTCTGCACCAGGCGTTCCAGCAGCACCGGATCACCCAGGACGGCGGCCTCCTCGGTCTCAGCGACGATCTTGACGGTGTCCGAGACGGCGACGTGATCGACGATGTCGGCCAGATCGACGTAGGAACGTTCGGTGACCTCCCGCTCCGACCGGGCCAGCAGTAGCAGGCCGTCGATGAGCCGCCCGTGCCTGTCGTTGATGGCCAGCAGCGTCGTGCCGAGCTGCCGGACCTCGGCCGGGGTGTCCTCCGGTTCCAGCGCCACCTCCAGCAGTGTCCGGTTGAGGGTCAGCGGGGTCCGCAGCTCGTGCGACGCGTTCGCGATGAACCGGCGATGCCCGTCGAGGGACTGCTCCAGCCGGGCCAGCATCAGGTCGAACGTGTCGGCCAGCTGTTTCAGCTCGTCGTTCGGGCCGTCCAGGGCGATCCGCTCGGGCAGGCCACGGTCCGGCAGCGGGGCCTCCGCGATCCGCCGGGCGGTCGCGGTGATCTGATGCAGCGGCTGGAGCATCCGCCCGGCGATCAGCCAGCCCAGCGCGATCGTCGCCGCGCTCACCACCACCAGCGCGATCGCCCCCTGCACGACCACGCTGTGCAGGAGCTCGCCCGGCCCGCCGGTCACCTTCTCGACGAACAGCGAACCCTCGGCGGCGGTCTTCGGCGGCGGCGTCTCACCGGACACGGCCGATGTGCCGGCGATGAGCGTCCCGCTGCGTTCCACCAGCACGTAGATGGCGCCCAGCAGCACCAGGCCGGCCGAGACGAACAGGCCACCGTAGACGGCGGTCAGCCGGGCCCGCACGGTCAGTCTCATCGGATCCGGTACCCCACTCCCGGTTCGGTCAGCACCACCGGCGGATCACCGAGTTTGCGCCGCAGCTTCAGGATCGTCATCCGGACCGCATGGGTGAACGGGTCGGCGTTCTCGTCCCACGCCTTCTCCAGCAGCGTCTCCGCCGACACCGCCGTCCCGTCCGCGCGCAGCAGCTCGGCCAGCACCGCGAACTCCTTACGCGACAGCGGCACGTAACGGCCGTCGCGGTGCACCTCCCGCCGGTACGGGTCGAGGCTGATCCCGGCCCGGCGCAGCACCGGCGGCGCCGCCGGACGGGCCCGCCGGCCGAGCGCCGCGACCCGGGCCGACAGCTCCCGGAACGCGAACGGTTTCGGCAGGTAGTCGTCGGCGCCCAGAGACAGCCCGGTGACCCGGTCGTCGATCCCGGCGGCCGCCGTCAGCATCAGCACCCGGATGCCGGCCTTGCGTTCGGCCAGCACCTGGCACACCTTGTCGCCGTGCACCACCGGCACGTCCCGGTCCAGCACCACCACGTCGTAGTCGTTGACGTCGATCCGTTCCAGCGCCGACCCGCCGTCGTAGACGACGTCGACGGCGTGTGCCTCGTGCCGCAGCCCCTGCGCCACCGCATCGGCGAGCAGCGGCTCGTCCTCCACCACCAGGATCCGCATGGCTCCATCTTGACCCCGGCCGCCGTCAACTCGGCGTCACGTTCTTCGGTGACGCCCGGGATACACCGCTGTCGCTCTACTTCGGTGCGTGGCGGCCACCCGGCCGCCGGCGGAGGAGACGACATGAGGATCAGGACGATCGTCGCGCTCGGCGTCCTGCTCGCGGCGACGACCGCGGGTTGTTCGCGGGCCGACGACGACGGCGGGGGAGTGGCCACCGCCGCCGACGCGACAGCGAAACCATCGGCCAGCGCCGCCGCCGGCAGCGGCCCCGACCGGGAATCGTCGCTCGAGTTCTCGAAATGCATGCGCGACCAGGGCCTGGAATGGTTCCCCGACCCGAAACCCGACGGCCGGATGGAGCTGTCCCTGCCGCAAGGTGTCGACCCGGCAGCGGTCGACAAGGCCCAGCAGGCGTGCAAACAGTTCCTGCCCAACGGCGGCGAACCGCCGAAACTGTCGGCCGCGGAGATCGAGAAGAACCGGCAGCTCGCCAGATGCATGCGCGAGAACGGAGTGCCGAACTTCCCCGACCCCGCCGCCGACGGCGAACTCGCCATCGACGGCAACAAACTCGGCACCGGCCCCGGCGACCCGGTCTTCGACGCCGCCGACAAAGCCTGCGCCCGGTACCGCCCGAACGGCGGCGGCGAACGCAGCGAACACACGGAGACGACATGAGACGACTCGTGATCGCCGGGCTGCTGCTGCTCACCGCCGCCTGCACCCCGGACACGACCGACGAGCCGGCGGTCGCCAGCGTCGGCAAGGGGACCGTCACCGCCAGTCCTTCGGCGTCCGCGTCGTTCGACCCGGACGCCCCGCTCAAACACGCCAAATGCATGCGCGAGAACGGGATGACCTGGTTCCCGGACCCGCCGCCACCCGGCGAAGGCCAAGCCCTGCAGATCCCGGCCGGCACCGACCAGAAGGACTTCGAGGCCGCCATGAAGGCCTGCGAGAAATACCTGCAGAACGCCATCGACAAAGGCGGGCCGGACGCCGCGGAGATCGAGCGGCTACGCCAGTTCGCCAAATGCATGCGGGAGAACGGCGTGCCCGACTTCCCCGACCCGAAGGCCGACGGCACCTCGCAGATCCAGATCAACCCGGACGACCCGAACTTCACCACCGCCGAGAAAGCCTGCGAACAGTACAAACCGGAAGGCGCGCAAGGGCGGATCGCCGGCGGGCCACGCGAAGCGGGAGGCAAGTAGATGCGACGCAGATGGACGACCGCCGCGGTAGCGGTGGCCCTGACCGCCGGCGGAGTGGCCGCGTTCCTGCTCACCGGCGGCCTGCCGGAGACCGAAGGCAACGACGCCCAGGCCGCCGGCAACCAGCCCGCCGCGACCGCCGACATCACCCGGCAGACCCTCGTCGACAAGGAGAGCCACGGCGGCTCCCTCGGATTCGGCGACACCGCCGCCCTCACCACCAGACTCTCCGGCACCGTCACCGCGCTGCCCGCCGCCGACTCCACCATCAAACGCGGCGGCACCCTTTACCAGGTCGACAACGATCCGGTGGTGCTGCTCTACGGCTCCCTGCCCGCCTACCGGGCCCTGTCACCGGGCGACGAGGGCGCCGACGTCACCCAGTTCGAGAAGAACCTGTGGGCGCTCGGCTACCGCGGCTTCACCGTCGACGACGAATACACCTCGGCCACCGCCGACGCCGTCGAGGACTGGCAGGACGACCTCGGCCTCGACGACACCGGAACCGTCGAACTCGGCCGCGTCGTCTACGCCGGCGGGCCGATCCGGGTCGCGTCCCGCAGCGCCGACCTCGGCGCGAGCGTGCAACCCGGCACCGAACTGCTGACCACCAGCGCCACCGGCCGGGTCGCCACCGTCGAACTCGACATCGCCGACCAGCGGCTCGCCAGGAAAGGCGCCAAAGTCGACGTGACCCTGCCGGACGGCAAGACCGTCGCCGGCAAGATCACCGCCGTCACTACCACCGTCGAGGAAGCCGAGAACCCCGGCCAGCAGGACACCACGAAAATCCAGGTCACCGTCGGATTCGACAAAGCGCCGCAAGGACTCGACTACGCCGCCGTGACCGTCCTGTTCGTCTCCTCCCAGCGGGAGAACGTGCTGACCGTACCGGTGAACGCGCTCCTCGCCCTCGCCGAAGGCGGATACGGCCTGCAGATCGTCGACGGCACGGCCACCCGCATCGTCGCCGTCGAAACCGGGCTGTTCGCCTCCGGGCGGGTCGAAGTCACCGGCGACGGCCTCGCCGAAGGCCAGAAAGTGGGAATCCCGACGTGACCGCCGTCATCGAACTGCACCAGGTCACCAAAAGCTACCCGGGCGGCGTCACCGCGCTGCGCGACGTCGACCTCACCATCGAACACGGCGAACTGATCGCCATCGTCGGCCCCTCCGGCTCCGGCAAATCGACCATGCTCAACCTGATCGGCACCCTCGACCGGCCCACCTCCGGCCAGGTCGTCATCGACGGCCACGACATCGCCGGCCTCACCGACCGGCAGCTGTCCGCGCTACGGGCCCGCCGGATCGGATTCGTGTTCCAGTCCTTCCACCTCGCGCCCGGCCGCGACGCCCGCGCCAACGTCGCCGACGGCCTGCTCTACACCGGCCTGCCCCGCCGCGAACGGGAACGCCGCGCCGACCAGGCGCTCACCCGCGTCGGACTCGGCGACCGCCTCAGCCACCGGCCCCACCAGCTGTCCGGCGGCGAACGGCAACGCGTCGCCGTGGCCCGCGCCGTCGCCGGCGACCCGGCGGTGCTGCTCGCCGACGAACCGACCGGCAACCTCGACTCGGTCTCCGGAAACGGCGTCATGGACCTGCTGCGCGAACTCAACACCGCCGGCACCACCGTCCTGGTGATCACCCACGACCACGAGATCGCCGGCTCCCTGCCACGCCAGGTGCCCATGCTCGACGGGCAGGTGATCTGACATGAGCTCGCTGCGCCCGGCGCGGCTGCGCCCCTCCGACCTACTGCGTCTAGGCGGGTACGGCCTGCGCTCCCGCCCGCTGCGGGCCGTCCTGTCCGCCCTCGGCATCGCCATCGGCATCGCCGCCATGGTGTCGGTCGTCGGCATCTCCACCTCCGGGCAGGCCGACCTCGACGAACAACTCGACGCCCTCGGCACCAACATGCTGACCGTGGCGCCCGGCCGGACCATGTTCGGCGACGACGCGACCCTCCCCGACGACGCCCTCAACATGATCAAACGGATCGGCCCGGTCACCTCGGCCACCGCCGTCGGCACCGTCGGCGACACCTCCGTCTACCGCACCGACCAGATCCCCCCAGGCGAAACCGGCGGCCTCGCCGTCATCGCCGCCCAGCTCGACCTGCTCGGCACCGTCAACGCCCGGCTGGCCGGCGGCGCCTGGCTCAACGCCGCCACCGCCCGATACCCGGCCGTCGTCCTCGGCGCCGCCGCGGCCCGCCGGCTCGGCGACGTGCCGGCCGTCTGGATCGGCGGCCGCCACTACTCGGTCATCGGCGTCCTCGACACCGTCGCCCTCGCCCCCGAACTCGACACCGCCGTCCTGATCGGCTGGGACGCCGCCAAGTCCTACCTCGACTTCGACGGCCACGCCACCCGCGTCTACACCCGATCCGTCGAAACACAGGTCGAAGCCGTCCGGGCCGTGCTGGCCGCCACCGCCAACCCGCAGAACCCCGACCAGGTCGACGTCTCCAACCCGTCCGACGCGCTCATCGCCCAGCGGGCCGCCAGCCAGACCTTCAACTCGCTGCTCCTCGGCCTCGGCGCCGTCGCTCTGCTCGTCGGCGGCATCGGCGTCGCCAACACCATGGTCATCTCAGTGCTCGAACGCCGCGCCGAAATCGGGCTGCGCCGCTCCCTCGGCGCCACCCGCGGTCAGGTCCGCACCCAGTTCGTCGCCGAATCCCTGCTGCTGTCGCTGCTCGGCGGCCTCGGCGGAGTGCTCGGCGGGCTCACCGTCACCGTCGTCTACGCCGGCACTCAGCAGTGGCCGCCCGTCGTACCGCTGTGGGCCGTCGCCGGCGGCCTCGGCGCGACCCTGCTCATCGGTGCGATCGCCGGCCTCTACCCGGCGATCCGGGCGGCCCGCCTCGCCCCCACCGAAGCCCTCGGAGCCGCCTGATCCAACCTCCTTCGCGCCGCGTTGAGTCAACTTCTTCTCGCCGCGTTGATCCAACCTGGGAGCGTTCCCGTATCGATCGTCGTAGGGTTCCATCGGGATCGGGAAAGCAGCAGGCCAATGCACCGGAAACTCGTCATCACCGTCGGGCTCGCCGTGACCATGGCGGGTGCCGGGATCGGTATCGCCTCGGCCGCCCAAGCCGCCGTGCCCACGGTCAACTGCCCGCAGGTCTACGTCACCGTCAACGTGCCCGCCCAGGCACAGGCGGAAGTGGACAGCAACCTCCGGCAGATCGACCAGCAGATCAACGAGGCCAACAACCGCATCGCAGCCACCCAAGGCCAGGGCGGCGCGAACTTCATCCAGAACGCGATCCTCGGGCCGCTGAAGGACAAGCGGTTCGCGGCGATCAACCGGATCGAGACCGCGATCTCCCGCTTCGCGGCCCGGCCCAACCTCAACGCCGAACGCATCGCCACCTGCACCCTCAACCAGAACGGCGGCGCGCCCGCGGTCACCACCCCGGCCGCCGCCCAGCCCGGCAACAACCTCGGCATCCTCACCAACAGCTGCGACACCAGCCGGCTCGAAGCGCACGACGGCTTCCAGAAGGGCAACCGCTGCGTCTCCACCGAATTCGGTGAAGTCGGCAACGCGGCCAACAACCCCACCCTGCTGATCACCAGCGCGCCCCGGCAGGTCAACCGGAACCAGCCGTTCACCCTCCAGGTCAGCACCCGCAACCTGATCCGGGACCGGTTCCTCGCCGCCGGCCAGGGTGGCTACTACGTGGAATCCAGCGTCCTGCAGAACGGCCTGGTCCGCGGCCACTTCCACACCGCCTGCCGGATCCTCGACAGCCAGCAGCAGGCCCCGGCGCCCGACCCGGTCCCCGGCTTCTTCGTCGCCACCGAGGACAGCCGCGGCGGCGCCCAGCCCGACACCGTCGCCATCCAGGTGCCCGGCCTCGCCCAGTCCGGCACCTTCCAGTGCTCCGCGTGGGCCGGTGACGGCTCCCACCGCATCCCGATGATGGAACGCGCCAACCAGACGCCCGCCCTCGACTCCGTCCGGGTCCGCGTCCGCTAGGCACAGCAACGCAAAGGCCCGCCCGGTCCATCTGGACCGGGCGGGCCATTTTGCGCGCCCGGCAGGATTCGAACCTGCGACCGGTGGATTAGAAGTCCACTGCTCTATCCGCTGAGCTACGAGCGCTGGCCTAGCCAGCACATCCTAGGCGGTCGTGCCGGACTTGTCGTCCGCCTCGTCCGCGGCGGCATGCTCCACCGCCGCCTCCGCCTCCACGAGAACGGCGGCAATGCCCGGTTGATCCTCCGGCGCGGGCGGAATCTCCGGCTCCGGAGAACCAGGCGCCGGCAGAAAACCGTCCACCCAGCGTCCCACCTCACGGAACACCTCGGCCCGGACGTCCTTGCCGGAGAGCGTCAGATCATGCATGCCGCCGTCGAACTGCGCGATCGTCACATGCGGGCCCAGCCCCGGCGACCACCTGACGATGTGCTCCACATCCAGCACCGTGTCCGTCACCCGGACGTCCTCGTGCCAGTCCCGTCCCCGGAACGTCCGCGTCGAACACGCCACCAGCACCGGAACGTCGATCGCCAGACCCGACCGCAGCTTGCTCTGCCCCCGGCTGATCGCCGCCAGCCAGCCCATCGTCACCGGAAAACCGAGAATCGGCTTCCAGGCCAGGTCGTAGGCCCACTCACCCTCGTGATCACTGTGCAGGCTCTTGCCATACAAACCAAGAGAAGCGACAGGCATCTTCTTGTACGGCGAACGGCCGCTCGCCGCGAGCACCACCGACATCAGTGGGCGGCGCATCAGCCACGGCAGATTGAAATCGAAGAACGGGCTGTTCAGGAACAGTCCGTCGACCTTGCGCTGATCACGACGGGAGTGCGCCCACAACGACGTGATCAGACCACCCGTCGAGTGACCGGTCACCAGCAGCTGATCGTGCCCGTCGTCCTCGCGGATGATCCGGGCCGCCTCGTCCAGCTCCGGAAAATACTCGGCCAGGCTGCGCGCGAAGTTCGGCGTCTGGTGCGGCAGCAGGCTCCGCCCGTACTTCCGCAGGTCCAGCGCATAGAAATCCCAGCCCCGCTCGACGAAGAAGTCGGCCATGTGGGTCTGGAAGAAGTAATCCACGAACCCGTGGACATGCAGCACTGCCCGCCGCGACGGCGTCTCCGCCCGGCGGCGCACCAGCGTCGCCACCACCGGGCCCTCGTCGTCACTGCCCAGCTCGATGGTGTGCCGCTCGTACGGCCACCCGAGGACGTCGGTCTCCACGACGACAGGTTACCCATGGGTACTGCCCGGCGCGCCATATCAGATCCGTGATCCTCCGCGCTCGTCGTCCACAAGCCGCGCCCATCCACAATCAGTCACCGCAAGATCATCGCCGGTGAGGTTATCTCGAACCCGACCTGAGCACCCACCCCTCAGAGAGGAAGCAACGTCGTGTTCGAAACCCAACTCGCCGTCGTCGGCAACGTCCTCACCGCCCCCGAATGGCGGCGCACCCCCACCGGCAACGCGCTCGTCGCCAACTTCCGGATCGCCTCCACCGCCCGCCGCCTCGACCGCGAAACCGGCCGCTGGACCGACGGCAACAGCCTGCGCATCCGCGTCACCGCCTGGCGCCGCCTCGCCGAAGGAGTCGCCTCCTCGATCGGCGTCGGCGACCCGATCGTCGCCTTCGGGCGCATCTACACCCGCGACTGGGTCGACGACGACAACAACAACCGCGTCTCGTACGAGATGGAGGCCTTCGCCATCGGCCACGACCTGGCCCGCGGCCGCGCCCGCTTCTACCGCAACAAACCCACCGCCAACAGCATGATCGAAAACCCCGAGACGGACGCCGCCGTCCGCGGCGAGACCACCCTCGCCCTCGACGACGACGAGATCCCGGTCAGCTACGGCGACGGACTCCCCGAGCCGGACCCCGACCAGGAGAAACCCACCTTCCTCGAAGTCGTCGCCGCGGCCGCCGACGAGACCGCCGAACCCGGCGACGAACCCGCACCCGCATCACCCGACGCGGCCCCGCCCGTGCCCGCCCCGCCCGTACCGGCCCCGCCCAGCGCCCTCGCGCCGGTCTCGGCGCCGCCCGCCGACACCCGCCGCACCCGGCGCACCGGCCGCCGCGAGCCCATCGCGGCCTGAGACCTTCCCGGGAGCCGCCGTCACCGGAAACCGAGTCCCTGCGGGTGACCGGTGACAGCGGCGCCCGGCGGCCCGGCCGGTGCCGGGGTCACATCCCCCACCACCGCCCGGGTGGCGGGACAACCGGCCGGGCCGCCGTGGTCCTCCCCATCAACTCCGGATCGTCGCTCGAAAGAGGGACGCCTGCATTCGTGGCAGAACAGGCACGCATCAGGGTTTTACTCGACATTCATGGATTCCATCTATCGGGATAAGCCGATCGGACCCCGGGAACCGGCCACCAGTCGGAGCGGCCCGGCTGGGCTTCCCGCATCACCAACCGGCAGACTGAACCCGTGCTGCTGAAGGACATCCGCGCCATCGCGACCGAGACGATGGTGCTATCGCCGGAGGACCCGTCGGCCGAGGACGCCAACACCACCTGGTTCGGCGCCCCACCGCACGAACGCATGGGCCTGTCCGCGGACGAGGTCGTCACCGCGTTCGAAGAGACCGCGGCCGGGCTACGCGACCGGGTCGCCGGCCTCGGCCACCGGGGCACCGCCACCTTCTACGTCTGGCACGACGCCATCGCCGGGCAGCTCCGCTGCTCAGCCGGCACGTGCAAACCCAGCGACCTGCCGTTCAACGCCGCCTACCAGGTCACCGACGACCTACGCGCCATCGTCGTCGAATTCCTCGAAGACCGCGCCCCCGGCTCCATCGTCTGGGGCGAGCTCGAACCCGTGCCGTACCCCGACGACACCGACAACGAACCCCCGTCCCTCGCGGTCTGGGCGTTCGACCTCACCCCGTTCGGCCGCTGACGTGCCCCCACGCTGGGCCGCCGACGCGGCCGGCCTCATCGCCGGATACCTGCTCGACGCCGCGATCGGAGACCCGCGGCGACTGCACCCCGTCGCCGGCTACGGCACCGCAGCCGGCGCCCTCGAACAACGCGTCTACCGGCCCCACCGCACGGCCGGAGCACTCTTCACCACCATCGCCGTCGGAGCGCCCGCACTCGCCGGGCTCGCCGCCGGACACGCCACCCGCAACCACCCGGCCGCCCGGTTCGCGGTCACCGCCGTAGCCACCTGGACCGTCCTCGGCGGGCGCACCCTGCGCCGCGAGGCCCGGACCATGGCCCGCCACCTCGACGCCGGCGACCTGCCCGCCGCCCGGGGCCGGCTCAACCACCTGTGCGGCCGCGACCCGTCCACGCTCGACGAACCCGAACTCGCCCGCGCCACAGTCGAATCCGTCGCCGAGAACACCTCCGACGCCGTCGTCGCTCCCCTCGTCTGGGGTGCGCTCCTCGGCCCGGCCGGACTCCTCGGATACCGGGCCGCCAACACGCTCGACGCCATGGTCGGGCACCGGTCGCCGCGGTACGCCCGGTTCGGGACACCGTCGGCCCGGCTCGACGACCTGCTCAACCTGGCGCCGTCCCGGCTCACCGGACTGATCACCGCGGCGGTCTCGCCGATCGCGGGCGGGACACCGAAAGAGACGCTGCGCGTCTGGCGGCGCGACCGGGACGACCATCCGTCGCCCAACGCGGGGCAGTGCGAGTCGGCGATGGCGGGGGCGCTGGGGGTACGGCTGGGCGGGCGCAACGTCTATTTCGGACGTAGCGAGACACGGCCGTTCCTGGGGGACGGGCCCCGGCCGTCGGCTGTGCATCTGCGGCGGGCGGCCCGGGTCTCGGGGGCGGTGGGGGCGGTGGCCGTGGTGCTGGCGGCCGGTGTCGCGGCGGCACGAAGCACGATCGGAGCACGGAGCACGGCCGCAGTACGGAGCAGGATCACAGCCGGTGGAGGCGGCGGGGGCGGGGCGGGGCCCGAAGGGCCGACACTGTTCCGTGCCAGGCTCCGATCATGACCGGCGGCCTCCTGATCGCCGGCACCACCTCGGACGCCGGCAAGAGCGTCCTGACCGCCGGCATCTGCCGCTGGCTGCACCGCCAGGGCGTCCGCGTAGCCCCGTACAAGGCCCAGAACATGTCCAACAACTCGGTCGTGGTGGTGACCGCCGACGGCCGTGGCGGCGAGATCGGCCGAGCCCAGGCCATGCAGGCCGCGGCCTGCGGCATCGCCCCCGACCTGCGCTTCAATCCGGTGCTGCTGAAGCCCGGCAGTGACCGTTCCAGCCAGGTCGTCCTGCTGGGCGAGGCGGTCGACACGGTGACCGCCGGTAACTACCGGACGTTGCGCCCGAAGCTGGCCGAAACCGCACACGCGGCCCTGGCCGACCTGCGGACCGACTACGACGTGGTGATCTGTGAGGGGGCCGGCAGCCCCACCGAGATCAACCTGCGCGACGGCGACTTCGTGAACATGGGCCTGGCCCGCCGGTTCGGCCTGCCGACGGTGGTGGTGGGTGACATCGACCGGGGCGGGGTGTTCGCCGCGTTCTTCGGCACGCTGGCGCTGCTGTCCCGGGCGGATCAGGAGCTCGTCTCCGCGTTCGTGATCAACAAGTTCCGTGGTGACCTGGAGATTCTGCGCCCCGGGCTGGACATGATCACGGCGGCGACCGGACGGCCGGTACACGGTGTGCTGCCGTTCGACCTGGATGTCTGGCTCGACGCCGAGGACTCTCTCGCGTACGGCAAAGTCCTGGGTCGTCCGGGGCCGCCGCGCGGGACCGCCTGGCTGCGCGTCGCGGTGATTCGGGTGCCGCGGATCTCGAATGCCACCGACGCCGAGGCGCTGGCCGCCGAGCCCGGGGTGCGGGTGCAGTTGACCGTCGAGCCGGCCGAGATCGCCGACGCCGACCTGGTGGTGATCCCCGGTTCGAAGGCCACCGTGAGTGATCTCGCCTGGCTGCGCGAGACGGGCCTGGCCGACGCGGTCGCCACCCATGCGGCGGCGGGCAAGCCGCTGCTGGGCATCTGCGGTGGTTTCCAGATGCTCGGCGAGCGCATCCATGACGAGGTGGAGAGCACCCGCGGGACGGTTCCGGGGCTGGGCCTGCTGCCGGTCGAGATCACCTTCGCGGCCCGCAAGACGCTGGCCAGGTCGTCCGGGTCCGGCCTGGGTGAGCCGGTGGCCGGCTACGAGATCCATCACGGGTACGTGTCGTCGGGCGCCCCCGAGCCGCTGTTGCGCCACGACGACGGCCGTCCGGAGGGCGCGGTGGCCGGGAACGTGTTCGGCACGCACTGGCACGGGGCGTTCGAGTCGGACGCGTTCCGTCGCCGGTTCCTGACCGAGGCGGCGCGCCTGGCCGGACGGCACGGGTTCACGGTCGCCGCGGACACCAGGTACGCGGCGGTCCGGGAGCGTGCCCTGGACGTGCTCGGTGATCTCGTCGAGGAGCACCTGGACATCGGCGCGCTGTGGCGGCTGATCGAGCAGGGCCCCACCCCGGACCTGCCGTTCCTGCCCCCGGGTGCCCCGTAGGGGTCTTCTCCGGGTCGCGGGCAGGGGACACACGTTGCGTCTCCGGCGTACGTTGGTCGCGGAAGCGCGGCCCGGCGCCGCGGCAGCGGCAGAACGGGGTGAGGCACATGACGACCGAGGATGAGAACCGGCCGGCACGCCGTCGCGTGACCCTGACCGGGATCAGCTCGAGGGCGTGGGAGCACCCGGCCGACCGGGGCGCGTTGTCCGCGCTGCGGGAGTTGCGCGGCTTCGACGACGTGGTGAAGACGTTCTTCGGCATGTGGAACGAGCGGGGGTTCCGGCTCATTTTCCTGGCCGGCGCGATCCGCGTCGACCACAGGCAGTATCCGCGGGTGCATCAGATTTTCGCGGAGGCGGCGAGCACGCTCGACGTGGCGGAGCTGCCTGAGCTCTACGTGACGCAGGATCCGCGGATCAACGGTCAGGCGATCGGCCTGGACCGGCCGTTCATCGTGATCACCACGGGCGCGGTGGACAAGCTCGACGACGACGAGCTGCGTGCGCTGCTCGGCCACGAGGTCGGGCATGTGCGCAGTGGGCACGCCGTCTACAAGACGATCATGAAGATCCTGACCGACTGGATCACCCACATCAGCTGGCTGCCGATCGGCGTGATGGCGCTCCGGGCGATCGTCGCGGCGATGTTCGAGTGGTGGCGCAAGGCGGAGCTGTCCGCCGACCGGGCCGGCCTGCTCGCCGGCCAGGATCCGGCGGCCTCGCTGCGCCTGCTGATGAAGCTGGCCGGCGGCGGCGACCTGTCGCAGATCGACACCGCGGCGTTCCTGGAGCAGGCCGCCGAGTTCGAGGGCGGCGGCGACCTGCGCGACAGCCTCCACAAGATCGGGATGATCGCGTGGAGCAGCCACCCGGTTCCGGTCGCCCGGGCCGCCGAGCTGCGCAAATGGATCGACTCGGGGGAGTATGCGCGGATTGTCGGTGGTGACTACCCGCGCCGCGATTCGGATGGCGACGCGTCGGTCACCGAGGACGTGAAGGCGGCGGCCAAGGCGTACCGCGAAGACTTCACCAACTCGCAGGATCCGCTGGTCGGACTGGTCCGCCGGTTCGGCGGCGGGGCCGCCGACCTGGCCGGGGCGGCCGCCGGCAAGGCGTATGGCTGGGCCAGTGAGGCGGCCCGGCGTGGGCGCGGCGACAACAGCGGAGAGGGTACGCCGGACGCATGATCCACCGGTCGGGCCGGAAACCTGTCACAACTCCGGCCTACGATCGGCGGCATGAGCCTGAGTGAATCCGATCTGCGCGCCGCGATCCGGCGCGAGATGCCCGGTGTCCGCGCCGACCTGGAACGGCTGGTGCGGATCCCGGGTGTCGCCTTCGAAGGTTTCGACCACTCGCACGTGGAGCGGTCCGCGGAGGCGGTCGCCGAGCTGTTGCGCGGGTGCGGGCTCGACACCGAGATCGTCCGCCACGGCGGCCAGCCTGCGGTGATCGGCCGAAAGGCGGCCCCGGCCGGGGCGCCGACCGTGCTGCTCTACGCGCATCATGACGTGCAGCCGGCCGGTGACCCGGCGTTGTGGACGAGTGACCCGTTCGAGCCGGTGGAGCGTGACGGCCGCCTCTACGGCCGGGGCGCGGCTGACGACAAGGCGGGTGTGATGGCGCACGTCGCGGCGTTGCGCGCGTTCGGCGACCAGCTTCCGGTGGGCGTCGTCGTGTTCGTCGAGGGCGAGGAGGAGTATGGCTCCGACTCCCTCGACACGATCATTCACGAGCATCTGGAGGAGCTGCGCTCCGACGTGATCGTGATCGCCGACTCCGGTAACTGGGACATCGGCCAGCCCGCGCTGACCACCTCTCTGCGTGGCCTGGTCAACCTTTTCGCCGAGGTCAAGGTGCTGAAAAGCGCCGTGCACAGCGGCATGTTCGGTGGTCCGGTGCCGGATGCGCTGATCACCCTGGCGCGGCTGCTGTCGACGTTGCATGACGATGACGGTGAGGTCGCGGTGGCCGGCCTGGTCGGCCGTGAGGGCGCCAGCGTCGACTACCCAGCCGACCGTTTCCGCTCCGAGGCGGGCATCCTCGACGGGGTCGAGCTGATCGGTAAGGGCACGATCACCGACCGCATCTGGACCAAACCGTCGGTTTCAGTGCTGGGCATCGACGCTCCGCGGACCCTGGAGGCGGCGAACGCGTTGCAGCCCACCGCCAAGGCGAAGATCAGTGTGCGGCTGGCGCCCGGCGACGACCCGAAAACGGCGTTCGAGGCGGTCCGCGCCCACCTGGAGAAGCACGTTCCGTGGGGCGCGAGCCTGGAGGTCACGCTGGAGAGCGACGGCGCGCCGTGCGTGATCGACGCGACCGGCCCGGTGTATGACGCGGCCCGTGCCGCGTTCAGCGCGGCGTGGGACGGCACCGATCCGGTGGACATGGGCGTCGGCGGGTCGATCCCGTTCATCGCCACCTTCCAGGAGTTGTTCCCCGGTGCCGCGATCCTGGTCACCGGCGTCGAGGACCCGCATGCGGCGGCGCACGGTCCGGACGAGAGCCTGCACCTGGGCGAGTTCGAGAAGGTCTGCATCGCCGAGGCGCTGCTGCTCAGGAACGTCGCGGAGACTCTGACGAAGTAGGAAGCGGGGTGGCCGATGGCCGAGCTGTCTTGTGAGGTCCTGGTGGTCGGCGCCGGCCCGACCGGGCTGATGCTGGCCAACTGGCTGACCAGGCTCGGGGTGCAGGTGATCGTCGCGGACGGCAAGGACGGTCCGACGGCGGAGTCCCGCGCGCTCGTCGTGCAGGCCCGCAGCCTGGAGATCTACGACCAGCTCGGCATCGGCGATCAGGTTCTGGAGGCCGCGCACCGGGCCGAGGCGCTTGCGCCCGGGTTCGGTGCGCGGGCGTTCGGGCGGATTCCGCTCGGGCAACTCGGGGCGCGGCTCACGCCGTACCCCTTCATCGAAGTTCTTGAACAGAGTCGCAACGAGGAGATCCTCTACGACAATCTGCGCAAACTCGGCGGCGACGTGTATTGGGAGTCGCCGGTCACCGCGGTCGTCCAGACCGACGACGGGGTCGAGGCGAAAGTCGGCAATCACACGGTGCGGGCCCGGTTCTGTGTGGGCTGTGACGGAGCCAACTCGGTGGTCCGCAAAGCCCGCCGGATCGACTTCGAGGGCGTCACCAACCCGCACCGGTTCTTCGTGCTGGACGCGATCGGGGCGCACGGCCTGGTGCCGGAGGCGGTGAACGTCCGCCCTGAGCAGACCGATTTCCTGCTCGGCTTCCCGATGCGCGGCGAGGGCGGCTGGCGGCTGATCGGCCTGGTCCGCGACACGAACTCGGACGGCGACCTCGACGAGGAGGACGCCCGCGAGCGGATGCTGCGCACCTACGGCGTCACCTACGACCGGGCCCGCTGGTTCGCCACCTACCGGGTGCACCATCGGGTCGCCGCGGCCTTCCGGGACGGCCCGTTCTTCCTGGCCGGTGACGCCGCCCACGTGCATTCCCCGGTCGGTGGCCAGGGTATGAACACCGGCCTCCAGGACGCGCACAACCTCGCCTTCAAACTCGCCGACGTGCTGCGCGGCGCCCGCCGGGACAGCTGGCTGGATCGTTACGAGGCGGAGCGCCGGCCGGTCGCCCGCAAACTCGTCGCCACCACCGACCGGCTGTTCAACGCGATCACCTCGACCCGCCTGCCGGCCCGTGTGCTGCGGCGCATCCTGATCCCGCTGATCGCCCCGATCGCGGTGCGGGTGCTGCCCGGCTCGTCCGGCGGTTCCCGCCTGTTCCAGTACGTGTCGCAGATCCGCATCCACTACCGCCTCGACCCGGACGCCAAACCGGACAGCCCACGCGATCCGGTGATCGGCCGGCGCCTGCCCTGGACCGGGAACAACCATGCGGTGCTGCGGGCCGCCTGCTGGCAGATCCACGGATACGGCGAGGTCGCCGCCTCCGACGCGCCCGACCTCGGGATGCCTGTGCACATCTTCCCGCCGGCGCCCGGGACAAGCCTGCGACCTGGGCTTCTCTACCTGATCAGGGCGGACGGATTCGTTGCCGCGAGCGCTGCGCCGGCCGAGGCCGACACACATTTCCGGCACGCCCTGGGCAGGTGAATTTCGGCGTCCACAGGGTGGATCGACGGTGTCTGCGGCGTCCGTTCCTGTTAGGATTCGAACATGCGTTCGATTGCCTCGCCTGCACCGAACATGCCTGCCACCAACAGGCCTGCCACGCAGCTTTCCGCTGCGCTGGCCGGTCGCGCGGCCCGGGTGACCCCCGGCGGCCCACGTGACTCGCTCGACCGTCTTCGCACACGCGAGCGGATCGAGTCGATCGCCCGGCTCCGCGCCGCGGCCCGCGCCCTCGGCGACGTCGACGTCTCCGGGTGGGACGACGCCACCCTCACCGATCACCTCGACGAGCTCTCCAAGGTCCTCTGCACGTTCGACGCCGAGCTGGCCCGGGTCGCCGACGCGGTCCGAGCCCGCGGCTTTCGCATCGAGGAGCCCAAAGCCGCATGACCAAAACCCCAAACCCAAGGTCAAAATCCGACAACTTCCCTGGGGGTACGGGGTGAGCGCCCCCCATGACCACGCACCTCCGTCATGAGACCCAGGTCGGCGGCGGGATTACTGCGAATCGCGCGGTCTGACGTCCAGCCGAGCGTTGTGCCCAGCCTGGCTGGGCATCGCGCCCGGCCGAGGTAGTGGTTCCGTGTTCTTCTGAGTTCAATCGGGCGCGTTTCCCGGGACCCGGGGCCGTGCCGCCCGCGGCCGGGCCCCGGGTACGGCCTTGCTGCCCGCGGCCGGGCCCTGGCTGCGGCCTTGCCGGCTGTGGCCTTGCCCGGGTTGCGGCCTTGCCGCCTGTGGCCGGTCACCGGTTGCGGCCTTGCCCGGGTTGCGGCCTCGTCGGCTGTGGCCCGGTCACCGGTTGCGGCCTTGCCGGCTGTGGCCCGGTCACCGGTTGCGGCCTTGCCGGCTGTGGCCCGGTCACCGGGCGCGGGTTTCGGGGACGGATCGTGGTCGTCGTGTGTCACGGGGCACACGGTGGCGTGATCGGCTGCCAGGATGGAGATCGTGCGGTTCGTTGACATAGCAGCCACCTCGGCCGCGGTCGCCGCGACCTCGGGCCGCAAGGCCAAGATCGAGCTGCTCGCCGGTGCGCTGCGGCGGCTGGACCCCGGCGAGATCGTCGCCGGGGCCGCCTACCTGGCCGGTGAGCTGCGCCAGCGGCAGACCGGGGTCGGTTACGCCTCCCTGCGTGACCGGCCCGAGCCCGCCGCCGAAGCGTCCCTGACCGTCGCCCAGGTCGACGCGGCGATCGCGGAGATCTCGGCCGTCTCCGGCGCCGGATCGCAGGCCCGCCGCAAACAGATGCTCGGAGCGCTGTTCGGCGCGGCCACCGCCCCCGAGCAGTTGCTGCTCATCGGCCTGTTCGGCGGCGAGCTGCGGCAGGGCGCCCAGGCCGGTCTGCTGGCCGAGGCGATCGCCGCCGCCGCCGAGGTCCCGGCCCCCACGGTCCGGCGGGCCCTGCTGCTCGCCGGCGACCTGAAGATCGTCGCCGAGGCCGCCCTGACCGGCGGCGCTCCCGCCCTCGCCCAGATCCACCTGCGAGTCGGCACCCCGCTGAGCCCGATGCTGGCGAGCAGCGCCCCCGACGTCGCGGCTGCTCTGCTCGCCACCGGCACACCCGCCGTCGTCGACACCAAACTCGACGGCATCCGCATCCAGGTGCACCGGTCCGGCGACGACGTGGCCGTCTACACCCGCAGCCTCGACGACATCACCGCCCGGCTGCCCGAGGTGGTCGCCCAGGTCCGGGCGCTGCCGTTGCGTGAGGCGATCCTCGACGGCGAGGCCATGCTGCTCGACGAGACGGGCCGCCCCCGCCCGTTCCAGGAGACGTCCAGCCGGGCCGCGACCCGTGGCGCCCGTGCCCCGGCTCGCCGGAAATCCGCCGGAGGCGGCGAGTCGGCTGCCGGCCAGAGCCCGGACACGGCCGGCCCGGCTTCGCGGATTCCGTCTGCGGGAGCCCACCCCGAACCATCGGGTGTGACGAGTGGAGCGCCGTCGGCGGGTGGGCTCCGGCCGTACTTCTTCGATCTTCTTCATCTTGACGGGGTTGATCTGCTCGACGAGCCGGGCCGGGTTCGGTGGGCCGCCCTCGCCGAGTCCGTCCCGGGCGCCGCGACCGTCGGCCGGTCGGTCGCCGAAAGCGAGGAGCAGGCGGCCGCCGCGTTCGCCGCCGCCCTGGCCGCGGGTCAGGAAGGGGTCGTGATCAAGGATCCGGAGGCGCCCTACGACGTGGGCCGCCGTGGTTCCGCCTGGGTGAAGGTGAAACCCCGGCACACCCTCGACCTCGTCGTCCTCGCGGTCGAGTGGGGTCACGGCCGCCGCCACGGCTGGCTGTCCAACCTGCATCTGGGGGCCCGCGACCCGCAGTCCGGCGGGTTCGTGATGCTGGGCAAGACGTTCAAGGGCCTCACCGACGAACTGCTCCGCTGGCAGACCGACCGGTTCCGGCAACTGGCCGTCGCCGACCACGGCTGGGGTGTGACCGTCCGGCCCGAACAGGTGGTGGAGATCGCGTTCGACGGCGTCCAGACGTCACCGCGATATCCGGGCGGGGTGGCGCTGCGGTTCGCCCGGGTCCTCCGCTACCGCGACGACAAACCCGCCGGCGAAGCCGACACCATCGACACCGTCCGAGCGATAGGCGCCGGCCACCCGCCCGCACCTTCGTGACCAGGCACGCCGGCCCACCGCATTGAGCCACGGCACCGATCAGCCGTCGCTGAGCCACCGAATGCCGCCCCCGAAACCGCGCTGAGCGACGGCTGACCCGCGAGCCGTCGCTCAACGCGGTTTTCGGGGCGGTATTCGGTTGCTGGGCGACGGCTCGCGGGTTGTGACCGGTGTGGGCGTTACAGGGCGGCGAGGCTCCGGATGTAGTTGACCTGCTGGTTGAGGGCGGCCACATCGTCCTCGTGCTGGACCGGGACGCGAGACACGTACTGCTGCTGGCCGCTTGTCACGGTGACGTTCACCGTGCCCTGCGCGACCTGCTCCTTGAACATCAGCAGGAACAGGCTGAGGCCGGCGGTGAAGCAGATGCCGGCGAAGGCCAGGATCTTCGCCCACATCGGAGTGCGTCGCTGGCTCGTCCAGTGATCGGTGACCAGCCAGCGCGAACCGGCCAGCGGCAGGTCTCCCACCGGCGTGTGCACCTGGGTGGAGGTGATCTGCATCTCGGCGATCTCCACGATCACCGGCCCGGCCGGCTCCAGCGGGTCCGGGGTCTCCGCCTGGCCCGGCGTCTCGGACGCGGGCGGAGACGACGGGACGCCCCACGGATCACCGGACGGGAAGGTCATGCCCGCGACATTAATCGGCGTCGCCCACTGTCGCGAGACGACGCTCGCACACCATCCGGCGAAGCCCCGCTGACCTGGGCCGCGTTCCTAATCGGTCCCGGCCTCGGCGGCTTTCCGTTCTGCTGCGGCGACGCGGTCCTCGTTCGCGGCGGCCTTCCGGTCTGCTGCGGCGACGCGGTCCTCGTTCGCGGCGGCCTTCCGGTCTGCTGCGGCGACGCGGTCCTCGTTCGCGGCGGCCCTCCGGTCTGCGGCCGCGACCCGGTCGCGGCTGTCCGCCTCGGCCACCCTGTCGCGTGCGTCGGCGTCGGCGATCCGGTCCCGTGGCCGGGTGGCTGGTCTGGCCGACCGCGGACCACCGGCGGTCTCCTGCGCCTCGCGCCGGGCCTGCCAGCCGAACAGGACGTAGACCATGCCCGCGAAGATCCACCACTGGACGGCGTAGCCACCGTTCTGCCACGAGTCCTCATGCGGGATGGGGATCGTCACGAAAGCCGGATCGGCCGCCGGGGTCTGCTCGGTCAGGAGCACATACGCCCCGTACACCGGGAAGGGCAACTCGGTCGCCAGCCGGGGCAGACTCACCCGCCGGGTGTCCAGACGGCCGTCGCGGCGTTCCACCGGAGCGGGTCGGCTTTCCGACAGGTGTACCTGGCCGACGACGGTGACCCGGCCGGTCGGGGCGGCCGGGACCTCCGGCGAGTCGAGGGCCCCACCGGGCGGCGCGGGCACCCAACCGCGATCGATCAGCACAGCTGTCCCGTCGTCGAGGATCAGCGGGGTGATGATCTCGAAACCGACCTCGTTGGCGACCGTGCGGCCTCGCGCCTGGATCTCGTTGGCCGGGTCGTAGCGACCGCTGACGGTCACCTTTGTCCAGGCCACAGCCTCGCCGGGGTCGGGACCAGGCGTCCCGGCGGCGGTCGGGGCGGCGAGCGCCTCGGTCAGCGGGACAGCCGCGACCGCGTTGGCGTTGTCGACCCGGGTATTGATGGCAGTGCGTTCCCGATAACGATCCAGCTGCCAATTGCCGAGCAGCACCATGACCACCGAGGCGACGATCGTGAGCGCGGCGGCACCCAGCCAGCGCGGGGTCAGCAGGAACCGGTACACCCCATGAGGCTACCTGGCGAAGCGGTGGCTCCGGCCGCAGCCAGGTAGTCTGCGACATCCGGCAGTCGATAGAACACGTGGCGGCCGCCTGCGGAAACCTTCGGGGGAGACATTGATCACCGCCCAGCCTCGTCTGGTCGTGAGCGCGCCGTCGTCGGGCCACGGCAAGACGGCCATCGCCGTGGGACTGCTCGCTGCCCTCAGCGGCCGGGGCGTCCCGACGGCGGGCTTCAAGGTCGGCCCGGATCACACCGACGCGGCGTACCTCGGTCTCGCGGCCGGCCGGCCTGGCCGCAACCTCGACCCGCGGCTGGTCGGCGCCCAGCGTGTCGCGCCGCTCTTCGCCCACGGGGCCTCCGGCGCCCAGGTCGCCGTCATCGAGGGCGCGATGGGCCTGTTCGACAGCCTCACCGGCCAGCCGGAGATCGACGGCACCGCCTCGGTCGCCGCCGCCCTGCGCGCGCCCGTCGTCCTGGTCGTGGACGTCGCCGCGATGGGCCACTCGCTGGCCGCGCTGGTGCACGGCTTCCGGATGTTCGACGAGATGGTGCACCTGGGCGGCGTGATCCTCAACCGGGTCGCCTCGGACCGGCACGAGCAGATGCTGCGCAGCGCCATGGACGACATCGGCATGCCCGTGCTCGGCGCCCTGCACCGCGGTGACCTGCCCAACGCCCTGCCGGCCCGCACCCACGGGCTGGTCCCGGTGGCGCACCGGACCGTCGAGGCCGGCCGCGCGGTGCGCCGCCTCGGCGAGGCCGTCGCCGGCTCCCTCGACATCGAGCGGCTGGTGGCGCTGGCCTCGTCGGCGCCGCCGATCCCCGGCCCGATCTGGACCCCGTCCGAGGCGGCCGGGGACCAGCAGTTCGACTTCCGGCCGGTGATCGCCCTGGCCGGGGGCCAGGGCGCCCCCTACACCTACGTGGAGACGGCCGAGCTGCTCACCGCCGCCGGTGCGGACGTCGCGGTGGTCGATCCACTGCGCGACGAGGCATTGCCTCCGGGAACGCGCGGGTTGGTGGTCGGTGCGGGACTTCCCGAGGGGTACGCGGAAGAGCTCTCCGCCAACCGCCGGCTCTGTTCGGCCGTCGCCCAGTTCGCCCGCGACGGCTGGCCGGTGATCGCCGAGGGCGTCGCCCTGCCGTGGCTCGGTCACGAGCTGGACGGCCGCCCGATGTGTGGCGTCCTGGACGCGACCGCGACCACCGCCGAGCAGACCGTCGCCGGATATCGCGAGGCCACCGCCCCCGGCACGTCGGTGCTGGCCCCGGCCGGCGCCCGGATCACCGGCTACAAGCAGCACCGCGCAGTCGTCGCGCCGCGGGCCGGCGCCACCCCGGCGTGGACCTGGTCGGGCGGCAACCCGGAGGGTTTCGTCTGGCGCCAGGTGCACGCCTCCCAGCTGGGCCTGCACTGGGCCGCCGCCCCGGAGATCGCCCGCCGCCTGGTCGCCGCCGCCCACGCCGGCCCGCCCAGCAGCACCGGCGGCACCCAGGGACAGTCCGGCCCGCACGGTTCCGCCGGTTCCCAGGGGCCGGTCGGCTCGCATGGTTCCGCCGGCTCCCACGGTCCGTCCGGCTCGCACGGTTCGGCCGGCTCCCACGGCCCGGCCGGTTCACCGGGTGTCCCAGGCCGGTCGGCCCCGATGTCACCGGGCATGCCGTCCACGCCGCCGCCCGGCATGCCGTCCGGCCCGCCGGCGGGCATGC
>NZ_JBEZXU010000086.1:0-46727 GCF_040638175.1 Actinoplanes sp. NPDC026670
GATGGTCAGCGCACACGTTCGCCGATCGTGTGCGCCTGCTTCGCTCTGACGGGGACGGGCGCACACGTTGTGCCGTCCGTGTGCGCCCGTCGTCGCTCCGACGAGGGTGAAATCGCACATTGCCGCATTGTGTGCGCTGGTCGTCGCGCGTCGGCCGAATGCCGGCGACCGCGTCTGGCCGCCCGCCGCCGACCACGTCGGGCCGAGCGCCGCCGACCGCGTCCAGCGGAAGGCCGACGACCAAGGCTTGCGACGACGGACACCGGTGCGCCGCCACCCAAACGATCCCCGAAATGGCGAAACTCTAACGGCACACCTGTCTCGTGGAACTCCCCAAGATCGCGGGTTGGGCTAGGGACGGCGCTCCCGCCAGGCGCCGGGCGGCATGCCGTGGTGCCGTTGAAAGGCGGCGGCCAGCGCATAGGGCGAGCCGTAACCGGTGCGGTCGGCGATCTGGGCCAGCGTCAGGTCAGTGGTGCGCAGGTGGTCGCGGACGATCGCCATCCGCCAGTCGGTCAGGTACTGCATGGGCGTCTGCCCGAGCGCCTGGGCGAAGAGCCGGGCGAAGGCGGCCCGGGACAGCCCGCAGATCGCCGCGAGCTCCGGAACCGTCCAGGTCCGGGCCGCGTCCTCGTGCATCGCCCGCAGCGCCCCGCTGACCCGGGGATCGGCGGAGGCCCGGAACCAGCGCGGGGCGTCGGGGCTCTGCCGCAACGCGGTACGCAGCGCGAGCACGAGCAGCACATCGAGCAGCCGGTCCAGGACGGTCTGCTGGCCGGGCTCGTCGCCGCTCAGCTCCTGCGACAGCACCGAGACGACACCGTGCAGTGGATCACCGACGCCGGCGGACAGCGGAACCACCTCGGGCAGCGCGTCGAGCAGGCCCTGACCGATGTCACCGGAGAAGCGGTACGCCCCGCACAGGAAGACGGTCAGCCGTTGCCCGGGCGCGGGCTCGGACGGGGCCGGACGGGCCAGGAACTCGGTATGGTCCGAGCACTCGGCCCCGGGCTCGTGGGCGATGTGGTGGGCCCGGCCGCCCCGGACCAGGGCCAGCTCCCCCGGCGCCAGCTCGATCGCCTGTCCCGGATCGTCGAACCACAGCCACGCCCGGCCCTGCACCACGGTGTGCACCGACAACTGGATCGTGCCGGCCAGGGTGAGACCCCACGGCGGGACGGCCACGGTGCGGGCGAAGACTCCACCCGACGCCCTCGCCCGGGTCAGATGATCCTGTAGGAGATCCACTCGCCGAGCGTACCGAATGAGCGTCTGAAACAAACAACAGGCGCGTTTGACACATTGAGACGCCAGCGGACAACCCAGATCATGAATTCATGACGAACTCGATGAACACCGTCCTGGTGCTGGGCGGGACCGGCCGGACCGGCTCCCTGGTCGCAGCCGAACTCCGCAACCGCGGCCTGCCGGCCCGGACCGCGGCTCGCAGCGGCGCCGACGTGAGCTTCGACTGGGACGACCCGGCGTCCCAGGCCACCGCCCTCGACGGCGTGGACCGGGTGTATCTCGTCGCGCCGGTGCCCCGGACTCGGTACGCCGAGCAGGTGTCGGACTTCCTCGACCTCGCCGAGAAGGCCGGTGTCCGGCACATCACCCACCTCAGCACCTACCGTGCCGAGGACGCTCCGGAGACCACCGACTTCGCGGCGGTCGAGGCCGAGCTCCGGAGCCGGACCGCCTTCACCCACACGATCCTCCAGCCGGGCTGGGTGATGCAGAACTTCGCCGACCACCACGTCCCGATCGTCGACGATGTCATCACCGTGCCCGCCGGCACCGGCGCCGAGGCGTTCGTCGACGCCGCCGACATCGCCGCGGTGGCCGCCGCGACGCTCGCCGACCCCACCGGGCACGCCGGTCGACGGTATGTCCTGACCGGCCCGGAAGCGCTCACCTTCACCCAGGTGGCCGAGACGATCGGCGACGTGACCGGCCGGCCGGTCCGTTTCCAGGACATCGACCGCGACACCTGGGTACGGGCCGTCGTCGCCACCGGATTCGTTCCCGCCGACTACGGGGTCGTGCTCGACTGGCAGACATCGGCCGTCGCCGGTGGCAACGGATCACGGCCCACCGGTGACATCGAACGGGTACTCGGCCGGCCGCCCCGCAGCCTCGCCGACTTCGCACGCCGGGCCTGGCCCGTGAACAGCGACGACTTCGCCGCCCTGAATCCGTTCTTCGACATCGTCGCCCGGGGACTGGCCGGCCTGGTCGACGGCGACCACTACTTCGACACCCTGGCCGAGGACGCCGTCTTCGAATACGTGATCACGGTGCCCGGATATCCGCGCCGGGTGGTCGGCCGGACTGCGGTCGCCGACCTGTACCGCGACTACGGCGACAGCATGGTCCTGTACGCCGCCGATCAGCTCGCGGTCCACCACGACCGGGAGAAGTCGGTGGTGGTCCTGGAATACACCGTGCACGGCCGGGCGACGGCGACCGGAGCCGACTACACGAACAACTTCGTCTCGGTGATCACCATCCGGGACCGGAAGATCAGCCGCTGGCGCGACTATCTCGACCCGATCGCCGTCTTCGACATCCACGGCTGGCCCGCATCGGCATCCGGGTCACCGCAACGGTGAACCTCGCCCGGCCCTCACCGGTCGCCGATCTCCGGCCGGAGATCGGCGACCGCCGCCTCGTAGCGCAGCAGGGTGTCCACGAAGGTCCGCTGCTCGGTCGGCGTCAACGGAGCCAGGGCCTGACGCCAGGCCTGGGCGCCCGGGGAGAGCCACTCGGCGATGGCGTCCCGGCTGTCCGGGGTGATGTCGACGATCCGGCGGCGGCGGTCGTCGTCGTCCTCACGGCGCGCCAGGACTCCCCGGCGGCTCAGGTCGCTGACGATCAGGCTGATCGTGGTCGGCGCGACACCCAGCACCTCGGCCAGGTGGGAGACCGTCTGCGGGCCGTCGAGGAGCAGCAGGGACAGCAGCGACAGGTGCCGGGGCGCGAGGTCGAGTGACTGCAACTGCTCGGGCAACGGCAGCTTCTTGATCCGGCCGACCATCCGTGGCATCACCAGCAGCAACTCCCGGACCCGGTCCTCAGTTGACATCCGCCCATCCTCCGAATATCTTTGCTTGCAAAGCTATTTTGTAGTCAAAGCCATGGGGGATGCTATGCCACACCTCAGCGTCCATGTGCTGGAGAGCGATCTGGCCGGCCGCGAGGCCGTCCTGATTCAGAAACTGACCGACGCGGTCGTCACCGTCTACGGCGAGTGGGCGCGCGGGCTGGTCGACGTCAAGCTGATCGGCCTGCCAGCGGCCCGTTGGGGCATCGGGGGCTTCCCCGCCCGGGCTGCCTCGCCATACGTCTCGTTCGGCATCAAGGAGGCGGCGTTCAGCCGTCCCGACGCCGACGAGATCGTCGCCCGCCTGATCGCCGTGGTCACGGATGCGATCGTCGACGTCTTCGGCGAGCGCATCCGCGACGGCGTCACGGTCGATCTGGTGGCCACCATCGCCGGACGCACCGGCATCGGCGGGGTCGTCGTCACCTGACGGGCGGCCGGCCCGCGCAACTGCCACACCGAGCCGCTTCCACCGTGGCCGACCACAAGGACAAGCGGCCCGCCCGGCCGACGAGATCGGCCAGCGCAACTGCCACACCGAGCCGCTTCCACCGTGGCCGGCCACGAGGACAAGAGGGTCGGCCCGGCCGACAAGAACGGCCCAGTGCAACTGCCACACCGAGCCGCTTCCACCGTGGCCGGCCACGAGGACAAGAAGGCCGGCATGGTCGGCCTCGGTTGTGGATCAGCTCTGGCCGGCTCCGGCTGGGGACACCGAGGTGCTGGCCGGGGGTGGGGTTGCCGGGTCGGCGGCGCGCTGGGCGGCGTCGGCACGGTTCTCCTGTTCGGCTTCCTCGTCGTCGGTGGGTTCGGTGCCTGGGGGCACTCGGTTCGGGGTCGGTTCGCCGTTCGGGTGCTGGGCCAGGTAGCGGATTGCGGTGTTCAGCACGGCCAGCAAGGGGACCGCGATCAGGCCGCCGACGATTCCGGCTACCACGATGCCGGCGGCGATCGCCAGGATCACCGCGAGGGGGTGCAGTGCCACGGCGCGGCCCATGATCAGTGGCTGGAGCACGTGGCCCTCCAGTTGCTGGACGGCGATCACGATGATCAGGACGGTCACCGCGGTCACCGGGCCGTTCGCGACCAGGGCGACCAGGACCGCCACGGCGCCGGTCAGGGTTGCGCCGATCACCGGGATGAACGCGCCGAGGAACACCAGAGCGGCGAGCGGCAGGGCCAGTGGGACTCGCAGTATCGCCAGGCCGATGCCGATGCCCACCGCATCGACGAAGGCGACAAGGACGGTGGCGTGCACATACGAGACGAGCGTGTGCCACGAGTAGTGCCCGGCCCGTGCGGTCGGCACCTGGGCCTCGCGTGGCAGCAGCCGGCACAGGAACGACCAGATCTGGGCGCCGTCGCGCAGGAGGAAGAAGAGCGTGAACAGGACCAGGAAGAATCCGGTGATCACCTCGCCCAGAGTGGTGGCGGTGGTGATCGCCCCGCTGGTGACGGCGCCCTGGTTGGAGGTGAGCGCGGTTCGGGCCTGATCGACGTACTGGCTGAGTTGCGCGTCGGTCAGGTGCAGCGGGCCACGCGACAGCCACGTCTGTACTTCGTCGACGCCTTCGGTGACCCGTGCCGACAGGGTGTCCAACTGGGAGATGAAGGTTCGCACGATCAGCCCGAGCCCGCCGAACACCACGATCAGTCCGCTGACCAGCACCAGTCCGGCCGCCAGGGAGCGCTTGACACCCCATCGCACCAGCGCGGCGCTGGCCGGCTGGAAGAGGGCCGCCAGCAGGATCGCCACCACCACCGGGATGATCACGACGCTCAGCAGCGAGATCAGACGCAGCAGCAGGTAGGTGGCGACGACGAACAGGATGAACCGCCAGGCCCAGGCGCCCGCGGTGCGGATGCCGGGCGGCAGGACGTCCTCGCTGTTCGGCCGCCGGTCCACCACGACCACCGGGGTGGCCGGGTCCGGCAACTCCGGGCCGACGGTGAACGGCGGCGGCAGGTTCCGGCTGGCCGCCGAGGCCAAAGTGGTACGGGCCCGCTCTCGAACCGCCTGCGCCCAGCTCATGACTCTCCTCGCTACGCCACGTGACTCTCCCACTCACTTCCCTGTCACGGGCCGACGCATACGTGGTCCACCGAAAACCCCCAGCCGCGAGCCGACACAGGCCCGCACCACCGAAACCCCCAGCCCCGGGCCGACGCAAGCCCGCACCACCGAAACTCCCAGCCGCGAGCCGGCACAGGCCCGCACCACCGAAACTCCCGACTGCCGGCCGCAACGCACCCGGGCCGACGCATGTCCGGGGCGCTGGGAGCTTTTCGTCAGCGGCTGGTGCACACCCGGGTTGCCGGGTTCTCGGCTGGCCAGTCGGGGGCCGGGCGGCCGAGGAAGAAGCCCTGGCCCAGGTGCACGCCGGTGTCGAGCAGTACCTCGATCTCGCCGGCGGTCTCCACGCCCTCGGCCACCACCGTCGTGCCCAGGGAACTGGCGAAGGCTGCCATCGCTGCGGTCAGCGCTCGGCGGGCCGGGTCCTCGTCGGCGTGGCCGACGATGCTGCGGTCCAGTTTGATGATGTCCGGGCGCAACGCCAGGATGTGCTGCATCGTCGCGTAGCCGGCGCCCGCGTCGTCCACGGCAAGCCGGCCGCCGCGCAGGCGGATCCGGTCGGCGATCTCGGTGAGCAGGCCGTAATCGTTGACGACGGCGTGTTCGGTGATCTCGACGACGATCCGGGCCATGTCGGCGCCCAGGTCGTCGAGCATGGCCAGGAAACGCGGGTCGACGAGGGTGTCCGGGGCGACGTTGACCGACAGGTAGGCGTGGTTGGGCAACTCCGGGAGCCGGGCCAGGGCCTTGCCGACGGCGTGCAGTTCCAGGTCTGATCCGAGCCCTACCTGCCAGGCCTCCTCGAACCAGACGTTCGGCGGACGGTACGGCTCGGCCGTGAACCGGGACAGCGCCTCAGCCCCGACCGGGCGGCCGGTGTCCAGGTCGACGATCACCTGGAGCACGATCCGCAGCGCGTCGTCGTCGTCCAGCAGCGCGGCGATCCCGGCCCGGAGCGTCTCGTGCCGCTGCCGGTCGCGGCGTTTCTCCTCGGTCGCCTCGACCTCGGCGGTGACGTCAGTGCTGAACCCGTGATAGCCGACGATCACACCTTTGCCGTCCCGGAGCGGGGTGGCGTTGCTGCGCACGTGCCGGATCGTGTCGTCGGTGTGGCGGGTGCTGTCCGCCCACTCCGCAGTGCCGGCGGCGGCGTTCGCCCACTCCGCGGTGCCGGTGGCGGCGTTCGCCCGTACCGCGGAAAGGGAATCGGTCAGAACCGAATCGAGAGCGCTGCCGACGACCTGCTCCGGGTCGAGGCCCAACAGCGTGGTGACGCCGTCGCTGGAATAGGTCACCCGCAGGTCGGCGTCGGTGCGCCAGACCCAGCCGGACACCGTCCGGACAGTGCTCTCGAACGCCTGCACGGCGGCCTGGGCGGTGGCCCGCATCCGTCGTTGCAGGTCGATCAGCCGGAGCAGGGCCACGGTGATCACCGGGAGCCAGCAGATCGCGACGACGGACAGCCATTCGTCGAGTTCGGCGGGCTCGCCGTTGACGACGACGTCCTCCCACTCCCACACCGACAGCACGAACGTGAGCAGCATGCTCACCCCGAGGACCACGATGACGCCGGCGATCAGCCGGTGGGCGGGCTTCTCGATCTCGTGCGAGGGGACGGCTGGACGACCGGGTTCCGACACGGTTCACCGTTCGGCGATGGCGGGCGGTCGCTGAGCAACCGGCCGGTGGCAGTTCAGGGGCAGCTGCCGAAGAAGTCCCGCAGGGTGTCGGCGACCAGGCCGGGGGCGGTCATCATAGCGAAGTGGGACTGACCGGGCCAGATGACGCGGCGCACCCCGGGGAGCGCGGCGGCCAGGGCGTCCATCGTGGCGGGCATCGGCGCCCAGGTGTCGGCGCCCTGCATGAGCAGCGCCGGGACGGTGATCGTCGACCAGGTGGCCGGGCCCGTGGTGTCGCCGGTGAGGGCTTCCAGGTCGTGCAGCCAGCCGGTCGCGGTGGCCGGGTCGATCCGGCGGTCACCGGCCGCGGCCTGGAACGCGGCGACGACCTCCGGAGGCACCCGGGTCACCTCGTCGAGCACGGTGAACATCCCGGCGGCGTCGTCCGCCGCCAGGGCCGTGCGGTAGCGGGCCAGCAGCGGCGTCAGGGCGTCGCCGGCGGCGAACAGCGGTGGCTCGAACAGCGACAGCGAGCGCAGCCGGGACGGCTCGGCGGCGGCGGTGTGCAGGGCGAGCGTCGCGCCGTACGATCCACCGGCCAGGTGTGCCGGGCGGCCGATCGTGTCGAGCACGGCGAGCACGTCGGCGACCTCGTCCCGGAACGATTTGCGGCCGGGCGGGACGTCGCTCGGGTGGTAGCCCCGGCGGGCCGGCATCCACAGCTCGAACGATCCGGCCAGCCGCTCGGCCACCGCCGCCCACGAGTGCAGGCCGCCGCCGGAGCCGTGCAACAGGATCACCGGATCACCGGCGCCGACGCGGCGCACCACGAGCCGGGTCCCGTCGGCGGACTTGATCTCCTGGTCGGTGCTGGTCATTCGTCTGCTCCCCGGTGTCGAAACGCCCGGAGTGCAGCCTGCCAGGCCGGCGGCCGCACATGCATCTGCATTCCGTGGGCGGACGGCCGCCCGGTCGTCCTAAACTTCGCTCGCGCCGAGAATGTGCGAAAAGGGCGGAAACAGATGCGGACTCGTCCTGGGCCGAGCAGAGTGCCGAGCAGCGGCTACCGGCGTCACCTGATCCTTCCCGCGGCCCTGCTCCTGGCGGTGTATCTGCTGGCCGGCGGCCTCTTCCTGGTCTTCGGTCACGCGGCCGGGCAGAGCCTGGAGCAGACCTTCGACGACCACGTGGCCGGCGCCGCCGATGCGATCGCGGCCGGTCTCAAGGAGATCGAGGACGGTCAGCGGAGAAGCGCCAAGGCCGGCCTCACCGACGACGGGAGTTCGCGGACGGCGTTCGACATGGCAGCACCGTCGATCAACCGGGTGCCGAAGCGCCGGGTCCAGGAGTTCCGGTCCGAGCCGATGGCCCCGCGCCGGCTGCCGGGCGACGACGGGCCGACCGCCTCGATCATGCTCGACCCGACCCGGCACATCGACGTCATCCAGGTCACGGTGCCCGTCGACACCGCCGACGGCCGGCGGATGTTCACCACGACCATCGACGTCCAGAGCAGCATGGCGGCAGCCGACCTGCGTCGTGCGGTCGCATCGTCCGGGGCGACCAGCGCGTACCTCCGGGACACCCGGACCAACCGCACGGTGAACGTCATCACCGGATCGACGGGGGCGGCACGACCTGACTGGCATGTCACCGAGGCGCCCGTCCGGGGGACCTACTGGCTGGTGGGCGCCGCCATCCCGGCCACCACGCTGTTCCAGACGATCGACGGTGTGGTCCGCGAGTACCGGTTCGCGGTGGGACTGACCGTGGTGACCAGTTTCCTGCTGGTGGCCGTGGCCGGTCTGACCGCCCGCAACCGGGCCGTTCAGCGGGAGACGATCCGGGCCGCGGAACGGGCCCGTGAGCTCGGAGCGCTCAACTCCTCGCTGCGGGCCGCGAACGACCGGGTGGCCGGCCTGGTCGGGATGCTCACCCACGACGTGCGGCAGCCCATCACGGCGATCACCGGGTACTGCGAGCTGATGCTGGCGGACTGGGACGTCTCCCCCGACGCCGAGAAGCGCGGGGACGTCGAGCGGGTCGCCACCGCGGCCGTCACCATGGGCAACCTGGTCGAGGAGATCCTCACGCTGACCCAGCTGGACGAGGAGAATCTCGTCGCCCATCGGACGCCGCTCGACGCCCACCAGGCCACGGTCGAGGCCCTCGCCCAGCTGTGCGTCGCCCAGCGTGACGACGTCCGGATCGATGTGGCGCACCAGCAGGTCCTCGTCGCGGCCGACCCGCGTCACCTTCAGCAGATGCTCGGCAACCTGATCTCGAACGGCATGAAGTACGGGCGGCCGCCGGTCACCGTACGGATAGCCGTGCGCGACGGCATGGTCGACTTCGAGGTGTCCGACACCGGCGAAGGTGTGCCCGACGCGTTCGTCCCCCAGCTGTTCGGCAGGTACGCGCGGGCCACCACCGGCGTGGCGCCGACGAAGAAGGGCACCGGGCTGGGTCTGTTCATCGTCCGTGAGCTGGCCGAGGCGAACGGCGGTTCGGTCGCCTACCGCAAGGGCTCGGGCGGCGCCTGTTTCGTGCTGTCGCTGCCGGCCGTGTCGAGCGCGCGGGAGATGGCCCGGGCGCTGGAGCGCACCAGCGGGGACAGCGCGTGCGGGGAGACCGTGCCGTAGCGGACCACCAGTGACACCGCGGCGACGACGGTGCCGTGTGCGTCGCGGATCGGGGCGCCGACCGACAGGGCGTCCTCGGTGACCTGGCGATCGCTGACCGAGAAGCCGTTGGTGCGCACGTCGGCCAGCAGCCGCCGCAGGGCCGCCGGGTCGGTGACGGTGTGCGGGGTGAACCGTTCGATCGCCGACCCGATCACCTCCTCCTGCACCGCGACTGGCGCATGGGCGAGCAGCACCAGGCCCACCCCGGTGGCGGACAGCGCGAACCGGCCGCCGACCCGGGTGTGCACCGGCACCGCACGGCGGCCGGCGATCCGTTCGACGAACACCACTTCGGCGCCTTCGCGTACCGCCAATTGGACGTTCTCGTGGGTGACCTGGGACAGGTCCTCCAGGTAGGGCAGCGCCCGTTCGCGCAGGCCGAGACCGCGCGGCGCCAGCGAGCCGACCTCCCACAGGCGCAGGCCGACGCTGTACCGGCCGCCGGGGTCGCGTTCCAGAGCGCCCCACGACACCAGCTCGCCGGCCAGCCGGTGGACGGTGGACAGCGGCAGCCCGGCCCGGCGGGCCAGGTCGGTGAGGGTGAGCGTGGTGTGCCGCGGGCCGAACGCCTCCAGGATCAGCAGGGCCCGCCCGAGGACGGGACCGGTCGCCGCGCGCTTCACCATCGCCGGGCTCCTTCCGAATGACGGAAACCCAGGATGACCTGTTGCGACCCAGGTCACAAACTGCCGGGTATGACGACGGCATTCGTTCAGGATCAGTGGTACGTGGCGGCCTACACACGTGAAGTGGACCGGGAGCTCTTCTCCCGTACCGTATGTGGTGAATCGATCTTGTTCTGGCGCACCGGAGACGGTGCCGTGGCCGCCATGTCGGACCGGTGTGTGCATCGCCGTTTCCCGCTCTCGGAGAAGCCCAGCCACCTGGTCGGCGACACCGTGGTCTGCGGTTATCACGGGTTCACCTACGGCGCCGACGGGGTGTGTGTGGCGGTGCCGGGACAGACGCGGGTGCCGCGGACCGCGCGGCTGCGGACCTACCCGGTCGTCGAGCAGGACTCGTTCGTGTGGGTGTTCATCGGCGATCCGGAGCTGGCCGCGACGACCCGGATCCCGCGGGCGCCGTGGCTCGACATGCCCGGCTGGACCGTCGTGTCCGGCATGGAGCCGCTCGCCGCCCGGGCCAGCCTGCTCGTCGACAACCTGCTGGATCTGTCGCACGAGACGTACCTGCACGGCGGTTACATCGGCACGCCCGAGGTGGCCGAGACGCCGATCACCACCGAGGTCGACGAGGAGGCCGGCATCGTCTACGTGTCGCGGCACATGGCCGACGCGGCGTGCCCGCCGTTCTACGCCAACTCGACAGGCATCACCGGCCGGATCACCCGCTGGCAGGACATCGAGTACACGCCGCCGTGCCTGTATCTGCTGCACAGCCGGATCGCGCCGGCCGGGGTCCTGCCGAATGAGGACGGCAGCGACCCGGACGCGTTCCACGTCGAAGTGGTCTACGCGATCACGCCGGAGACCGAGAGCTCGACCCACGACTTCTGGGCGGTGGCCCGCGACTTCGCCCTCGACGACGAGGACGTCAGCGATTATCTCGCCAAGAGCAACCGGACCGTCGTCCTCCAGGATGTCACCGCCCTCGACACCCTGGAGAAGGTGATCAGCGGCGAACCCGACGGCTACCAGGAACTCTCCATCAACATCGACACCGGCGGCCTGGCCGCGCGCCGGATGCTCGCCCGGATGCGCGAGGCCCGATGAAACTCCGGGTCAGCTGGCTGCCCGGCGACGACCGGCTGCGCGGCCGCTGCCACTGCGGCGCGCAGGCCGAGGCCATCGAGCCGGTCGCGATGTGGGAATGGCTGCTCGCCCACCCCGACCATCCGGCCGAAGGCCCCGCGACACCCGATCCGGCAGCGATCCTGCCGCGGCCTCCGGCGCATTTAAGATGATTACGGTACGGGTCACGCATATCACAGTCGTCGCAAAAGGCGTCGTCGCGCTGGACTTGCGAAGCGCCGACGATCGCCGGCTACCCGCCTGGTCACCCGGCGCCCACGTCGACGTGCACCTCGGTCCCGGGCTGACCAGGCAGTACTCCCTGTGCGGCGATCCGGCCGACAGTTCGGTGTGGCGGATCGCGGTGCGCCGCGACGACACCGGGCGCGGCGGCTCCCGGCACGTTCACGACGAACTGTCGGAACAGGACCTGATCGAGGTGAGCGAGCCCCGCAACCACTTCCCGCTGCGGCCCGCGCCCCGCTACCTGTTCCTGGCCGGCGGCATCGGCATCACCCCGATCCGGCCGATGCTGGCCGCCGCCGAAGCGCCGTGGGAACTCCACTACGCGGGGCGGACCGCGGCCGCCATGCCGTTCCACGACGAACTGGCCGCCGACCCCCGCGTGACCCTCTACCCGTTCGGCCGGTTCGACGTGGACGCCCTGATCGGCCGCCACCCGCCGGGCACCCTCGTCTACTGCTGCGGGCCGTCGGGGATGCTCCAGGCGGTCGAGGAGTCCTGCTCGCGCCGGCCGGGCCGGGCCCTGCACCTGGAACGGTTCGCCGCGCCCGCCGGGACCGCCGGGCCGTCGGAGGCCTTCGAGGTGGAGCTGGCCCGGACCGGCCGGACTCTGGCGGTGCCCGCCGGCAGTTCGATCCTCGAAGTCGTCGAGGCGGCCGGGGTCCCGATCCTCTCCTCGTGCCGGGAGGGCACCTGCGGAACCTGCGAGACGACAGTGCTGTCCGGCGCCGTCGACCACCGGGACGCCCTGCTGACCCAGTCGGAACGGGCCGCCAACGACACCGTGTTCCCGTGCGTCTCCCGCGCCGCCGGTCCCCGCCTGGTCCTCGACCTGTGACCCGGTTGGCTAAGTTGTCGATCATGACAGCATTCGACGAGTACGAGCGGGCCTTGTGGGCGGGACAGGGGACGGCGTTCCAGGGGAGCTTCGCCGCCCTGTGCGCTCATCCGGCCGCGGCACTGCTGGACGCGGCCGCGGCCGGTGACGGGGACCGGCTGCTCGACGTCGGCACCGGCACCGGAACCGTGGCCGGGCTGGCATGCGCGCGGGGCTCCCGAGTCACCGCCGTCGACGCCGAGCCCAGCATGCTCGACGTGGCGCGACAGCGGGTTCCCGGCGCCGAGTTCCAGCACGCGCTGCTCCCCCACCTGCCGTTCCCGGACGGGGCGTTCGACGCGGCGGTGGCCAACTTCGTCGTCAACCACGTCGGTGATCCGGTGGCCGCCGTCCGCGAGCTGCGGCGGGTCGTCCGGGCCGGTGGGCGGGTCGCGGTCACGATCTGGCCGTACCCGCCGCCGCCCGCGCAGCAGGTCTGGGCCACCATCTTCGACGCCGCCGGGGTCGAACGCCCGGCCGACCTGCCCCGGGTGGCCCCGGACCAGGACTTCCCGCGCACCGAGGACGGCCTCACCGACCTGCTCCGGCGGGCCGGACTGACCGAGCCGAGCTGCGACACCCTCACCTGGGTCCACCGGACCGACCCCGAGGCCTGGTGGAGCGGCCCGGCCAACGGCATCGGCTCACACGGCGCGATCCTGCGCCGCCAGACCCCGGCCACGGTCGAACGGGTCCGCGCCGAGTTCGACAGGCACACCGCCCCGTACCGCGATGGCGACGGCCGGCTCGCGCTGCCGACCGCCGCCCTGCTCGCCTCCGCGACCGTCGGCTGAGCCGGGCCGGCCCCGGTGCGGCCCCCTGGGGCCAACGTACGCACAGTCCGTCACCACATCACAGCGGAGCGCCATGCTCGGCTCGACGGAAAGCGATGGGCACCGACCGGCCCGGTCATGCCTGTGGCTAAGCTCTCCACAGAGCAGGAAGATCCACATTGGAGCCGACTGTTCCCGCGTTCACGACAGGGCAGCTCAGGAGCTGGTGACCGGGAGACCTGCACAACATGAGGATTGGTGGCCATCCCGGCAATCCGGCAGGTACGGTACAGACTTCGTAGTCGGTGATCTTCCTCCGCTCCGATACGACACAAGGCTGATTGGGGAGCAATCGATGCCTGCGGCAGGCCGCTGGACGAACTGGTGGCGCAGGCGGCAGCCCGACGAGCACGCCGACCCGGTCGAAGCAGTCGAAGTGCAAGAGGAGCCGGCCCCACCAGAGGATCTGTGGCGACCGGTCGCCGGCGAGTTCGCCCTCCGGCTGCTCACCCTCACCTGGGAGGCGGTCCACCACATCGGTGAGGCCGAGTTCCGCGAGCAGGACAGCGAACGGCGCAAGGTGCTGTTCCGCATCGACCACTCGGTCACCCGGGTGCGGCGCCTCGCCGAGAACCTGCGGGTGCTCACCGGCGAACCGCTCGACGACCCGGACCAGCAGATCACCTCGCTCCAGGACGTCACCCACGCGGCAGGCGCCGCCGTGGAGAACTACGAACGCCTGCACTTCGGCCCGATCGCCGATCTCGCGGTGGCCGCGGTCGCCGCCGACGACGTGATCCGCATCCTGACCGAGCTGATCGACAACGCCGACAGGTATTCTCCGCCGACCGAGCCGGTGACCATCGCCGCGCACCTCACCGGCGACGGCGACGTGGTGATCCGGGTCGAGGACAGCGGCATCGGCATCAACCCGGCCCACCTGCCGTGGATCGAGCGGCTGCTGGACAGCCCGGACGGGCCGCCCGCCGACGAGCTGCGGCCCGCCCACCTGGGACTGTCGGTGGCGGGAGTGCTCACCCACCGGCACCGGTCGCTGCGCGTACGCCTGGTGCCCCGGCAGCCCCGCGGCACCGTCGCCATGCTGCTGATCGGCGCCGACCTGCTCTGCGAGACACCGCGGGTGGCCGAGCCGGAGCCGGCCCCGGCCATCGAGGCGGTGCCCGAGCAGCGCCGCCGGGCGATCGGCGGCAACGAGGTGACCATGGTGCTGCCGGTGCAGAAGCAGGCCATGCCGCGCCGGGTGCCGGCCAGCGTCCGCAGCGCCGACCCGCCGCCGCTCCCGGTCACCACCCAGGTACATCAGACCACCTGGCACGACGACGCCGCCGACTTCAACGCCGGTGTCGACGCCGCCCGGGCCAAGGTCTCCCACCGCAACGAGCGCCCCCCGAAAGTCGAAGGACCGTGATGACCGACTACCGCACCACCGCCGACGGCGGCCAGCCAGACGTCTCCTGGCTGATCGACCAGCTCGTCCGCGAGGTACCGACGATCACCGCGGTCGTGCTGGTCTCCGCCGACGGGCTCCAGCTGGCCTCGTCCGGGCACCTGAGCCGGGAGCACGCGGAGAGCGTCGCCGCCCTGGCCGCCGGGTTCCTCGGCATCACCGGCCAGCTCGGCGGCCTGCTCCAGCTCGGCGCCCCGGAGAACCTGAGCATCCGCTACCCGCACGGCCACCTGGCCTTCCTGCGCATCGACGACCCGGCCGGCGACTTCGTCGCGGCGCTGCTGGTGGCCGCACAACCCCAGACCCAGATCGGGCACCTGGGGTACGCGATGACCACGTTCAGCCAATCGGTGGGGCACGCCCTGACCCCGGAGACCAGGCAGGCGCTGCACCAGAACACGCTGCCCGCACCGGCACGCCGTTAGGAGGCCCGGCATGGTTCGAAGGCCGGGGCTGCACTGGAAGGTGCGCCCGTACATGACCGCCCGCGGGCGGACCGGCAGCCGCAGCCCGCTGCTGATCCACACCCTGGTCTCCACCGGCAACCGCTACGACCCGGTGCTCGCCGCCAGCCTCGCACCCACCTCCCGGACCCTCTACGAGCACGCCCGGCGGATGTGCTCGGTGGCCGAACTGTCGGCGAACTGCGGGCTACCCCTCGGCCTCACCCGCCTGCTGATCAGCGACCTGCTCAAGATCGGTCAGCTGGAGGTGCACGACCCCCGCTCCTCACAGGATCTAGCACTACTGGAGAGACTCCGTGCCGGCCTTGCCCGACTCACCTGACGGCGTACGGATGAGCCAGATGACCTCGGCGAAGATCGTCGTCGCGGGCGGTTTCGGGGTGGGCAAGACCACCGCGGTCGGCGCCATCTCGGAGATCCCGGCGATCCGCACCGAGTCCTGGATGACCGCGGCCGCCGCCCAGATCGACCGCCTCGATCCGGGCATCGACAAGGTGACCACCACCGTGGCCATGGACTTCGGCCGGGTCACCATCGACGAGACCCTGGTGCTCTACCTGTTCGGCACGCCCGGCCAGCCCCGTTTCTGGCCGATGTGGGACGACCTGGTCCGCGGCGCGGTCGGCGCGCTGGTCCTGGTCGACACCAACAACCTGGCCAACTCCTTCGCCGCCGTCAACTACTTCGAGAACGATGCGGACGTACCGTGGGTCGTCTGTGTGAATCTGTTCCATGGAGTTGCCACCCACGAGCTGTCCGAGGTGCGGGACGCGCTGGCGCTGCCCGCACACGTGCCGTTGATCGCCGCCGACATCCGTGACGCCCGCAAGGTCGCCCGAGCGTTGCTGGCCGTCGTGGACCACGCGGCGAAACAGGCCATCGGATAGACGGAAGAGCTCAACAGGAGGCGGATTATCTTGCGCAACATTCTCATCGTGGGGGCCGGCCAAGCCGGTCTCCAGCTCGCCCTGAGCCTGCGGGCCGAGGGCTACGAGGTCACCCTGATGTCGGCGCGCACCCCCGACGAGATCCGCACCGGCTGGGTCATGTCGACCCAGGCGATGTTCGACATGGCCCTGGAGACCGAGCGGGCGTACGGCCTCAACCACTGGGAGGACGAGACCCCGCCGATCCACGGCCTGCGGCCCACCCTCGCCGCCCCGCCCGGCCAGCTCGCCCTGGAGATCATCGCGCCGCTGGACAAACCGGCCAAGTCGACCGACCAGCGGGTCAAGATGGCCCGCTGGCTGGAGGACGCCCAGGAGCGCGGCGTCGACGTCATCTACAACGCGGTCACCACCCAGGACCTGGACGCGATCACCCAGCTGGGCCGCTACGACCTGACCATCGTGGCGGCCGGCAAGGGCGATCTGGTGGCGATGTTCGACCGGGACCCGAGCCGGTCGCCGTACACCGAGCCGCAGCGGGGCCTGGCCGTGGCCTACGTGCACGGGCTCGAACCGGACCCGAAGTGGCCGGTGCCGCACGTCGGCTTCCACGCCATCCCCGGCCTGGGCGAGCTGTTCGTCATCCCCGGCCTGACCCACTCCGGCCCGTGCGACATCCTGTTCTGGGAGGCCGTGCCGGGCGGGCCGCTGGACCGCTGGGCCGGGCACAACGGCCGGATGGTCCCGGAGCAGCACCTCGAGCTCACCCTCGGGCTGATCCGCGAATACCTGCCGTGGGTGGCCGAGCGCGCCCGGAACGTGCAGCTCACCGACGCCAAGGGCACCCTGCACGGCCGGTACACGCCGACCGTGCGCCGGCCGGTCGCGCACCTGCCGGGCGGCGGCCGGGTGCTCGGCCTGGCCGACGTGGTGATCGCCAACGACCCGATCACCGGCCAGGGCAGCAACACCGCGGCCAAGGCGGCCGACCACTACCTGAAGGCGATCCTGGCCCGCGGCGACCAGCCGTTCGACGAGCAGTGGATGACCGACACGTTCGAGGGCTTCTGGACCGCGCACGGCGCGGCGGTCACCGGCTGGACCAACGCCATGCTCCAGCCGCTGCCGCCGCACGTGCAGCAGCTGCTCGGCGCGGCCTCGCAGAACGAGCAGATCGCCCGCCGCTTCGCCGCGGGCTTCGTCGACCCCAACGATTTCCTCAACTGGTTCGTCGACCCGGAGAAGGCCGCCGCCTATCTGGCCGAGGTCGGCTGACAAACCTTCAGCGGGTACGCCGCAGCAGGAGGCACACCATTCCGGTGTGCCTCCCCGGCCCGCCGAGCGGCACGGCATACCGGGAGGTCATGAGTACGACTCAAGTCGTACGCCCGGGTTCATCATCGGGGTGGACGCCGCACCGCTGGTGCCTGCCTAGCGTCGTTCACGTGTCTACCCAACCCCTTCTCGCCGCCGACGACGTCACCAAGTCGTTCGGCGCCACCCAGGCCCTGACCGGTGCGTCGTTGCAGGTCTTTCCCGGTGAGGTGGTCGCGCTGACCGGGCCGTCCGGCTCCGGCAAGTCGACCCTGCTGCACTGCCTGTCCGGGATCCTCGCGCCGGATGCCGGCCGGATCACCTACGACGGCCATGACCTCAGCGAGCTCGGTGACCGGGAGCGCAGCGCACTGCGG
This sequence comes from Actinoplanes sp. NPDC026670, assembly GCF_040638175.1. Lineage (NCBI taxonomy): Bacteria > Bacillati > Actinomycetota > Actinomycetes > Micromonosporales > Micromonosporaceae > Actinoplanes > Actinoplanes sp. NPDC026670. The sequence goes on from NZ_JBEZXU010000086.1 coordinate 17,635, forward strand.
CGGGACGCGTTCGGTTTCGTGTTCCAGTTCGGACAGCTGGTGCCCGAGCTGACCTGCCTGGAGAACGTCGCGCTACCCCTGCGGCTGGCCGGGGCCCGCCGCCGCCGGGCCGAGGAACTGGCCGGTGAGCTGCTGGCCCGGCTCCAGGTCGCCGAGGTGGCGGGCAAACGGCCCGGTCAGGTGTCCGGTGGGCAGGGGCAACGGGTCGCGGTGGCCCGCGCGCTGATCAGCACCCCGCGGGTGATCTTCGCCGACGAGCCGACCGGCGCGCTCGACTCCCGCAACGGCGAGCAGGTGATCCGGCTGCTGGTGGCGGCGGCGAAGGAGCGCGGCAGCGCGGTCGTGCTGGTCACCCACGAGGACCGGATCGCCGCGGCCGCCGACCGGGTGGTCGCGTTCCACGACGGCGCGAACGTGAACATGGCGGCCGCCCGATGACCGCGCAGCGAGGGCACCGCAACGAGCACGACGACCGACCGATGACCGCGCAGCGAAGCCGCCGCATTGAGCTGGTCACCGCGCTGCTGCTGGGTGTGCGGCTGAGTGTGGCCGGTGGACGGTCCGGGTGGCTGCGGCTGGCGCTGATCGCCGCCGGGGTCGGGCTCGGGGTGGGGATGCTGCTGGTGCTGGCGGCCGCGCCGACCGCGGTCGCGGCCCGGGAACAGCGGCGCAACGACCGGGCCTCGGGCGCGGTCGCCGAGTCGGCCGGGCCGGGCACCCTGCTGGTCCTGGCCGTGGAGAGCCGGTTCCGGGAGGAGCCGGTCCGGGGCCGGATCCTGCGCCCGGACGGTGACCGCCCGCCGGTTCCGCCGGGCCTGGACCGGGTTCCGGCGGCCGGTGAGATGTTCGTGTCCCCGGCGCTGGCCGAGCTGATCGCCGGGCCGGGCGGCGCCGTGCTGCCGGAACGCTGGTCGGCGCGGGTGGCCGGGACGATCGCGCCGGAGGGCCTGTCCGGGCCGGACGAGATGTGGTTCTACGCCGGGTCCGGCACGCTGACCGGCGACGACGGCGCCGAGCGGATCAGCTCGTTCGGGGACGGGCGGCCGCCGTCGACGGACGCGGCGATCGTGGTGCTCGCGATCATCGGTGCGGCGATCATGCTGATGCCGGTGCTGGCGTTCGTCACCACGGCGGTGCGGTTCGGCAGCGAGACCCGGGAACGGCAGCTCGCCGCGATCCGGCTGGTCGGCGCGGACGGCCGGATGACCAGGCTGATCGCGGCCGGGGACACCCTGGTCGGCGCGCTGCTGGGACTCGTGGCCGGCGGTGCGGTCTTCCTCGGGCTGCGAACCGCGGTCGGGACCTTGTTGCCGGCGGACTTCAGCCCGTACCCCACGGATCTCCGCCCGGTTTTGATCTTGCTGGTTTTGATCCTGCTGCTGGTGCCGGCCGGAGCCGTGCTGGTGACGCTGGCCGCGCTGCGCCGGGTGGTAATCGAACCGCTCGGCGTGGTCCGGCAGAGTGTGCCGCGCCGGCGGCGGCTCTGGTGGCGGCTGGTTCCGCCGGCGGCCGGGCTGGCGCTGCTGTATCCGCTGGCCGGCGGCCTGCCGGAGGAGATCGGCGACGGTACCCGCGGGCAGCTGGCGGCCGGGGCGATCCTGCTGCTGACCGGGGTCGTGGTGCTGCTGCCGTGGCTGGTTCAGGCGCTGGTCCGGCGGCTCGGCGGCGGCGGGGTGGCCTGGCAGCTGGGGGTGCGGCGGCTGCAGCTGGACAGCGACACGGCGGTCCGCTCGGTCTCCGGGATCGCTGTGTCGGTCGCCGGCATCATCGCTGTTCAGGGGCTGCTCGGCGCGTCGATCGCGGCGACCGGCGGGGCGCAGGCGCCGGCCGAACGGTTCCAGGCGGTCGCCTACACCAACGGCGCCGACGGCACCGGATGGCCGGCGGCCCTGACGGGCACGCCGGGGGTCGAGGCGGTGCGCCTGTCCGGCTACGGCTATCTCCAGACCGATTCTCAAGATCAAAACGGCGCGATGGTACGGGTGGGCGACTGCGAAGTCCTCCGGCAGTACGCCCCACTGCCCTCCTGCACCGACGGTGACGCCTTCGCGGCCGTGATGCCGGGCTGGGACAAGATCGTCCAGGAACCGGGCACCGCGTTCTTCGGCGCCGACGGCAACGTCCCGCTCTCCTCGTGGACGGTCCCGGACAACCTGCCCGAGGTCACGCTCTACCCGGGTGAGGCCGGGCCGATGCCGTACCTGGCCACCCCGGGCGCGCTGAAGATCCGCCCCGACCTGTCCGGCCTGACCACCGACGGTCACCTGATCCGGCTCGACCCGGCCCGGCCGGACGCCATCGAACAGGTGCGCAACACGATGACCCGGCTCGCCCCGGCCGCTCCCCTGCAACTCTTCGGCGACCAGCGGATCGGCAACCAGTTCGCCGGGGCCCGCCAGGTGGTCCAGGCGTGCGCGGTGCTGCTGCTGCTCTTCATCGGCGCGAGCATGCTCGTCAACGTGACCGAACAGCTGCGCGAACGGCGGCGGCTGCTGGCGGTGCTCGCCGCGTTCGGCACCCGGCGGCGGACCCTGTCGGCGTCGGTGCTCTACCAGATCGCCATCCCCGCGTCGGCCGGGCTCCTGCTGGCGGTGCTGGTCGGCGGCACCCTGTCGGCGGTGCTGCTCGCCGCCACCCGGGCGCCGGTCACGATCGACTGGCCGGCGATCAGCCTGGTGACCGCCACGGTCGCCGCGATGATCATGGCCGTCACGGCGGCCGGGCTGCCCCTGCTGTTCCGGCTGTTGCAGGTCCAGGAACTGCGCAGTGAGTGAACGTCCTAGTCTGATCGGCATGCCGGTTCGTCTACGTCCCTCGCCGGCCGATCTGCTGGTCTCGGCCTTCGTAGTCGTCCTGGCCACCTGGTGGTGGCATCAGTTCCGGGCCGGTGGGCTGGCGTTCGGCCTGCTCGCCGGGACGGTGCTGCTGTGGCGCCGCCGGTACCCGCTCGCTGTGCTGGCCGGTGTGTCGGCGCTGGCCGTCGCGACGGCGACGGTCGAGGTCGACGAGACCCAGCTGCACGAGGGCATGCTGCTGATCACGCTCGCCCTCGCGATGTGGGCGGTCATCGTGCACGAGGCGACCCTGCGGCGTGCGGTGGCCGGTGGAGTGGCCGCGTCGCTGGCCGCCGCGGTGGTGCTCCCGCTACAGAACAACGTCGGCGGCGGGCTGAGCGGGATCACCCTGCACGACATCGCGAACAGCTTCGGGGTCGTGATCGGCTACGGAGGCGTGGTCTGGGCGGCCGGGCTCAGCGTGCGCTACCTCGGCCAGTTGCGAGCCAGCACGGCCGAACGCCGGCTCAGCGCCGAACGCGAACGCCGGGACAACACGCGGATCGCGGTCGCCGAGGAACGGGCCCGGATCGCCCGGGAACTGCACGACATCGTCGCCCACTCACTGTCGGTGATCGTGCTGCAGGCGAACGGGGCGGCGTACGCGTTCGACCACGACCAGCAGCGGGTGCGTGAGGCGTTGCGGACCATCGGGACCACCGGGGCGGACGCCCTGGACGAGATCCGTCAGCTCGTCGAGATGCTGCGCAGTGACGGAGGCGAGGCGTCCGACCGTGCCCCCGCCGCTCTTGATCAGATCGAAGCGGTCGTGCAGCGGGCCCGCGACGCGGGTCTGGTCACGACCCTGGCGGTGCACGGCACCCCGCCGGACGTGCCGGGCGGCGTGGCGCTCGCGGTGTGCCGGATCGTGCAGGAGTCGCTCACCAACACCCGGAAACACGCCGGACCGGGCTCTGCCGCCGCGGTGACCGTCGACTACCGCCCCGGCCACATCGACATCGAGGTCACCGATACACCGGCGGGCGCCCGGCCGGAGAGTCCGGCCGGCGGTGGCCACGGGCTGGTCGGGATGCGGGAGCGGGTCGCGCTCCACGGCGGGACGTTCGAGGCCGGGCCGCTGCCCGACGGCGGCTGGCGGGTCCGTGCCGGGCTGCCGCTCAGCGGGGCACGGGCGGTGCCGGCATGATCCGGGTGGTGCTCGTCGACGACCAGCACCTGGTCCGGGCCGGGTTCCGGATGGTCCTCGACTATCAGGCCGACATGACCGTCGTGGGTGAGGCCGGGGACGGCGCGGAGGCGCTGCGCCTGCTCCGGACCACACCGGCCGACGTCGTGGTGATGGACCTGCGGATGCCGGTGCTGGACGGGGTGACCGCGACCCGGCGGATCTGCGCCGCCGGGCCGCTGCCCCGGGTGCTGGTGCTGACCACGTTCGACACCGACGAGGAGGCGTTCGCCGCGCTGCAGGCCGGGGCGAGCGGCTTCCTGCTCAAGAGCGTGCCCCCGGACGACCTGCTCAAAGCGATCCGGGTGGTGGCCGGCGGCGACGCGGTGGTGGCGCCCCGGGTGACCCGGCGGCTGCTGGACCGCTTCGCCGGCCGCCTCACCCCCGACGAGCAGGGCATCTCCGGCCCGCACAGCCTCACCGACCGGGAACACGAGGTCCTGCTGCTGGTCGCGCAGGGCCTGTCGAACCTGGAGATCAGCGGCCGCCTCCAGGTCGCCGAGGCCACCGTGAAGACCCACATCGGCCGGATCCTCAACAAACTCGGCCTCCGCGACCGCGTCCAGGCGGTGGTCTACGCCTACGAATCCGGCCTGGTCCGGCCGGGCGAGCCGTCATAGCCGAATCTGAATCAGGTAGACGCGCGAGCCCGGACGACTCTGGCTGATCGGTGCGTTCGCGCCCGGATCCCACGACCAGTAGCGGTTGAGCCGGGCCAGGCTGTGCTGCGTCACCGACGGCGCCCGCTGCGCGTCGAGGGCGGTCACGATGGCGACGTGGTCGATCACGCCGTCGGGTGCGCCGGCCCAGTCGTAGGCGATGACGTCACCGAGCTGGGCGCCGCCGGCCGTGACGTCGGTCCACTGGACCTCCCGGATCGTCGCGTAACCGGCCTGGATCAGCGCGTTCTTGAGGGCGTCGGCACGGATCGCCGGGACCGTCGGCGACGGCTGATCGGTCCAGTTCCCGGTCCGCGCCAGCTGACCGGCCCAGAGCGCCTGCGAGACGAACCAGGTGCAGTCGTTGCCCGGATAGCGCTCGGCGTCCGCATAGTGCGCGACGGCCCAGTCCCGGGCGGCGGTGCGGTGGTAGCACTCCGGTTCGCCCGGCAGGTACTGATTGAAGCCGGGAGTCGTGGTGTAGTAGTCGGCGATCCAGCCCCGGACCGGCGCGCTGATCAGGTGCCAGACGTTGTTGCCGAGCACGTCACGGCCGCGTACCGCGCAGATCGCGGTGAACGCCGTGCCGTCGGCCAGCACCGTGATCGGCGGCGCCGCCGGGTCGTACGGGTCGGGCCGGACCTTGAGCCCCACGCCACCGGTGCCGGTCACCCGGTAGCCGCTGATGTCGGCGGCGGCCGGGGCCGGGGACACGGCGGACGCGAAAGAGATCGCGACGATCGAAATGAGCACACGGCAGTACATCGGAATTCTCATGACCATTCCTTGCCTCGACGGGCGAGCCGTCAGACTCCCAGATCGGCAAGGTCGAAAAAAGAGATCAGGTGGCAGGTTGCCAACTGGTTGCCACCGACGGTGGCGCCGGGATGAAATCGACGCAACAGTCAACTCACCCCGGAGCGGCTGATGACGATCTCTGCTGTTCGAGGATTCGCCGAGGACCTGCGAAAACTGCGGCTGTCGGCCGGCATCACCAGTCAGCGCGCCCTCGCCCGGCTCGCATTCCTGTCACACACCACGGTCTGGGCGGCGGAACTCGGCGCCGAACTCCCGTCCCTGCCGGTGACCCTGGCCATCGTCCGGGCGTGCGGCGTCTCCGACGACGAGGAGAAGGCGTGGGAACGCCGGTGGCGGCTGATCTACGCGGCCGGCCAGGAACATCCGTCATCGGCCTGGCCGACGCAGGAACTGGCCGACGGCAGCGACCCGATGGACACCGGATGCGATGTCGACGCGGTCACCGTGCAGATCGCGCGGGTGTCCCTCGCCGCGAAACGGCACATCATCGGGCGTATCGAGTTGCGGTACTCGCCGCGGTCACACGCGGCGTGGGGGCGGTTCCACGGGGAGAAGGGCCTCGACTGGCTGGCCGCGCATCATCATCGGGTCGATCTCACGATCGGGATCGGGCGGGAATCGGATGAACGACGCCTCGGCTTCCAGACCGAATATGCCGCCGACAACCATTGGGGCGACCTTTTGATCACCGGGACCGGCGCATTCTTCGCTTGGACGGCGGTGCGTTTCGACGGCACCGAGGTCGCCTATCGCGAGACCGATCGGGCGGTGCTGGATTGATCGCCGGCTGGCAGGCGACTGGCAACTGACAACGAGCCCCTGGCCCACGCCGTCCCGGCCCACCCACTCTGGAACGCGAATCCGTACCGGAGCGAAAGGGGTCAAGGGGATGCGTCGTCTGGGATGCGCGGCCGCGGTCGCGGCTCTGATGTTGCCGGCCGGCTGTTTCTCCGGCACATCGGAGACCGCCGCGGAGATCGATTGGGGCTCGGTCCGCAAGCGGGACGTCAGCTGCCTCGGCGACGTCGAAGTGGTCCGCCGGGACCACTACGACCTGAACGGGGACGGCCGGGCCGAGATGTTCCTCATCATGCGGTGCCTCGCCGACCACGAGCCGGCCGGTGACCAGCTCGAAGTGATCGCCGGCGGCACTGACTTCGAAACCGCCCCACCGACCAAGCTGGTCCTCCAGATGCCCGAGGCGGTCGTCGACAGGTTGTGTTTCGCCGGCCGGGCCGCGATCTACCGGGTCACCGGCGGCGGCCGGTCGGCGGTGTGGCAGGTGACGTGGGCGGACGACGCCGCCGAGCCGGGCCCGCCCACCCCCGGACCGGAACAGGGTTGCCCCTGACCGTCCGCCCGCGCGGATAGGGTGGATCAATGGGGACGGTACGGAAGGTTCAGGTCACGTTCGACTGCGCGGATCCGGGGCGGGTGGCTCGCTTCTGGTGTGAGGTGCTCGGGTATGTCGTACCGCAGCCTGATGAACCGCAAGGCGGCTCGGCCGTCGCGATGGATCCGGCGGGTGACGGGCCGCGGCTGTATTTTCAGCGGGTCCCGGAGGGCAAGATCGTCAAGAACCGGGTGCATCTCGACGTGCGGGTCGGCACCGGGCTGGTCGGGGCGGAACGGCTCGCCGTGCTCACCGCCGAGAGCGAGCGGCTCGTCGCGCTCGGGGCGACGGTCTTCCAGGTGCTGGTCGCCGACGAGGAGAACGAGTCCTGCATCGTGATGCAGGACGTCGAGGGAAACGAGTTCTGCCTCGACTGATCGATGCGTGCGGAGCTATTCGCAGGGTTCGAACGCGTTGGTGATGTAGGCGATCCGGCCGGAGCCGTCCTCGTGGTCGCCGGCCCACATCATCGACGGCTCGGCGGGGGCGGTGATCCAGTACATCTGGAACACCTCGTCCCACTGGGTCTTGGCGCCGGGGATCGCCCGGACCGCCTCGCGGACGGTCGTCGCGGTGGTGACCCCGTGCGGGAGCGTCACGTGCGGCGGGATCCGGCCGGCGCCGATCGTCCAGCCGACCAGGCGGCCCGCACCGGCCGGCGCGAGACTCACCGTCAGGGCGTCCCAGGTCAGGGTACGGCGCGGGTCGGCCGTGGCGTCCAGCTCGCAGCCCTTGCTGTCGATCGCCCGGTCGGGCGGCCCGAGGGTGCGGCGCAGCATCTTCTCCGCGGCCTTGGCCGACCCGCCAACCGCGATCCGCCCGACCGCCGTCGGGGTGAGCTCCAGCGCGGCCTGCCGGACCGGATCGGGCCTCTCTCCGAGTGCGGGCGCGGTCAGGGTGGCGAGCAGCGTGACCGCGACGGCCGGGAGACAGACCAGGCGCACGGCGAAAGAGAACGGCACCGTCTCATCATCGAACGCCGGGGCCGGATCCCTGCCCGGCCGGGCCACGGGTTCGCCCGTCCGCGTGACGCCACCTCAACTACACTGCGCTGCCGTGAGCACCGCCGAGATCCTCGAACAGTTCGACGAAGCCGCTGAAGAGTTCCTGTTCCCGGACCTGGACAACGGCTACTACTACGCCGTCGACGTCCGGCTGCACGCCTACCGTGACGCCGAGCGGTGGGCTCTCATCATCGAGGCGGTCGGGTATTCGCCGCGGGCCGGGAATCTCATCGACGTCCTGCATGTCTTCGGCAACTGCCTGACCTCGGGCGAACCGGGTTTCGACAACGGGGACTTCCTCAGCCGGATCGACAACTGGGACGACGTCGAGAACTGCGACGAACCCGAGGGCTGGACCGGAGCCCCGCTGGTGGTCCGCGGGCAGACGATCACCGTGCCGGGCGAGCCCGGCGAGGATCTGATCGACGTGCTGCGCCGGCTCGTCCCCGAGCACCGGGAACTCCTCCTCGCCGACGAGACCGAACTGCGCCGCCGGATCCCCGCCGACCTGCCCGAGGTGCTGCGCCTCGACGAGTGGCACCAGCCGGAGCTGTTCGAGTCCACGCCCAGCGAGTCGCCGTTCTATCAACAGATCGCCGACGTGCTGACCACAGGCGACCCGGGCCGCTACACGCCGGCCGGGCCGCCGAACACCCACTGGTCGTTCTGGCCCGAGTCAGGAAGTCTGTGACGTGATCGAGGCGGGGCGGCGGGAGCTGCGGCGGGTGCGGGAGTCGGCCGAGGCATGGCCGGAGCTGCGGGACGACGTGCGGCGGGCAACGGTTCTGTGGGCGCTTCAGTACGACAGGCAGCCCGGGGATCTGGCGCTCGTGCGATGGCTGGCCGCCGAGGAGGTCCGGTGCCGGCGGTCGGACGGCTTCCAGGGGCTCACCGACGAGGCTGAGCTGGCCGGGTTCCTGCTCGCCGAATACCGGCAGGTCGAGGACGTCTGGACGCAGTGGGAGCTCAAGCGGGCCAACTTCGACACGTGGTGCGGCTACGACGTCGAGCACCTGTTCGCCGCCGGGGTGCAGACCACGATTGATTTCGTACGCGGGAGCGGGCACCCGTACCAAAAGGAGGTTTTGGAACGTCTCCTCGACGAGGACGGTGAGCCGGCGATGTCCGAGGACGACATCGCCGAGTGGGCCGACGACAGGCGGGCGCGGTTCCCCGCCGATCCGGCCGCCGAGGATCCGCTGACCTGGGTCGAACGCGCCAAAGTGACGGGTGACCGGGTGCTGGCCCGCGAGTGGCTGGACCGGTGGTCGGCGAACCGTCCGCGCGACCGGGGCACGCTGTCGCAGTTGCGCTACCAGCTGGCCGATCTGGACGCGTTCGCCGAGGCGGCGGCCGCGCAGCGGGAGCTGGCCGGGTTCGCCGACAGCGCCTGGGACCGGGCGTCGGCGTGGCAGGACCTGGCCGGGCTGGAACGTCAGGCCGGTGACCTCGGCGCGGCCTGGACGGCTCTGCGCGAATGCGGCCGGGCGCTGGACGACGTGTCCGGGTGGACCGAGGTCGGGCTGGGCCGGATGTTCGTACACGAGTTGTTCCAGCTTGCCGCCGCAGCCGGTGACGATCTCGCCGGGGTGGTGTTCGCCGAGGCGGACCGGCAGGCGGCGATCGTGCCGCGCCTGCCGGTGGTGGTGCTGCGCGATGCGGTCGCGGCCGCGCAGCAGGCCGGTGACCAGGACCGGGCCGGGCACTACGAGCGGCTGCGGGACGCCGAGCAGGCCCGCATCGACGCCTGACTCAGGCGGTGACCTGAAGCCGTTCGGCCAGGCCGCGCAGCTCGGTGCCGCCGGCGCTGCGGTTCGACCGGTCCAGCAGCATCCGGGTCGTCTCGCGGGTCATCGCCGACGTGTGCACGTGCTGCGGCGCCAGCCGTTCCGCGGTGAGCAGGAGACGGACCGCCTCCCGGTCGCGGCCGCGCAGCCGGGCCAGCGCCCGCGCGGTGTCCGCGTAGTAGAACACCTGCCGGAACCCGATCGGCAGGGCCGCCGGATTCGTGGTGCGGGCGATCTCCGCGGCCCGGCCCGGATCGCCGCCGTCGGCTTCGATCCCGATCCGCCACATGGCGACGTTCGTCGGGCCGAAGTACAGGCTCATGGTGGTGGTCTCGCCGGTGCGGGCGGCCAGTTCGACGGCCTCCCCCGCCCAGGCGCCACTGTCGTCCGGGCGGCCGCAGCCCCGGCTCGCGAGCGCGCCGATCAGCAGCAGGGAACCGAGCACCTCGGTGGCGCCCGGGTCGGCGGCGTGCGGGCGCAACTCGTCGACTGCGCGTTCGACCAGGGTGAGTCCACGCTGGTAGGAGCCACATCCGGTGGCAGCCGCGGCGCGGGCGTAGGCGGCGTACCCGATCAGGGTGGGATCGCCGGAGGCCTCGGCGGCGTCGCGGCAGCGTTCGGCGCCGAGCCAGGCGTCGGCCTGACGGCCCAGGTTGCGCAGCACCGACGAGGCGATGAAGGTGACATCGCAGAGCAACCGGATCGCGGCGGTACGGTCCGGGCCGCCGGCCGCCGCGTGCAGGTCCCGCAGCAGGGCCGGGATCAGCCGGGCCGCGCCGGCGTAGTCGCACGCCTGCCGCAGCTCGTCGACCAGCGCGACGGTACGGGCCGTCTCGGTCACCGGGCCGGGTTCCCTGGTGACGGGCTCGGACAGGTCGGTGTCGATCAGCGCCTGCCGGATCGCGTGCACGTGGGCGTGCGCGGCCACCACCTCACGATCCGCCGCCGGGACCGGAACACCCGTCAGCTCGGCCGGCGCGCACTCCAGGGCGGTGGCGATGTCGGCGAGGGTGAACCTGTTGTCGGCGGCCTGCCGGCCCCGTTCGATCCGGCTCCAGGTGGCGTGCGAGAGCCCGGCCCGGCTGGCGGCGTACCGCACGCTCCAACCGCGAAGCAGGCGACGTGCCCTGATGCGCTCCCCGATGCCGGGGTCACCGCTCGTTCGTGGGGTCATGCCCCGGAACGTAACCCGCGTCCGGGACGGCACCGGTACATGCGCGTACCACCTTCTCCTCCCGGACCTTCTCCAGCACGGCGTTGTCCGCGTCCAGGTCGGGGTGGCCGATCTGCCTGTCGAGTTCGACGACCTGTTCGAGCTCGTGGATCGCCTCGTCCAGGTCGCCGCGCTTACGGTGGATCATCGCGATGTTGAACCGGCTGACCGCCTCACCCGGCCGGTGCCCGGTGTCCAGCACGATGCGCAGTGCCTGCTCGTGGAAGGCCAGCGCGCGTTCCAGGTCCTGCAGTGCCTTGTAGCCGCTGCCGATGTTGTTCAGGGTCGCGGCCTCGCCGACCCGGTCGCCGATCTCCCGCGAGATGGCCAGGGCCAGTTCGTAGACGGCCAGCGCCCGCTCCTGGTCGCCGAGTTTGGCGAAGGCGGTGCCCATGTTGTTGAGAGCGGTCGCCTCACCCGCCGGGTCGCCGACCTCCCGCAGGATCGGCAGCGCCCGCTCGTAGCAGGCCATCGCCTCGTGCAGATCACCGAGCCCGTTGTGCACCCGGCCGATACTGCTCAGGGTGGCGGCTTCGCCGCGGCGGTTCCCGGCCCACCGGAAGCGGATCAGGGCCAGCTGGTAGTCCTCCAGCGCCGGCCCGGGCCGGCCGGTCGCGAATCTGGCCCCACCCCGCTGATAGAAGGCCACGGTGTCCGGGCCCAGCGTGAGCGTTGCGGTGGCCGTTGCCTCGACGTCCGCAAATCTTGCGGTACGGAGCCAGGCGGTGCACAGACGATTGCCCACCTCGCGTGCGATGTCGGCCTCCCGGCCGGCCACGGCGAGCCGGTGCACCTCGGCATACCGGGCGACGGCGGTCGATCTCCGGTCCACGAACCCGGCCACCTCCTGCGAGTCGGAAACCCGTCAGATCTGTCGTGTTCGCTCAGTGTGGCCCGGTGCGGACGAACCGTACAGTAGCCGCCATGGCGATGCGGCCGGACGACGAGTGAACGCGATGGCCACGTTCGAGGTGGAGATCTTCGAGCAGTCCTCCACCTACTACGAGCTGCGGCTGTCTGCGGACGGTGGCCGGCCGGAGGTCCGTGGCCTGGACCGGGCTGCCGTCGACGAGCTGATCAGCCTGGTGGAGCGCGACTACAGCACCGACGCCGACGCTCAGAAGGTGTTCGGCGCGCTCCGCCTGATCGAGCTGGGCACCAGGCTGGCCGAGTTCCTCGACGGCGACGGCCGCTGGCTGGACCGGATCCTGGCCGGCCCGGACGGCGCCGTCCTGCGGATCACCGCCGAACAGCAGCTCCGGCATCTCCCCTGGGAGCTCCTGGCCCGGAACAAGGCGTTCCTGGCGGTGGCCGCGCGCCCGCTGCTGCCGGTGCGGGCGGTGGGCACCCACGCCGCCCTGAACACCCCGGTCACACCTGGTAATCGCCCGTTGCGGGTGCTGTTCATGGCCACCTCCCCCGAGGGCGTCGAGCCAGTGCTCAACTTCGAGGCCGAGGAAGCCGCGATCCTGACGGCGACCCGGCGTACCGGCACCGATCTGGTCGTCGAGGAGAGCGGCACCCTCGAGGGCCTGCGTTTCCTGAGCAACGACTACGGCCGGGGCTACTTCGACGTACTCCATCTCAGCGGCCATGCGACCACCGAGAGTGGCCAGCCGGTTTTCGTGGTGGAGAACGAATTCGGTGGCAACGCCACCGCGACCGCCGACCAGATCGCCCGGGCCATGCAGGGCAACTGGCCCCGGCTGGTGTTCGTGTCGGGCTGCCTGACCGGCGACGCGCCCGGCGCGGGGGCGTTCCCGTCGATGAGCGAGAGCCTGGTGGCGGCGGGCGCTCCGGCGGTGCTCGGCTGGGCGCTGCCGGTCGGCGACGTCTCGGCCACCCATTTCGCCGCCGAACTCTACCGGGCCCTGGCCGACGGCCGCCCGCTCGACGAGGCCGTCATCGAGGCCCGCCGGCACCTCTACCAGGACCGCAAGAGCCCTTACTGGCATCTGCTGCGGGTCTACGCCGACCGCTCGCCGCTCGCTCCGATGGTCACGCCGCTCAACACCAGAGGCCGCGAGCGTCTTCAGGTACGGGCCGCCGACCAGCAGTTCCTCGACCCGCAGACGCAGCTCTCGCGGGTGGCGTCGCGAGCCGAGTTCATCGGCCGGCGCCGGGTCATCCAGCGCTGCCTGCGTATTCTGCGGAGCCCCGACGAGGCACAGGCCCTGCTGCTGACCGGCATGGGCGGCCTCGGCAAGAGCAGTCTCGCCTCCCGCCTGCTCGAACGCATGCCCACCCACCAGCGTGCCGTCTGGTTCGGCCGGGTCGACCTGACCCGGTTCCGCGAGCTCACCACCAAGATCCGGTTCGACAGTCTGGACCAGCAGGAGGAGGCCACCAAACTCCTCGACAACGATCAAACCCCGCTGGCGGTACGGCTGACGTATCTCCTCGACGGCAACGGCCCGCTCGGCCGTACCCCGTGCCTGTTCGTGTTCGACGACTTCGAGGTGGGCAATCTCGACGCCCGCGACGACGGAGGTCATGTGCTGGCCCCGGCGATGGCCGAGATCCTGCCGGCCCTGCTCCAGGCGATCCGTGACACCGGCAGCCCGAGCCGGGTGATCATCACCAGCCGTTATCGTTTCCCCGCGCCGGCCGGCACCCGGGTTCTGCCGGTCGCCCTGGAGACCCTGACCAGGGTCGAGCAGGCCAAGAAGGTCGCCAACCTGACCAACCTGCGTCCCGAGTCCACGATCGACCCGACCATCCGGACCAGGGCGATCGAGGCCGCGGCCGGCAACCCCCGCCTGCTGGACTGGCTGAACCGGATCGCCGCCGACACCACCCTCGACGTGCCGGGCCTGCTGACCGCCATCGAGGACGAGGCCGACCGGTTCCGCCGGGAGACCGTCCTGGCGAACAAGCTCCTCGAGTCCCAGCCGCTCGAACTGCGCCGCATGCTGGCCCGGGTCAACGTGGTCGAGTTGCCGATCCCGGCCGCGACGGTCCACGCCCTGCACGACCACGCCGACGCCACCCGCCACATCGAACGGGCCGTACAACTCGGCCTGCTGGAGGAGGGCACCGACCCGGAGACCCACCACCCGCGCTACTACGTCTCCAACGTCCTGCACCCACTGATCCGCCCACTGCTCACCGACGACGAGTACGTCGAGGCATGCGCCGCCGCCGCGCGCTCCCTGCACAAACTCTGGGTCCTCGACGTGACCGCCCCCGATGAATGACCCGGCAGCCCTTCTCAGATGGGTCGAGGTGCATCGTCTGGCGGTCGCCGGCCGGCAGGCCGACATCGCTCAGGACTGCGGCACTCGACTGGGCTGGGCATGGTTGAGCTGGTCACGGTTCGGTGATGTCGAGTCGCTGGCCACCTCGACATTGACCCTGGGCTCGCACGCGACGGCCTTATACCAGCGAGGGTGGGCTCGTCGTTTGATCGGCCGGCCCCAGGCCGCCCTACAGGACTACCAGCACGCCCTGGATCTGCACCGGCAGGCAGGGGACCTGATCGGCGAATCCGACACCCTGAGCAACATCGGCATGGTGCACATCGGGTCGGGCAACCACCGGCAAGCACTCGACTACTTCCGGCAGACCCTGTTCATCATCCAGGAGATCGGCTACCGGGCCGGCGAATCGGTCACTCGCTACAACATCGCGATGGTTCACGAAATGACCGGCGACCTGGATCAGGCTGTCCACGAGCTCGAGCAGGTGGTCGAGCTCGAGCAGGTGGTCGAGCTCGACCGCCAGATCGGACACCCTGATCTCTCCACCCACACCGCCGTACTCGATCGAATGCGCCGGCAACGGGCGGAAGGTCAGCGGGCCGAGTCGCCGGGGCTCACCCCGTAGACCAGGCGCAGGATGGCGTCGGTCAGGGTGTCCAGGAGTTCGTCCTCGTTGTAGGCGGACGGGTCGGCGTACACGTCGGAGAACATCGTGCTGCGCAGGTTGACCGCCATCCGGGCCAGCAGCGCCGGTGACCCGCCGACGGTGAGGCCGGCCCGGGCGTCGCGCTCGATCCGGGCGCTGAACAGCGTGCAGCCCTTGTCGACGAGCCGATCACGGACCTGCATGACGTCCGGCCCGGGATCGGGGGCGAGGAACGCCTCGCGCAGCCACCGCCCGTCGACCTTCCACCGGGCCAGCCCGGCCGCCAGCCCGCGCCGCAGCGCCGCCCGGTCGAGGCCGTCGGAGCCGAGCCACTCGGCCAGTTCCACGTCGGCTTCGGCGATGCCCTGGTCGACGACCGCGGCGAGCAGCGCCTGCTTGGACTCGAAATAGAAGTAGAACCCGGACCGGGTGATGCCGGCCGCCCCGGCCAGCTCGTCGATGGTGACCTGGCTGATCGGCTTGTCCCGGAAGACCGCCCGGGCGGCGTCGACCAGGGCCTGCTCCCGCTGGTCACCTTTCGTGGGGGCACGACGGCTCTTGATGGCTGGCACGGCGCCGACTCTACAGCCCATCAAATGTAATTGACGACGCATCTTGAGTTTTTGACACGGCGTTGAAAATACTTGGCTACGGGTCTACGTTCAGCGCATGTCCTTCCGAACGCGTCTGGCGCTGCCTGTCGCCTCGTACGTCGTCCTGCTCGTCTCCGCCCTGCAAACGCTCGTGGTCCCGGTCGTCGCCGACATCCAGGCCGACCTGGACGTCACCACGAGCGCGGCCAGCTGGGTGGTGACCGCGAACCTGCTGGCTGCGGCGGTGCTCACGCCGATGCTGGGCCGGCTCGGTGACCTGTACGGCCGCCGTACCGTGATGCTCGGGGTCCTCGTCGCGGTCCTGCTCGGTTCCGTGCTCGCCGCCACCACCGCCAGCCTGCCGCTCCTGCTCGTCGGCCGGGTCGCCCAGGCGGCCAGCTTCGGACTGTTCCCGCTGGCCATCGGCGTGCTCCGGGAGGAGCTGCCGCCGCACCGCCTGACCGGCGCGATGGCCCTGGTCAGCGGCATGCTCTCAGTCGGCGCCGGCCTCGGCCTGGTGATCACCGGCCTGCTGATGCGCCAGGGCGGCGACTATCACCATCTGTTCTGGCTGGCCTCCGCCCTGACCGTGATCGGCCTGATCGGCGCGTGGCTGCTGCCGGCCCGCCCGGGAGCGGCCACCGGCACCCTCGACTGGGCGGGCGCGGGCCTGCTCGGGCTGGGTCTCGTGCTGCTGCTCCTGCCGCTGGCCGAGGGCAACGGCTGGGGCTGGGGTTCACCCAGGGTGATCGGCTTGCTGGCCGGCGCGGTGGCCGTACTCACCCTGTTTGTCCTTTTTGAACGCCGGGTCACGCATCCGCTGGTCAGTACCAGGATGCTCAGCCACCGTCCGATCGTGGTGGCCAATGCGGCCGGTCTGTTCCTGGGCTTCTCGATGTTCGCCGTGTTCCTGTCGGTGTCCGCGCTGGTCCAGACACCGCCCGAGGTGGCCGGCTACGGTTTCGGCGCGTCGGTGCTCGCGACCAGCCTCATCTACCTGCTGCCCGGCACGGCCAGCGGCGTGTTCACCGCGCCACTGGGTGGCCGTCTGGTGGCCCGCTTCGGCGCGAAGGCGACGCTGGTGATCGCGGCGACGCTGGCCGGCGCCGGTTTCGCGTGGCTCGCGGTGCTGCACGCGGCCACCTGGGAGGTGATCGTCGGGGCGCTGGCGGTCAACACCGCCGTCACCTTCGGGTACGCCGCCCTGCCCGCCATGCTGATCGCCCACGTGGAGCCCGCCGAGACCGGCATCGCGAACAGCGTGAACTCGATCGCCCGCTCGGTCGGCATGTCCCTGGGCACCGCGTTCGTGGTCACCATGACGACCCGCAACCCGATCCCCGGCCCGGTCCCGCTCCCCCGCGAGGCCCAGTTGGTGACGGTGTTCGTGGTGGGCGCCGCCCTGGCCGCGGCGGCCGCCGTCACGGTCGCCCGGCTGCTGCCCCGGGCCCCGCAGCCGAAACTCACCGTAGCCGAGGTGGAGGCCGACGAGGTGCTGGGCGCCGCCGGCCTGGACACCCCGGTCCGCCGCTGAAGCCTGGTCGCGGCGGCGGACCGGGATCGCCGGAGGCGTCAGCTCTTGGCGACGGTCAGCAGGACGACGCTGTCATCGACGGCCTTCAGGCTGTGCCGGCGGTTCGGGATCACCAGCAGGTCACCCGCGTCGCCGGCCTGCTCGTCGGTGCCGGCGACGAGCCGTACGTGGCCATGCAGCACTTGAAGGGTGGCTTCGCCGGGGCTCTCGTGTTCGTCGAGCTGCTGCCCGCCGGCCAGGGCGATCAGTGTCTGCCGCAGCACACTGGCGGTGCCGCCGTGCACGGTGTGGGCGCTGCGCCCGCTGGACGCCTGGCGGGCGATGGCCAGGTGCTGTTCGGTGAGCCCGGACAGTGACGTGGTCTCCATGGGGTCTCCTGACGGTAGGGTCCGGCCGGATCACGATGTCTCGCCCGTGGGCCCGCCGGCCAGGGCCGGAAGTCCCAGCCACGCCTGGTTCCCACCGGAGCGGCGCGGTTTGGCCGTCTACGCCGCCGCGGCCTGGACCCTGCTCCGCTCCGCGCCGTCAGGTGCCGACCGCCTCGGCCCCGGCCGATGACGCAGTCATGGCGGTGGGGTTCCGGCATCATGGCGCTGCCTCCGAGCGGCGATGGGAGCACACACTGCGCGATCGTGTGCGCTGGTCCTCGTGCTGCCGATGACCAGCGCACACGTAACGCCGATCGCGGGATCTGACCTACGTGATGGCAGTGCCGAACGCACACGATCGGCCATTGTGTGCTCTGGCCGTCGTTCGACACCAGTGGCGCGCGGGTAGGGCGTTCCAACCTCCGTCGACAGCAGCGACTCGCGTGGTGACCCTCGGTTCGGATCGAACCTCAGATGTCCACGCAGGCCAGCCAACCCGGCAACGTGGTGACACACGGCCCGATCCGAACCGCAGGTGTCCACGCGGGCCGCTCGGCGCGACCTCTGGGTCGGCGGCCGGGCAGCCCGATCGCACCCCGGCCCGAGATGCCGGCCCACCAAGCGGCGAACGGCCACCCGCCGGTGTGATCAGCTCAGCAGGGCTCGCTGCCGGGGCGGGTCGGCGGCCGGCACCGGGGGCTCGTAGGTGCGGATCGTGCCCTTGCCGGCGGCCTTCGCGGCGTACATGGCGATGTCGGCCTGGCGCAGCAGTTCGCCGAGTGGGTGGGTGCCGGTGGCCATGCCGATGCTGCCGCCCACCGTCACCTGCTCGCCCTGGATCTGCATCGGGGCGGAGACCGCGGCCAGGATGTCGGCGCCCAGCCGGCGGCCGGCGGCCTCGGTGGCGGGAGCCGTGAGGACCAGCGCGAACTCGTCGCCGCCCAGCCGCACGACCAGGTCGCCGGGGCGGGCCGCCGCGGTCAGCCGGGCCGCGATCGTGACCAGCACGTCGTCGCCGGCGGCGTGGCCCAGGCGGTCGTTCACCGGTTTGAAGCCGTCCAGATCCAGCAGCAGGATCGCGCCACCGCCCGGGGCCGCGGTCATCTGCCGGCCCAGGTCGTTGAAGGCGGCCCGGTTGTGCAGGCCGGTGAGCGCGTCGTGGTGGGCCTGGTGCGCCAGCTCGGCCTGCTGCTGTTCGAGTGTGATAGCGAGCCGGCCGACTATCGCGACGGTCATGAACTGGCGTGCCAGGACCAGGCTGAACGTGGTCAGGAGAACCCAGACGACAGGTCCGGCGAGGGTGTCGTCGTGCACCAGTTCGACAGCGGTGGCGGCCACGGCCAGGACGATCGGGATGTACGGCAGGATCGCCCACGGACCGGCGAAGTGCCGCTTCGTGCCGGCCTCGGCGAACTCGGGCGCCCGTACCCGGCTCGCGATCAGGAGCAGCCCGGCGGCCAGGATGAACCCGGCGCCGGCGCCACCCGCGTACCAGGGCTGTTCGGCGACCTGGTTGCGCAGGCCGAGCAGAGCGCTGACGGCGAGGACCACCGCGGCCGACCCGAGAAGGCGGGGGCTTTCGCCGGACGCCTCCGGCAGGTTGCGCGACATCAGGACGAGCGCGAAGGTCGCCGCGATGACCTCGGGTGCGATGAGCGCGGCGGTGTAGGCGCTGTCCGTGAGAGCGTCGTTCGCCGGCTCCAGGATGTAGATCCACACGAGCGCCAGGACGGCCCCGGACACCGCGGCGACGTCGAGCAGGCCGCGGAGGCCTTCGGCGGCGCGCACCGGTGGACTGGTCAGGTGCATGCCCACCGGCAGGAACACCGCGGCGGCGACGGAGAGCACGGCGCCGGCGAGATACGCGAACGGCATTCCGGCCAGTTCGCTCGCCAGGAACAGCCCGTTGGCGGACGCCCACGTGATGGCCCCGATCGACGCCACCACCGCGGCGGCCCGGTTGCGGCCGGTCTCGGTGGCGGCCCGCCGGCCGAACGAGACCGCCCCGGTGCCGGCCAGGAGCAGGATCAGCGCGTCCGAGATGCTGCGCCCGGCGGGCAGGGAGACGAACGGCACGATCACCTGGAAGGCGATCGCGAGGGCGATCACCACCGACAACCGTGCGCGCAGAGACCTCGTCACAGGCCCCACAACGACTGCCGGGCCACCGACTTTAGGAAACGCGGTGGTGGCGGATCCACGCGGCCTGGCCGCCGTCGACGAGCAGGTCGGTTCCGGTGATGTAGCGGGAGTGCGGGCCGGTCAGGAAGGCTGCGGCGTCGGCGATCTCGGCGGGCGTCCCGGTACGGCCGGCGCCGCACGCGTCGAGCATGGCCATCATGTGGGCACCGGAGGTGGAGTCCTGTTCGGCGCGGGCCATCGGGGTGGCGATCACGCCGGGGCTGATCGTGTTGATCCGGGCGCCGCGACGGTTGTAGGCGAGGGCGGCTGCCTGGACGCGGACCTGGTTGGCCCGTTTGGCCAGGATGTAGGCGTGCACCGGGTCGCCGCCGAAGCCGGTGATCACGTCGAGCTCGAGCAGCCCGGCGGCCGGGGTGGTGGCCAGGGCGTGTTCGTCGGCCGTGCTGAGCCGGGCGTAGTGGCCGGCCATGCTGGCCACGCAGACGATCGCGGCGCCGTGGCCGGCGAGCGGTTCGAAGGCGTCGATCAGGTAGGCGGTTCCGGCCAGGTCGACCCGCATGATCTGGTCGACGGTGGCGGTGGCGGCCGACACTCCGGCGGTGTGGACGACGGCGGCGATCCGGCCCAGGGACGCGGCGGTGGCGGCGAGCCCGGCCACCGCGGGCTGGTCGGCGATGTCGGTGACCTGGCCGCGCACGTCGTAGCCTTCGGCACGAAGCGTGGTCACGGCACGGTCGAGGTGGTCGGGGAACGCGTCGGCGAGCAGCAGGGTGCGGCCGCTGGCGAGGCGGCGGGCGACGGCGGCGCCCATCCCACCGGCCCCGGTGACGACGACGACATCAGCGGCACTCACGGCGACTCCTCGACGACAGGCGAGACAGCGAAAGGCGAAGCGGCGGACGACGAACCGGCGAAAGCCGACGCCGCGGACGACGAACCGGCGAAAGCCGACGCCGCGGAAGACGAACCGGCGAAAGGCAAGGCCGCGGAAGACGAACCGGCGGAAGGCGGCGGGGTGGCGATGGCCTGGCGCCAGGGGCGGATGGCCTTGGGTGGCATGTTGACGGCGAGAGCGCCGACGAGACGCCCGGCGCGGCGGTACGTGGCGAGGAACCGGCGCGACTCGAGGGTGCCCTCGACGATCTCGAAGTGGTCGTGTCCGCGCAGGTGGCCGTACGCGTGGATCTTGAGGTCGTACTGGTCGGACCAGAAGTACGGGACCGGTGCGAACGGTTTCGCGGCGCCGAGGAGGTTGCGGGCGGCGGCCATGCCCTGCTCGGCGGCGTTGGTGCGGTGCTCGATGCGCATCGTGACGCCGAACAGCGGATTGTGCCAGCGGGCCACGTCACCGGCGGCGTAGATGCCCGGCGCGGCGGCGCAGTACTCGTCGCAGAGCAGGCCGTCGCCGAGGTCGAGTCCGGAGCCGGCGAGCCAGTCGGTGTTGGCGATCGAGCCGATGGCGACCAGCACCTCGTCGGCGGTGCTCAGCGCGTCGTCGGCCAGCGAGGTGACGGTGACTCCGGTGCGCACGTCGACGCCGTGTTCGCGGTGGACGTCGGCGAGCATCCGGCCGACCGGTTCGCCGACGGCGTGGGCGAGCGGGACGGCGGCGGGTTCGAGCAGGGTGACGGCGCATCCGAGGCGTGCGGCGACGGCGGCGCATTCCGCGCCGAGAAACCCGGCGCCGACGATGGTCAAGGCGGTGCCGGGCCGCAGCCTTTTGCGCCATTCAAGAGCTTGGTCGATCGTACGGATGAAAGGTTGTGAATCGTCCGGAAGCGGTCGTGGCCGCACCCCGGTGGCCACGACGAGCCCGTCGTAAGGCACGTCAGTGCCGTCGCTCAGGGTGACCAGCCGCCGGGCGGTGTCGAGGCCGGCCGCCCGCACGCCCGGACGCAGGTCGATGTCGAGCGCCGCGAGTTGCGCGGGCGCGCGCAGCCGGATCCGGTCGGCGTCCCACTCCCCCGCGAGGATCTGTTTGGACAGCGGCGGCCTGTCGTAGAAGACCTCGGTCTCCTCGCTGAGCACGGTGATCGTGCCGGTGAACCCCTCCCGGCGCAGGGTCTCGACGGCGGCGAGCCCGGCCGCGCCGGCCCCGGCGATGACGATCCGGTTCACTCCTCGACCAGCCGGATGGCCGCGGCCGGGCAGACCGCGGCGGCTTCGCGGACGGCTTCGTGCTGGTCGGCGCCGGGGTTCTCGTCGAGGACGACGGCGACCCCGTCGTCTTCACGCTGGTCGAAGACGTCTGGCGCGACCATCGCGCACTGCCCGGCGGCGACGCACTTCGGCTCGTCGAACTCGATTCGCATGAGAGCCCCTTTCACCAGGTGACCGGCAGTGACTTGAGGCCGTAGGCGACGCCTTCCATGGCGAACTCGACCTCCTCGAACGGCACCGCGAGCGCGAGGGTGGGGATGCGGCGGTAGAGGGTGCCGTAGACGACCTGCAACTCGACGCGGGCCAGCGACTGGCCGAGGCACTGATGTGCGCCGTAGCCGAAGGCGTGGTGGGTGCGCGCGGGCCGGGTCAGGTCGAGCCGGTCGGGTTCGGGGTAGGCGGCCGGGTCGTAGTTGGCGCCGCCCAGGTCGAAGATGACACCGTCGCCGGCCTTGATGACGGCGCCGTGCAGTTCGATGTCCTCGACGGCGATCCGCCGGATGCCGGTGTGCACGATCGTCAGATACCGCAGCAGTTCCTCGGCCGCGCCGGCGACGAATCTCGGGTCGTCGCTGTTGGCGCGCAGCAGGGCGAGCTGGTCCGGGTTGTGCAGCAGGGCGAGGGTGCCCAGGGAGATCATGCTGGCGCTGGTCTCGTGGCCGGCGATGAGGATGGCGCTGCCCATCGTGACGGCCTCGGCGAAGGTCATCTCCCCGGCGGTGACCCGGGCGCCCATCTCGGAGAGCACGTCGTCGGCGGGTTCGGCGATCTTGCGGGTGAGCAGCGCGCCGAGGTATTCGCCGAGGTCCTGCCCGGCCTTGGCGCCCGCTTCGGGGTCGGTGTCGTGGCTGATCGCGCGGCGGCTGGCGGCCTGGAAGAACGCATGGTCCGCGTAGGGGACGCCGAGGATCCGGGTGATCACCAGGGTGGGTACCGGCAGGCCGATCGCCTCCACCAGGTCGACGGGGTTGGGGCCGGCGAGCATCTCGTCGACGAGGCCGTCGATGGTCTCCTGGATTCGCGGGCGCAGCGCCTCGACCCGTTTGACCATGAAGGGCCCGTTGACGGTACGCCGTAGCCGGGTGTGCTCGGGCGGATCGGTGTTGGTGATCAGCTCGGGGATGTGCGGGGCGATGGCGGCCCGGGAGCGGGTCATGTGCGGGTAGCCGGGCTTCTTCTCGTCGATGCTCAGCCGCGGGTCGTTGAGCAGCGCGCGCTGGTCGGCGTGCCTGGTGACGAACCACGGGGTGCTGCCGTCCCAGATCCGCACCCGGCTGACCGGCTCGGCCTCGCGGATGGCGGCGGCGGGCGCGAACGGGCAGCTCGCCTCACGTGTCATCGGATAGTAGGGCGTGTCAGACATGCCCGCTATGCAACCAACCGGACCTGACGTGAGCCGGACACGAACCTGACAGAAACCAGACGTGACCCAGGTCACTCCAGCCGGTAGCCGAAGCCTCGCTTGGTGTGGATCAGTTCGGGGCCGACCTTCTGCCGCAGCCGGGAGACCAGGCGCTCGATCGTGTTCAGATCGCGGGACTCGCCCCACACGCTCTGCGCCAGCTGCTCCTTGGACAGCACCCGGCCGGCGTTGAGCAGCAGGTGGCGCAGCAGCCGGTACTCGGCGGGCGTGACATCGAGCGGCCGGTCGCCGCGCCACGCCTGGTAGACCACCTCGTCGAGGATGAGGTCGCCGTGGCGCAGCACCGTCTGGCGCAACTGGAGCCGCACCCGGGCGAGCAGCTCCGGGATCCGGCAGGGCTTGGTGACCCAGTCCTCGACATCGGTGCCGATCTCGGGCAGCAGCAGGTCGAGCGCGTCGCAGGTGGTCATGCAGATGACCGGCGGACGGTCGGCGAGGATCGGGCGGTGCCGGGCCAGGTCGTACATGTCGGGGATCGCGACATCGACAACGATCAGGTCGACGTCGTGGCACTGGAGGTGGGTCATGGCCGCGGCGCCGGTCGTGACCGCGGTGACCAGGTAGCCGGCCGCCGACAGGCGCTCGGCCAGCGACACCCGCAGCTGCTCCTCCGGGACGGCGACGAGCACATGCTGATTCCTCACCGGTCCAGCATGCCGCACCGATTTTGTTTCATTGACATCTTTCTTTTGTTACGTCGAAGATGGGAGCGCTCCCAACATCCCCCTCGTTCGTGGAGACACCGTGAAGATCCCCTCCCTCGCGAGCGCCGTGCTGCTCGCCGCGGTCACCGCCGTCCTCCCCTCGTCCACCGGCGCGTCCGCCGCCGCGGCCGCCGACACCCGGATCGACATCGACGTACGGGCCGGGCTGGCCACCGTCGGCGACACCGCGGTCGGCGTCAACCACGCCATCTGGGACTCCCAGCTCGGCACCCCGGCCGTCGCCGACCTGCTCAGCGACGCCGGCGTGAACATGCTGCGCTACCCGGGCGGCTCCTACGCCGACATCTACCACTGGCGCGACCACACCGCCCCCGGCGGCTACGTCGCGCCGAACACCGACTTCGACACGTTCATGGCCGGAGCCCGGCGCACCGGCGCCCAGCCGATGATCATCGCCAACTACGGCACCGGCACCGCCCAGGAGGCCGCCGACTGGGTGCGGTACGCCAACGTCACCAAGGGCTACGGCGCGAAATACTGGACCATCGGCAACGAGAACTACGGCAACGGCCATTACGGTTCGGCCTGGGAGGCCGACGACCATGCCGACAAGAGCCCCAAGGAGTACGCCGCCAACGTCGTCGCCTACTCGGAGGCGATGAAGGCCGTCGACCCGACGATCAAAGTCGGCGCCGTGCTGACCATGCCGGGGAACTGGCCGGACGGCATCATCGGCTCCGGCGACACCGGCACCTGGAACCAGGAGGTGCTGACCCGCGCCGGCTCGGCCATCGACTTCGTGGACGTGCACTGGTACCCGGGCGGTGCCACCCCGGCCGAGACCCTGACCCGGACCGCGCAGATCCAGGACGCCGTGTACCTGCTGCGCCAGCAGATCAACCAGTACGCGGGCGCCGGCGCGAGCCGGATCGGGATCAGCATGACCGAGACCAACGTCGAGGTCGGCCGCAACACCCAGCCCGGTGCGCTGTTCCTCGCCGACGTGTACAGCGGGCTGCTCGCCCAGGGTGTGTTCACCGTGCAGTGGTGGAACGTCCACAACGGCCTGGGCACCATCTCCGAGGTGGCCGGCGAGACCGACTACGGCGACTACGGGCTGCTGTCCAGCGGCAACTGCAACGCCGACAACACGGTCTGCCAGCCGGCGCTCAACACGCCGTTCGCGCCCTATCACGCGCTCTCGCTGGTCGGGGACCTCGCTCGGGCCGGCGACCGGTTCGTCGGGGCCGGCAGTGACAACGGGCTGGTCAGCGTGCATGCGGTGCGGCGGGCCAACGGGGATCTGGCGGTGCTTCTGGTCAACAAGGACCCGGGGGCGGCGCACACCGTGTCGCTCAACTATCAGGGGTTCACGCCGGCAGCGGGGGTGACCACGGTCGCCTCGTACCGCAACGGGGACGACGGCGTCGGCACCGCGGCCGTGGGCAGCGCCTCGGCGCAGACACTGGAGCCGTACTCGGTCTCGCTGGTCACGGTTCGCTCCGGGCGTACCGAATCAGGATCGCCGAAGGCGCCCGGCCAGCCTGCCGCGACGGTGACCGACCGGACCGCGACGATCTCCTGGCCGGCCGGCGCAGCCGGGCTGAAATACGAGGTGTTCCGGCAGAACGGCGGCGTCAGCGAGCAACTCGGCGAGACCACCGGCACCTCGCTGACGATCGGCAACCTGCAACCCGGCCGCCGGTACACGATCAACGTGCTGGCCCGCGACGGCGCCGGCCGTCAGTCGCCCGCGTCGCCGCCGCTGACCTTCACCACCGGCACCCCGGCGACCTCGTCGTGCACGGTCAAGTTCCGCGACATCAACGACTGGGGCAACGGGTACGTCGGCACGATCGACATCACCAACAACGCGACCGCCCCGGTCAACGGGTGGACCCTGGCGTTCACCTGGCCGACCGGCTGGCAGAGCGTGAGCAGCGGGTGGAGTGCCACCTGGAACCAGGACGGCCGCACGGTCCGGGTGACCAGCGACGCCGCCCTGGCCGCCGGGGGCACCGCCAGCGTCGGGTTCGTCGGCAACTACAGCGGGCCCAACGTGCTGCCGGCCGTGTTCACCCTCAACGGCACGGTCTGTACCAGCGCTTAGGGTTTCTGTCGTACCCCGCCGCTACTCTTCGGGCTGTTCGTCACGGGAGGGTGGTCCGGGTGGGTGTCGTCAAGCGCAACAGGTTCGTGCGTCGTGGCAGTGTGGATGCTCCGCCGTTCGTGATCGACACGAGCGGCGGGGCCTCCGCCGGGCAGCTTCTGGCCGATCATCACGCTGAGCTGCCACCGGTTCTCGACGAGCCGGGCACGCCCCGCGAGATCGCCGTGGCCGCCCGCGCCTGGCTCGACGACGATCCCGGCGCGCCGCCGCTCGGGGCGGCCGCGGTCGTCGTGGCGCTGAGCCCACACCTGTGGCGCGCATACCGGGAGCACGGCCCGCTCAGCCCGTTCGCCGATCTCTGGCTGGCCCGCCGCGGGCTGGTCTTCGCCGCGTGCGCCGCGGTCGAGCTCGCCATGCTGGCCACCAACGAGCGGACCCGCCTCAACCCGGCCCACTTCGGTCCGCTCTACGTCACCGAGACATCGCTGGACCAGCCCGGCTTCCGGGGGCCGGTGCAGCAGATCCTGCTCCGGGTCCGGGCCGCGATCGCTGTCGCGCCTGACAGCGACCATGCGGAGGTGCTCGCCGCGCTGCGGCCCTACCGAGACCGGGGCTGGAGCGCATCCGTCGCCACCTCGGTGCTGCTGCCCGGCGAGCTGGAGTGGGTCGAGCACGACGTCGCCACCGCAGTCCTCACCCAACCGGTGGCCGAGCTCCTGCTGCTCGCCGCGGGCACGAGGGCGCAGGTGGATGTCCTCGCCCCGCAGATCACCGCCTGGTATTGGCTGCCGGTGCTGCCGTTCGTCGCCACCATCGCCGAGGGCGCCGGGCCGGGCGCCACCAGCGGGCTGCTGACCTGGCTCGACACCTCGCGCCTGTCCACCGAGGTTCATCAGCGGATCCTGTCCGTCCTCGCCGAGCTCGACGGCGACGAGGTGATCACCGCGCTGCTGGCCCGGCTCGACCGGAAGCATGTGCCGGGCGCGCTGCTCGACGCGGCCGCGCGTTTCCCGGCCCGGGCCATGCGGCTGTTCGCCGAGGCCGGCACGCCGCTGTTGCGCGCCCATGTGCTGTCCCATCTCGACCTGGTCGACGAGGTCCTGCCGTCGCTGACGCCCGCGGCCGCCGAGCGGGTGCGTGACCTGGCCGCCGCCGCGGCCGCCGTCACCTACGCCCCGGTCGGGGCCGTGCCGCCAGTCCTGACGAGCCCGCCCTGGCTGACCCGGGCCAAGCCCGCGAAACCTGTCGTGATCACGGGCCTGAGCTGCGACGACCCGGCGACCGTCGAGTGGCGTGACGGCGAGCGCGACAGGTGGCTCAACACGCCGTATGGCCGGGAGCAACCCTGGATGACGTGGGAGCAGATCACCGAGGCCGTCGCGTCCGGCCGCAACGAGTGGCTGGCCGCGATGCTGTTCGCCGACGGCCCGGAGGAGCTGATCCGGCCGCTGCTGCCGACCTGGCGGGCGAGCCGGGGGCACGTCTACGACCAGTGGGTCAAGGTGGCCGCCGCCCGGTTCGACAGGGCCGCCCTGCCTCTCGTTCACGACGCCGCCGAGCAGTCGATCACGATGACCGACGCGCTGTTGCCGTATTCGTCACCGGCGATCGCGTTGCTGATGGCCGACCGGTTCACGCGGGTCAAGCGGGCCCGCCCGGCGGCGTACTCCTGGCTCCAGCGACACGCCGCGTCGGCCGCCCGGGCACTGGTGCCGGCCGCGCTCGGCAAGGCCGGCCCGGCCCGGCGGCAGGCCGAGACGGCGCTGCTCGCGCTGCCCGCCGACACGGTGCACGCGGCAGCCGCCGGCTACGGGCCGGAAGCCGCCGCAGCGATCGCCGCGCTGCTGGCCCGCGACCCGCTGACGCTGCTGCCCGCCCGCCTGCCGGCGACCCCGGCGTGGGCGGTGCCCGCGATCCTGCCGCCGGTGCGGTTGCGCGACGGCTCGGGGGTGCTGCCGCCGGCCGCCGTCGAGGCGCTGATCACCATGCTGGCCGTCTCCCGGATGGACGAGCCGTTTGCCGGCGTCGCCCTGGCCGCCGACGCGTGCGAGCCCGCTGACCTGGCCGGGTTCGCCTGGGGGCTGCTCGACTCCTGGCAGCTCGCCGGGGCCGACCCCAAGCAGAGCTGGGTGCTCGACGCCCTGGCGCTGCTCGGCGACGACACGACGGTCCGGCAGCTCACCCCGCTGATCCTCGCGTGGCCCGGCGAGGGCGGGCACACCAAGGCGGTCGCCGGGGTCCGGGTGCTGGCCACGATCGGCTCCGACACGGCGCTGATGCGGCTCTACGGCATCTCGCAGCGGGCGAAGTTCAAAGGGCTCAAGACGGCCGCCGAGGAGAAGATCATCGAGGTTGCCGACGGGCTCGGGCTGACCGCCGAGCAGCTGGCCGACCGGCTGGTCCCCGACTTCGGGCTGGCCGCCGACGGCAGCCTGACACTCGACTACGGGTCGCGGCAGTTCACCGTCGGGTTCGACGAGCAGCTCAAGCCCTACGTGTCGGAGGCCGGTGGGAAACGGCTCAAGGCGCTGCCGAAACCGTCGAACCCGGTCGCCGAGCAGGCGCAGAAACAGTTCGCCGCGCTGAAGAAGGACGTCCGCACCGTCGCCGCCGACCAGGTCCGGCGGCTGGAGCAGGCGATGGTCACCGGC
Organism: Actinoplanes sp. NPDC026670; assembly: GCF_040638175.1. Classification (NCBI taxonomy): domain Bacteria; kingdom Bacillati; phylum Actinomycetota; class Actinomycetes; order Micromonosporales; family Micromonosporaceae; genus Actinoplanes; species Actinoplanes sp. NPDC026670. The sequence goes on from NZ_JBEZXU010000086.1 coordinate 46,022, forward strand.
CGCCGGTGGACACCCGACGAGTTCGCCCGCTACTTCGCCGGACACCCGCTGCTGTGGCACATCGTGCGGCGGCTGGTCTGGACCGTGTCGGACGGCAGTTCGTTCCGGGTCTCCGAGGACCGCAGCTACGCCGACGTGACCGACGAGCCGTACACCCTGCCCGCCGACGTCACGGTCGGGGTCGCACATCCGCTCGACCTCGACGCCGGGTGGGGCGAGGTCTTCGCCGACTACGAGATCCTCCAGCCGTTCCCGCAGCTCGGGCGGGAGGTCTACACCGAGGCCGACCTCAAGGACGTGGTCGGGGCCGAGGTGCCGACCACGCGGGTGCTCGGGCTGGAGAGGCGTGGCTGGCGGCGGGAGACGCCACAGGACGCCGGCGTGCAGAACCGGATCGAGCGGGTCATCGCCGGGTGCACCGTGACCGTCGAGCTCGACCCGGGCATCCCGGTCGGCCTCCCCGACGGGCTCGGCGACCAGACCCTGGAGGCGGTGCACGTCCAGACCACGGCGGGGCGGCAGTCGTTCGGCGTGCTCGGCCCAATCGCCACGTCAGAGGTGATCCGAGACCTCAAGTTCGTCACGAGCTAGCACCCTCACCACACCGCCACACCGCCACACCGCCACACCGCCACACCGCCACACCGCCACACCGCCACACCGCCACACCGCCACACCGCCACACCGCCACACCGCCACACCTACG
>NZ_JBEZXU010000086.1:46820-47224 GCF_040638175.1 Actinoplanes sp. NPDC026670
ACCGACGATCTTGCGGACTTCGGGCACAACATGAGACGTCTGCACAGCCGCCTCAGCTTGAGAAGGGCAACCCTCAGACGGACAACATCTCCTCGCCCGCGACGCCTCCCCACGGCTCGTCGCCACGGCTCGTGAACCCTGCTAGTCGTCCGTGGCTCGTCACTCGTCGCTCGTCGCTCGCGGATCTTGCACGAGTCTTCACCCTCGCGCCGATCTTGCAACCCTTTCCACGTCCCGACGGGAAGAAAGCTGCAAGGTCTCCTCCGCGTCGTGGACCTTGCACGACAAACCACACCCAGACGTGAATAATCGGCTCTCCGGTCGTATGTGTGGGTGGTTTGAGGGGTTTAGACAGGCGCACGCCGTTGCAGGCCTTAGGTTCCGGTTTGTCGAGACAGGATCCG
>NZ_JBEZXU010000087.1:0-11301 GCF_040638175.1 Actinoplanes sp. NPDC026670
CACCAGCTGGTGCACGGCCGGCCGGACGCCGACCGGTTCCGGGTGCGCGGCTTCATCGAGCAGGGCACCACGACCACCCCGTTCGACATGACCGTCCGGAACAAGGCGTCGCGCTACCACCTGGTGATCGACGCGATCAACAACGCGCGGCGGCTGCCGGCCGGCGCCAGCGAGCTGAAGGCGTGGTGCGAGGCGCAGCTGGAGAAGCACGAGAAGTACGTGGTCGAGCACCTGGAGGACATGCCCGAGGTCCGGGACTGGTCGCTGGGGGACTGATCCCGTCGTGGGAAATCCCACTGCCGAGTGCACGTAGATGAGCGATACCGCGCGCGAATTCACAGATTCGCGCGCGGTTAGCCTATTGGAGTTCGCGAATCAGACAGCAAGCGGTCATCAATTCTTGCGAAAGTGCGCCCGAGACCTGTCTCACCCTTTTATTCATCGGCGCGGGAAGCGAAAGTGAGGGGAGCAACTACCCGTCGCTCGACGATGAGGAAGGGGACCCCCGTATGACCGCCACCCTGAACCCCTGGCCGACGACCCGGCAGGGATCCACTGACCACCCGGTGCAGACGCTGCAATACCTGCTGCTCGCCCATGGTCACACGGTCACCGTTGACGGCGTATTCGGCTCCGAGACCGGCGACGCGGTACGCGCCGTGCAGCGGGCCAAGAACCTTCCCGACAACGGGGTGGTCGACGCTGACACGTGGCAGGCGCTGCTGGTGCCGGTACGGCCCGGGATGCGGGGCAGTGCGGTGCGCGGCCTTCAGGAGGAGTTCGCCCTGGCCGGCGCCGACGGGATCTACGGGCCGAAGACCGAGGCGGCCATCCGTGACCTCCAGCGCACCATGCGGGCCGGGGGCGACGCCGTCCAGGTGGACGGGATCGTCGGCCCGCAGACGTGGCAGGCGCTGGTCAGCGGCCTGCGCGAGGCCGCCCCGCTGAGTAAAGCAGCCTGACCCCCACCGCAGCGTGGTGACCTGTGGTGCGGATCGCGCCGTAGGTCACCACGCTGCGGTGGGGTTGAAGCCGAAGGGCAGTTCCAGACGGTGCGCGGCCATCAGATCGCGGTCGGCGAGCAACTCGCCGGTGGGGGCGTCGGCGACGATCCGGCCGGCGTCCAGGATGACCGAGCGGGGGCAGAGCTCCAGAGCGTACGGCAGGTCGTGCGTCACCATCAGCACGGTCACCGGCAACGACTGGATGATCTCGGCCAGTTCGCGGCGGCTGGCCGGGTCGAGGTTGGACGACGGCTCGTCGAGCACCAGCAGCGAGGGGCGCATGGCCAGCACCGTGGCCACGGCCACCCGGCGCCGCTGGCCGAACGACAGATGCTGCGGGACCTGATCGCGGTGCTCCAGCATGCCGACGGCGGTCAGTGCCTCGGTGACGCGGTTGTCGAGGTCGGTTCCGCGTACGCCCAAGTTTGCCGGGCCGAAAGCGACGTCCTCGGCGACCGTCGGCATGAACAGCTGGTCGTCGGGGTCCTGGAAGACGACGCCGACCCGGCGGCGGATCTCGGTGATCGCCTGGCGATCGCCGGGGGTGACCGGCAGGCCGGAGATCTCCACCCGGCCGTCGCCGCCGTGCAGGATGCCGTTGAGATGCAGCACCAGGGTGGTCTTGCCGGCGCCGTTCGGGCCGAGCAGCGCCACCCGCTCGCCCTCGGCGAGGGTGAGGTCGATGCCGTGCAGCGCCTGCCGCCCGTCGGGGTAGGCGAAGGTGAGGCCGGTGATACTGAGCGCCGCGGTCATCTGATCATGCTAGGCCGGTCGCCGGTTCCGGCTCTGCGGAGGATCGTGCCGGGACGGCGGCGGCTGCCGGCTCTGCGGAGGATCATGCCAGGACGGCCGCGGCCACGGCGATTCCGGCGGCCGCCACCGGGAGGGCCGAGGAGAGCGCCCACTCGCGGGCCGGCGCCGGTGCGCTGTCCAGATGTGGCATCCGGCCGGCGTAACCGCGCGACAGCATCGCCAGGTAGACGCGCTCGCCGCGTTCGTAGGAGCGCAGGAACAGCGCGCCGACGCCGACCGCGAACGCCTTCACCTGCCAGAGGAACCGCGGGTCGTAGCCGCGGGACAGCCTGGCGATCCGCATCCGGCGGGCGTCGTCGATCAGCACGTCGACGTAGCGCAGCATGAACGTCATGATCTGGGTGATCACGGTCGGGCAGCGCAGCCGGTCCAGGCCGAGGATCAGGTCACGCATCGTGGTGGTCGCGGCGAGCAGCAGCGACGCCAGGACGCCGAGGGTGCCCTTCGCGAAGATGTTCCACGCGCCGTAGAGGCCGTCGACCGACAGCGACATCCCGAGCCAGTCGATCCGCTCGCCGTGGCCGGCGAACGGCAGCACCACGGCCAGCAGCACGAACGGCAACTCGATGGTGGACCGTTTGAGCAGCCAGCCGCCCGGCACCCGGGCCAGGGCGGCGACCAGCGCGATCAGCAGGGTGTAGCCGGCGAAGGCGGCGAACTCCTCCCGCGGCGTGACCACCACGACGATGGTGAACAGCAGCACCGCCACGATCTTCACCTCGGGGGAGAGCCGGTGCACCCGGCTGTCCCGGTCGAGATGGAGAGGGTGGGCGTGACCCGCCCCCACTAGGCGACCGGCTTACGGCGGCGCAGCACCCAGAACAGGCCGCCGCCGATGGCGAAGGTGAGCAGGACCCCGGAGACGCCGGCGAGGGCGGTGGAGAGGTACTCGTTGTCGATGCCCTTGATGCCGTAGTCGGCGAGCGGGCTGTCGGCGAGCTGGTGGTCGCCTTCCTGCTGGGCCATGCAGGTGCCGCCGGTGATCTCGTCGTCGGCGTTGAAGGTGCAGCCTTCGCGGGCGGCGTAGTCGAGGCCGTCCGGGCTGCCGGAGGCGAAGCTGGAGACGACGCCGGCCAGCAGCAGGGCCACGAACAGGCCGGCGATCAGGAACTTCTTCATGCCTCGGCTCCCGTCTTCGCGAAGGTCGGCCGGGTGCGGAAGGCACGCAGGGCGTAGACCAGGTCGGGGCGGACCTTGGCGACGGTGACCACGGTGGTGGCGGCGATCAGGCCCTCACCGATGCCGATCAGGGTGTGCACGCCGGCCATGGTGGCCGTGATCCCGCCGAGCGACAGGTCGGTGGTGCCGCCCAGCGCGTACTCGACGACGAACCCGAGCGAGGCGACCACGACCCCGACGATCGAGGCGATCAGGGCGGTCGCGCCGAGGCCGCCGGCCGTCTTCGGCAGGACCCGCAGGAGCAGGGCGACCAGCAGGTACGCCGCGGCGGTGCCGATCAGCGCCATGTTGGTGATGTTGAGCCCGATCGCGGTGAGCCCGCCGTCGGCGAAGACCAGCGCCTGCACCAGAAGGACGGTCGCCACACAGAGGGCGCCGACCCAGGGGCCGACCAGGATGACCGCGAGGGTGCCGCCGAGCAGGTGGCCGGACACGCCCGGCAGCACCTGGAAGTTGAGCATCTGCACGGCGAAGATGAACGCCGCGACCAGGCCCGCCATCGGGGCGAGCCGGTCGTCGAGGTCGACCTTGGCGCGGCTGACACAGACGGCCAGGCCGGCCACCGCTATCACTATGAAGATCGCCGAGACGGGACCGTTGATGATCCCGTTGGCGATGTGCATCGCCCGTACGTCGTCCATGGCGCCAGCATATTCATCGCCAGTGGTTGTTGCATATAGTTGGCAACTGGGTCAGTGATGATCTTCACCCGACCAGGACGTCGGCCACATCCCTCCGCGGCGACGGGTGACCGGGCTGGCCGTACCCGATCCGGAAGGCGATCTGCGGAAAGCCGGACCGGCCCAGCGACCGCCGCAGTTGATCGCGGGCCGTCGCCACCTCGATCGGCTGGGAGATCAGCGAGCTGGACAGGCCCGCGTCGGTGGCGGTCAGCAGCACGTGCTGGAGCGCCTGCCCGGCCATCACCTGATCGAGCTTGCGGTCACCGGCCGTGCCGAGGATCCCGACCAGCGGCTCCGGCTCGTAGTCGCGGCCCGGCGCCCGCCGCCGCCCGCCGAAGTTGCGCTGCGGGATCAGGTCCTGCGCCTCGGCCACCGACGCGGCCGCCGCCACCGGGATGCCGTCGGTCGCCGACTCGGTGTCGGTCCAGGTGATCATCTCGGCCTGGTACCGGTTGTCGCGCCGAAGCACCCGGTCGGCGCTGTGCGCGATCTCCGAGAACCCGGTCAGCGCGGTCATCCCGACCAGCAGGTCCAGCCAGGCGCCCTCGACCCGGGCCGCGTCGATCAGCCGCACCCGCACGTCGGCCGGCACCGGATCCGGCCAGAACGGGTGCCGGTTGCTGTACCGGCGCTCGATCGACGCGTACAGGTCACGCTCGGTGTAGGTCGGCGGGCGGTGCGGGGCCGGGGTCAGCCGGGCGACCACATCCGGTTCGTCGAAGTCCGGCAGCAGCTTCACCTCGGCCGGCGTGCCGGCCCAGGCGAGCGCCAGCCGTGCGTTGAAGGTGGCCGCGCCGAGCGCCAGCCGCAACGCCCAGCCGCCGTGGTCGGCGATGGTGATCTGCCGTCCCGGATCGGCGAGCACCTCGATGGCGCCGCCACGCAGACGGAACGCCCACGGCTGGCTGTTGTACATGGAAGGGGCCTGGAGGCCGGCCGCAGCGGCGCGCCGCAGGTCGGACGAGTCGTAGCGGGTCATCACTACACGGTGCCCCCTGCGTCGCCCGCCGATAAGGGCCGAAGGTCCTACAACGGCACCCGCCACAGCAGCAGCGTGCCGGGCCCGTCGGTGCGCGGCCCGATCTCGAAATCGCCACCCAGATCGCTCGCCCGCTCACCCATGTTGACCAGGCCGCCCCGGGCCAGGCTGGGGTCGATGCCGACGCCGTCGTCCTCCACCTGGAGGACCGCCTGCCGGTCGGCGACCCGCACCGAGACCCGCACGTGGCTGGCCTGGGCGTGCCGCGCCACGTTGGACAGGGCCTCGCGAAGCACGGCGATCAGCTCCGGCACGATGTCGTCCGGCACCGCGCTCTCCACCGGCCCGGACGTCTCCAGCGTGGGCCGGAACCCGAGCGTGTCCAGCGCCGCGTCACAGGTGTCGCGCAGCTCGGTCCGCAGGGTCGCGCCGACCGGCGCCCGCAGCTCGAAGATCGACCGGCGGATGTCCTTGATCGTCGCGTCCAGGTCGTCGACGGCGGTGTTTATCCGCTGCACGACCTCCGGCCGGACCCCCGGCGCCATCGCGCCCTGCAACTGCATGCCGGTCGCGAACAGCCGCTGGATCACCACGTCGTGCAGGTCACGGGCGATCCGCTCGCGGTCCTCCAGGACGGCCAGCAGCTCCCGCTCCTCCTGCGCGCGGGCCCGCTCCAGCGCCAGCGCCGCCTGCCCGGCGAACGTCGACAGCAGCGCCGCGTCGTCCGTGCTGGCCGGCCCGCTCACGATCAGCACGCCCTGTGGGCTGCTCTTCAACGGCGCGACCAGGGCCGGCCCGGCCGGCAGCGGGGCCGGCCACTCGGCGGCGTCCGGCAGGTTCTCCACCAGCCGGTACGAGTCGTCGAACGCCGGCAGCACCTGACCGGTCAGCCCGGAGTCGCCGCCCTCGACGACCTCGATCCGGTAGCGGTCACTGTCCGGCTCGAAGAGCAGCACCAGCACCAGCTCGGCGTCGGCCACCTCACGGGCGCGGCGGGCGATCAGCCGCAGCGCCTCGGTGCGCCGGACCGTGCCCAGCAGCACGCTGGTGATCTCGGCGGCCGCGGACAGCCACCGCTGCCGGCGCTGGGCCAGCTCGTAGAGGCGGGCGTTGTCGATCGCCACACCGGCCGCCGCGGCCAGCGCCACCACCAGTTCCTCGTCGTCGTCGGTGAACTGCTCGGCGCTGCGTTTCTGGGCCAGGTAGAGGTTGCCGAATATCTGATCCCTGGTCCGGACCGGCACGCCCAGGAAGCTGTGCATCGGCGGGTGGTGCGGCGGGAACCCGAACGAGTTCGGATGCTTCGTGATGTCCGGCAGACGCACCGGTTTCGGCTCGGTGATCAGCAGGCCCAGGACGCCCCGGCCGTGCGGCAGGTCGCCGATCTTGGCGTGCGCCGCCGGGTCGATGCCGTGCGTGACGAAGTCGGACAGACTGTTCCGGTCCGGCGCGAGCACGCCCAGCGCGCCGTAGCGGGCGTCGGCCAGCGCGCACGCCGCCTCCACGATCCGCTGGAGCGTGCTGTTCAGGTCGAGGTCGGTGCCGATACCGACGACCGCGTCGAGCAGGGCGCGCAGCCGCTCACGACTGGTCACGATGTCGCCGACCCGGTTCTGCATCTCCTGCAGGAGCTCGTCCAGGCGGACCCGGGAGAGCGGGCTCAATCCGAGCGACGGGGTTGTTCCTTCGGCCACCGGAAAAGGCTATCGGGTGCCGCGATCGACCCGCCCGGGACCTTAGGCCCTAGGTGGCAGGGACTCTCGCGAGGTAGGAATGAGACATGATCCGAGTCTTTCTCCTCGACGACCACGAGGTCGTCCGCCGCGGCCTCGTCGACCTGCTCCAGGCGGGCGGCGACATCGAGGTGGTCGGCGAGTCCGGGTCCGCCCAGGAGGCGGCCCGGCGCATCCCCGCCCTGCGTCCCGACGTCGCCGTTCTCGATGCGCGGCTGCCGGACGGCAACGGCATCGACGTCTGTCGTGACGTCCGGGCCGTCGACTCGTCGATCAAGGGCCTGATCCTCACCTCCTATGAGGACGACGAGGCGCTCTTCGCCGCGATCATGGCCGGCGCCTCCGGTTACGTGCTCAAGCAGATCCGCGGCACCGACCTCGTCGACGCGGTCCGCCGGGTCGCCTCCGGACAGTCGCTGCTCGACCCGGCGGTCACCCAGCGTGTCCTGGAGCGCATCCGTAACGGCGTCGAGCAGCCCCGCGAGCTGGCCTCCCTCACCGACCAGGAACGCCGCATCCTGGAGTTCGTCGCCGAGGGCCTGACCAACCGGGAGATCGCCGGCCGGATGTTCCTCGCCGAGAAGACCGTCAAGAACTACGTCTCCAGCCTCCTGGCGAAACTCGGCCTCGAGCGCCGCACCCAGGCCGCCGTCCTGGCCACCAAACTCCTCGGGGATCACCCGTCACATCACTGATGTCGACAGGCAATTGTTGACAGGCAATATGTTTGTCACAAAACTGTTCGCCCATGAGGATCGTGATCGCGGGCGCGGGCATCGGCGGGCTGACGACGGCGCTGAGCCTGCACGCGGCCGGGTTCACCGAGGTCACGGTCCATGAGCGGGCGGACGCGCTCCGCCCGCTCGGTGTCGGCCTCAACCTGCTGCCGCACGCCGTACGCGAACTGACCGAACTCGGCCTCGGCGACCGGATCGCCGGCCTCGGCGTCGCACCCGGCACGCTCGCCTACTACAACCGGCACGGCCAGCCGATCTGGTCCGAGCCCCGCGGCCTGGAAGCCGGCTACAAGTGGCCGCAGCTGTCGGTGCACCGCGGCCGCCTCCAGATGGAGCTGCTCGCCGCCGTCCGCGAACGCCTCGGCGACGTCGTCCACACCGGCCACCGCCTGCTCACCGTCCAGCCTCCACAGGCGGCCTTCGCCACCGCGGACGGCGACGTGACAGTCGCGGCCGACCTCGTGATCGGGGCCGACGGCATCGGATCGGCGCTGCGCGCGCAGTGGTATCCCGGCGAGGGCGCCCCGATCTGGAACGGGCTCACGTTGTGGCGGGGCACCGCCCGCGCACCCGGGTTCCTGGACGGCCGCACGATGATCATGGCGGGCGACGCCGTGCAGAAGTTCGTCGCCTACCCGATCGGCGACGGCGAGATCAACTTCATCGCCGAGCGGCGCGCCCCCGGCTTCGCAGGCGAGGGCGCCGACTGGAACCGGGCGGTCGACCCCGTACCCGTCATCGAGCTCTTCAAGAATTGGCGCTTCCCCTGGCTGGACGTGCCAGGGCTGCTGGCCGCCGCCGGCGAGATCCTGGAGTACCCGATGGTCGACCGCGACCCGGTCGGCAGGTGGACCCACGGCCCGGCCACCCTGCTCGGCGACGCCGCCCACCCGATGTACCCGAACGGCTCCAACGGCGCCTCCCAGGCGATCCTGGACGCCCGCACCCTGGCGTTCCACCTGGCCGGCAAGCCCCTCGGCGAGGCGCTCGCCGCCTACGAGAACGACCGCCGCCCGGCCACCACCGCGCTCGTCCTGAGCAACCGCCGCCAAGGCCCCGAACAGGTGATGGTCCTCGCCCACGAACGCGCCCCGGACGGCTTCGCCCACATCCACGACGTCCTCACCCCGGACGAGCTCACCGAGATCGCCACCGGCTACAAGAAGGCCGCCGGCTTCCACCCCGACGCCCTCAACAACCGGCCGTCGCTGAGCGCCCGATGACCGCCCTCGACGCCGCCCGGCTCGCCGCGGTCATCTCCCCGCTGCGGCGCACCCTGCTGACCGCCGCACGGGCCGCCGAGCACCTGCCGGAGATCCCGGACGCCCAGATCGAGATCATCCGGGCGCTGCCCCGGGACACCGTCACCACCCCGGGCGAACTCGCCGAACGCCTCGGGCTCAGCCGGCCCACCGTCAGCAACCTGCTCACCCAGATGGAGACGGCCGGCCTGATCGAACGCCGTCCCCGGCCGGCGAACCGCCGTCAGGTCGAGGTGCTGGCCACCGCCCGGGCCCTCGACCTGTTCGACCGGTTCGACCTGGCCAGCGGCGACATCGTCGCGGCCGCCGCGGCCACCCTCACCGACACCGACCGGGCCGCCCTCGCCGCGGCTCTGCCCGCCCTCGAACGACTGCGCGACGCCCTCACCAACCGTCCCGTCTGAGGAGTCCCCATGAGCCAGCGGCTCGCCCGATGGATACAGTCCCGTACCCTCCCCGGTCTCGTCCCCGGCCCCTACGACATCCGGATCCGGAAGAACCTGCGGGTCCCCATGGACGACGGTGTCGAACTGCTCGCCGACCTGATCCTGCCGGTCGGCTCGGACGAGAACCTGCCGGTCGTGCTCATCCGCGGACCGTACGGCCGCAGCGGCCCGGTCGCCGGCGAGGCGAAAGCCCTCGCCCGGGAAGGTTTCCCGGTGCTGTTCCAGAGCTGCCGCGGCACCTGGGGCTCCGGCGGCACGTTCACCCCGCAGGTCGACGAGCAGCGCGACGGCATCGCCACCCACCGGTGGGTCCGCGCCCAGCCATGGTGCACCGGCCGGGTCGTCACGTTCGGGCCCAGCTACATGGGCTACACCCAGTGGGCGGTCGCCGGGAAACTCCAGCGCGACGACCCGGACAACGCGCCCGACGCCCTCTGCCTGATCGTCACGATGCCCGACTTCGGGGCCATCACCTGGGACAACGCCGCGTTCTCGCTACGCAACGCGCTCGGCTGGTCGCAGATGATGAGCCGGATGATCCGCCGGGAGATGATCCCGCTGCTGCTCGGCATGCTCCGCCCGGACCGCAAACTGCTCCGCGGTTTCGGCACCCTGCCACTGCTCGACGGCGACCTCGCCGCCACCGGCCGCCGCATCCACTGGTACCAGGACTGGATCACCCACGAACAGCTCACCGACGACTACTGGACCAGCCAGTCACACACCGCCTCGGTCACCGACGTCACCGCGCCGACCTACATGATCACCGGCTGGTACGACATCTTCCTGCCCTGGCAACTGCGCAACCACGCCCAGCTCACCGCGGCCGGCCGGCCACCGCGGCTCACCATCGGACCCTGGGGCCATTCGGCCCGCGAGCTGGGCGCCACCGCGATCGGCGAGGCCTCCGCGTTCCTCAGAGAGCATTTCAGCGGTACGGCCACCGAACGCCCCGCCCCGGTCCGCGCCTTCCGGACCGGCCCGGGACAGTGGCACGACCTGCCGTCCTGGCCGCCACCGGGCGTCACCGGTCAGGCCTGGCACCTGCATGAGGCCGGCCGCCTGCACCCGGACGCCCCGGACGGCGGGACGACGCGTTACGTCTACGACCCCGACGACCCCACTCCGGCGGTCGGCGGCCCCAGCCTGGAACCGAAACAGGGCCCGGTCGACAACGCCGCCCACGAGAGCCGCGCCGACGTGGCGGTGTTCCGCGGTGACGTGCTCGGCTCCCCGGTCACCATCGCCGGGACCCCGGTGGCCCGGATCCGGTTCCGGTCGTCGCGGCCCAGCGCCGACGTGTTCGTCCGGATCTGCGACGTGCACCCGGACGGCCGTTCGATGACGGTCTGCGACGCGATCCGCCGGATCGGCCCGTCCGGTGTCGCTTCCTCGTCCCCGGCCGACGCCTCCGTGGCTGCCTCTGGCTCGTCCGGCTCGTCCGGCTCCGACTTTCAGGAGGTGGAGATCGAGTTGTGGCCGGCGTTCCACACGTTCGCCGCCGGTCACCGGATCAGCGTCCAGGTCAGCTCGGGCGCCCACCCGAGGTACGCCCGCAACCCCGGCTCCGGCGAACCGGCCGCGTCGGCGTCCGAGACCCACCGCGCCGAGCAGGAGATCTCCCACGACCCGGCCCGCCCGTCGCACCTCATCCTTCCGGTCTGGGCGCTCGACGCGGTTCCGGCGGGCCCGGCATGACCGCGCCGGCACCCGGAGCCGGCGGCGTTCCCGCGCCGGCGGCACCCGGACTTGGTGGCGGTGTTCCCGTGGCGGCGGTGCCCGGGTCTGGTGGCGGTGTTCCCGTGGCGGCGGTGCCCGGGTCTGGTGGCGGTGTTCCCGTGGCGGCGGCACCCGGATCTGGAGGCGGCGTTCCCGTGCCGGTGGTGCCCGGGCTGGAGGCGGCGTTCGATGTCGAGGTGCGGCTCGGGCCGATGGAGGACCACGGGACGACCCGGGCCGGTCACCGCCGGGTGGTGCCGATCGTCGGCGGGCGGGTGACCGGGCTGTTCGAGGCGGAGATCCTGCCCGGCGGCGCCGACTGGCAGATCGTCCGCCCCGACGGCGGCATCGAGATCGACACCCGCTACTCGGCCCGCACCGCGTCCGGCGGGCACGTCTACATGCGCACGTCCGGGGTGCGCAGCGGACGCCCGGAGATCCTGTCGGCGCTGCTCCGCGGCGATCCGATCGCGCCGTCCGACTACTACTTCCGCATCGGCGTCCAGTTGGAGACCGCTGACCCGGCCCTGTCCCACCTGGAGCAGTCGCTCTTCGTGGCCTCCGCCGTCCGCGAGTCCGACACGGTCCGCTACACGGCGTACCGCGTCACCTGACCCGCCCCAAAGCACCAGCCGTCGCTGACAGCGGTTCCGGGTGCGCCTTTCCCGTCGTGGCCGACGGCCTCGCCCGTCGGCCGTCGCTGACGGCGGTTACGGCCCCGGGTTTCCCGTGGTGGGCGACGGCTG
>NZ_JBEZXU010000087.1:11401-46994 GCF_040638175.1 Actinoplanes sp. NPDC026670
GGGGTTCCGGCCGTCGCTGGCGGTGGTTTTGGGCCCGGGTTTCCCGTGGTGGGCGACGGCTGGGGGTTCCGGCCGTCGCTGGCGGTGGTTTTGGGCCCGGGTTTCCCGTGGTGGGCGACGGCTGGGGGTTCCGGCCGTCGCTGGCGGTGGTTTTGGGTGTGGGTTTTCCGTGGTCAGCGACGGCTGGGGGTTCCGGCCGTCGCTGGCGGTGGTTTTGGGTGTGGGTTTCCCGTGGTGGGCGACGGCTGGCGGTCTGGGGGTTCAGTAGACGGTCAGGTTGTGGGTGCGGAACTGGGCTCGGACACGGTCCAGCAGGTCGGGGGAGGGTGCCGGGGTGCCGGCCAGCGGGAAGGGCTGGTTGAGGGCGGCGTACTTGGCGGCGCCCAGCCGGTGGAACGGGAGGACCTCCACCCGCTCGACCGTCGGGATCGAGGCGGCGATCCGGGCGACGGCCTCGACGTTCGCCACGGCGTCGGTCAGGCCGGGGACCAGGACGAAGCGGATCCAGATCGGGATGCCACGATCGGCCAGCCGGTGTGCGAAGTCGATCGTCGGCTGGAGCGTGCCGGTCCGGGTCACCTGGTGATAGGTGTGCTCGTCACCGGACTTGATGTCCAGGAGCACCAGGTCGGTCACGTCCAGCAGCTCGTCCGACGCCTTGGCGCCGAGGTATCCGCTGGTGTCCAGGGCGGTGTGCAGGCCTTTCTCGTGGCAACGGGTGAAGATCTCCCGTACGAAATCGGGCTGTTGAAGTGCCTCTCCGCCGGAGAGGGTGACGCCGCCCCGCGCGACCTTGATGAAACGCTCGTATCGCGAGATCTCGGTCATCAGCTCGTCGGCGTCCATCACGCGCCCGCTGCGGCGGTACCAGGTGTCCGGGCTGTGGCAGTACTGGCAGCGCAGCGGGCACCCGGCCAGGAACGCGACGAATCGCGTCCCCGGCCCGTCGACGCCCGTCGAGACGTCGAACGAGTGCACACTCCCGGTGATGGTCACAGCGAGCCGTGGAAGGTCCGCGAGATGACGTCGCGCTGCTGGTCCCTGGTGAGCCGCACGAAGTTCACCGCGTAGCCGGACACCCGGATGGTGAGCTGCGGGTACTTCTCCGGGTGCGCCATCGCGTCCTCCAGCGTCGCCCGGTCGAGGACGTTGACGTTCATGTGGAAGCCGTGCCCGTCGGTGTAGCCGTCGAGGACACCGACCAGGTTGCCGACCTGTTCGTCCTTGGTGCGGCCGAGACCGTCCGGGGTCGAGGTGATGGTCAGCGAGATGCCGTCGCGGGCGCTGCGGTACGGCAGTTTCGCCACCGACAGCGCGGCCGCCACCAGCCCGTGCTTGTCCCGGCCGTTCATCGGGTTGGCGCCGGGCGCGAACGGCTCGCCGAGCCGCCGGCCGTCGGGTGTGTTGCCGGTGTGCTTGCCGTAGACGACGTTCGACGTGATCGTGAGGACGGACAGGCTGGGTTCGGCGCCGCGGTACATCGGCTGCCGGCGGATCTTCTCCATGAACCGGTCGACCAGTTCCACCGCGATCGAGTCGACCCGGTCGTCGTTGTTGCCGAACGTCGGGTAGTCGCCGTCCACCTCGTAATCGACGACCAGCCCGGTCTCGTCGCGGACCGGCTTGACCTGGGCGTGCTTGATCGCCGACAGGCTGTCCACGGCGACCGAGAGGCCGGCGATGCCGGTGGCCAGGAACCTGTGCACCGGGTAGTCGTGCAGGGCCATCTCGAGGCGTTCATATGCGTACTTGTCATGCATGTAGTGGATGCAGTTGAGTGCATCAACATAGATCTCGGCAAGCCAGTCAAGTGTCCGGTCGTAGGCCTCGAACACCTCGTCGTAGTCGAGCACGTCGGCGTTGAGCGGGTGCGACGCCGGCGCGACCTGCGCGCCGCTGATCTCGTCACGTCCGCCGTTGATCGCGTAGAGCAGCGCCTTCGCCAGGTTCGCCCGGGCGCCGAAGAACTGCATGTCCTTGCCGACCCGCATGCCGGACACGCAGCAGGCGATCGCCGCGTCGTCACTGAGGTAGGGGCGCAGCAGGTCGTCGTTCTCGTACTGGATGCTGCTGGTGTCGATGCTGACCTGCGCGCAGAACCGCTTGAACCCCTCGGGGAGCCGCTGCGACCAGAGGACCGTCATGTTCGGCTCCGGCGCCGGGCCCAGGTTGTAGAGCGTCTGCAGGTACCGGAAGCTGGTCTTCGTGACGAGCGGGCGGTCGTCGGCGCCGGGGTTCGAGGAGGACGTCATGCCGCCGATCGACTCGGTCACCCAGGTCGGGTCGCCGGAGAACAGCTCGTCGTACTCCGGGGTGCGCAGGAACCGGACGATCCGCAGCTTGATCACGAAGTCGTCGATCAGCTCCTGGGCGAACTCCTCGGTGATCCGGCCCTCGTCCAGGTCACGGGCCAGGTAGACGTCGAGGAAGGTGGAGGTGCGCCCGAGCGACATGGCCGCGCCGTTCTGCTCCTTGGTGGCGCCCAGGTAGGCGAAGTACAGCCACTGGACGGCCTCCTGCGCGGTGGTCGCCGGGCCGGAGATGTCGAAACCGTAGGACGCGGCCATCTGCTTCAACTCGTTCAGCGCCCGGATCTGCTCGGAGAGTTCCTCCCGGTCGCGGATCACGTCGGCCACCGAGCGCCTGTCGTTCAGCGCCCGCTTGATCTCGGCACGAGAGGCGATGAGCCGGTCCACGCCGTAGAGAGCGACCCGCCGGTAGTCGCCGATGATCCGGCCGCGGCCGTACGCGTCGGGCAGGCCGGTGATGATGTGCGAACGGCGGGCGGCCAGCACGTCGGCCGGGTAGGCGTCGAAGACACCCTCGTTGTGGGTCTTGCGGTAGGTGGTGAAGACCTTCCGGACGTCCGGGTCGAGTTCGCGGCCGTACGCCTCGAGCCCGCCCTCGACCATCCGCAGGCCACCGAACGGCATGATGGCCCGGCGCAGCGGCGCGTCGGTCTGGAGGCCCACGATCAGCTCGGACTCGCGGTCGATGTAACCGGGGGCGTGCGCGGTGATCGTCGACGGCGTGCTGGCGTCGGCGTCGTAGATGCCGTTCGCGCGCTCCACGGCGAACATCTCGGAGAGCGTCGCCCAGATCCCGGTGGTACGGGCGGTCGGCCCGGCCAGGAAGGCGGCGTCACCGTCGTACGGCCGGACGTTGTCGTGGATGAACCCGGCCACGTCGATTCCGGTGCGCCACGTCGTGCCCGCGAATCCGCGCCACGCGTCCATGTTTCCTCCCAGCATGACCCCTCCTAGTGGTTCCCTCCCAGCGTCTCGTCCCGGTGTTCCCGGCGGGCAGGGCCAGAGGTCCCGGACCGGCGGGGAAGGCGGACCGTGGCGACCGTGCCGCCGCCGTCGTTGCCGCTCAGCGTGATGGTGCCGCGGTGCAGTTCGACGATGGCCCGGCTGAGCGCCAGCCCCAGCCCGGCGCCGGGGATGCCGCTGTGCCGGGCGTTGGTGGCCCGGTAGAGGCGGGCGAACAGCCGGTCCCGTTCGCCGGACGGGATGCCGATGCCGGCGTCGCTGACGGTCAGCACCGCGGCGTCGTCGTCGGCGGTCAGGGCGACGTGCACGGTGGCGCCGTCCGGGCTGTACTTGACCGCGTTGCCGATCAGGTTCTCGGCGACCTGCCGCAGCCGGGCCCGGTCGCCGGGGATCACCAGCCGGGCCGGCAGGTCGGTACGGATCGGCGCGTCCGGCAGCGCCTCGGTGACCACCGCCGCCAGGTCCACGTCGCCGACCGTGAGCTGCGCGTGCCCGGCCTCCAGGGCGGACAGGTCGAGCAGCCGTTCGACAAGCGACCGCAGCCGGGCGTTGTTGCGCTCGATCACGCCGAGCAGCTCACGGACCTCGCCGACGGTGGTGGTGTCGTCCTCCTCGGCGATCAGGTCGGTGTACGTGCCGATCGACGTGAGCGGGGTGCGCAACTCGTGCCCGACCAGGGCGATGTACTCGCCGATGCTGGCCGCCAGCTGGTGCGACAGCTCCTCGGCCCGGCGTCGTTCGAGGTAGCCGCCGATGTGCCCGGCGATGCCGCTGAGCAGCACGGTCAGGGCCGGGTCGGGTTCCTGGTGCTCGACGGTGAACGAGCTGAGCACGCCGATCACGTTGTCCGCGCTGCGGACCGGCACCGCCACCGCGGCCCGGTAGTGGTCGGCCTCCACCGCGACCGGCAGGTCCGGGGCGGCCAGGTCCGGCACCCAGATCGGCTCGCCGCTGGCCCAGCACGCTCCGGCCAGGCCCTCGCCGCGGTTGAGCACCTGCGGCAGCAGGATCGGCGGGGCGCCTTCGGCGAGGTGGGTGGCGACCGGGCGCAGGCGGTCGCTGACCGGATCGACCAGCCACAGCCGCAGGTACGGCCACCCGAGCTCACCGGAGATGGCCCGCAGCACCTCGGTGCCGGCCCGGTCCGCGTCCGGGGCGTGCACCAGCGCCTTGAGCACCTCGGTCTTGCAGCGCTCGTACTGGTGCTGGTGGTGCTCGGCGGTGACGTCGTGGACGGCCGCGACCGCGCCGAGGATGTTGCCGCTCGCGTCCCGGACCGGCCGCGCGTTGATCGCGAACCAGCGGCGCCGGTTCTGCCGGTCGTGGGCCAGCACCCCGTCGTGCCGCAGTTCCTCGCCGCCGAGCGCCCGGTAGAGCGCCACCTCGTCGGGCGGCAGCGGGGTGCCGTCGTGGCGGCGCAGCCCGAACCGCTCGGCCCAGTCCCGGGCCGGCACGCCCAGGCTCTCGTCGCCGAAGAAGTCCCGTACCGCCTGGTTGATCACCACGAGCCGGCCGTCCAGGTCGCAGGCCACCACGCCGGCGTCCAGGCTGCGCAGCAGGGCCTCGGTGAAGGCCGGGTCGTGCCGGGGCGGCGGCGACTCCAGGCAGGTGCGCAGGGTCTCGGAGAGCTCCTTGACGCTGAACGGCTTGGGCACCACGGCGTCCGCCTCGGCCGACGCCAGGGTGGTGTCGCCGGGCGGCAGGTAGGCGGTGATCAGCACGACCGGGACGGTGGCGGTGGCCGGGTGCTCGCGCAGCGCCCGGCACATCCGGATGCCGTCCAGGTGCGGCATGTCGACGTCGGCGACGACCAGGTCGGGGCGGTCGGCGACGGCGGCGGCCAGCCCTTCCCGGCCGTCGCCGGCCAGGGTGGCGGTGTGCCCGAGGCGGCGGACCACCTCGGCGATCACCGCTTGATGTTCCGGGTTGTCCTCGACGACCAGCACCGATGCCATGTCGCCAGCCTAAATCATGATAAATCCGGCAGAGGTTTCGTCGACGAGGGAAGGCGGGTACCGTCCAGCCGCAGATAAGCGACTCTCGGGGTTTTGCATGAGTGAGCTAACCGCCCACCTGGACGTCCCACTCGACCGGGGCGCCCCCGCCGCCGCCCGCCGCGCGGCGACCGCGGTGCTGGCCGGCTGGGGGTTCCGGGATGCCGACTGGCTGGACGCGGCCGCCGTCGTGGTCAGCGAGCTGGTCACCAACGCGGTCCGGCACGGCGGCGGCTGTGTGGCGCTGGCGCTGGAGTCCCACGACGATCGGGTCACCGTGTCGGTGGCCGACGGCTCGTCGGTGGTCCCGCGCCGCCGCGATCCCGACGACGCCGGCGGCCGCGGCATCGCGCTCATCGAGGCGCTGTCCGAGGGCTGGACGGTGGAGAACTACCGCGGCGGCAAACGCGTCCTGGTCCGCCTGACGACCTGCCCCCGCGGCGGTGCGGCATGAGCGGTGCGGCCATGCGGATAGTGCGGCTCGACGACGGCGGCAGCACCCGCCTGATCCTGCGCGGTGAGCTGGACCTGGACACCGGCGACGACTTCGCCGAGCAGGCCGCCCGGGTGCTCGCCGACCGCCCGGCCGAACTGGTCGTCGACCTCGGCGGGCTGACGTTCTGCGACTCGTCCGGCATCGACGTGCTGATCACCGCCCAGCAGGCCGCGGAGCGGGCCGGCATCGGGTTCCGGGCGACCATGCCGCACGGCATCGTGCTCCGGTCCCTGACCGTCACCGGGGTGCTGCCGGTCCTGACCGGCTCAGATCGAGAACCGACCGGCGGACGCCCGTAACCGGTCGGCCAGCGTCTGCACGTCCTCGGCGGTGCGGGCCACCTCGCCGACCGCCTCCCGGCTGGACGCGGTGCCGTGCGCGACGCTGGCGATGCTGCTGGCGATGTCGGTGACGCCGTTCGCGGCCTCGCTGACCCCGCGGGTCATCTCGCTGGTGGTGGCGCTCTGCTCCTCCACGGCCGACGCGATGGTGGTCTGGAAGTCGCTGATCTGCTCGATGATCCGGCTGATCTCGTCGATCGCGGTGACCGCCTGACCGGTGTCGCTCTGGATCGCGGCGATCTGCTGGGAGATCTTCTCGGTCGCCCGCGCGGTCTCCTGGGCCAGGTCCTTGACCTCGCTGGCGACCACCGCGAACCCCTTGCCGGACTCACCCGCGCGGGCCGCCTCGATGGTGGCGTTCAGCGCGAGCAGGTTGGTCTGCGACGCGATCGCGGTGATCGTCTCGATGACGTCGCCGATCTGCGCCGACGACTCGCCGAGCCGGTTGATCGTCTCGCTGGTGGCCCGGGCCGCGGCGACCGCGTCGGCGGCGACCTGCGCGGCCTCGGCGGCGTTGCGGGAGATCTCGGTGATCGCCGAACCCATCTCCTCGGTGCCGGCGGCGACCGTGTGCACGTTTCCGGACACCCCGTTGGCGGCGGCCGCGGCCATCCCGGCCTGCTGGTCGGCTTCGGCGATGGCGCTGTCGATCTGGTGGCTGACGCGGCGCATGGTGTCCGAGGCGTCGGTGAGCCGGCCGCCGTTCTCGACGATCTCGGCGACCGTGGTCTTCACCCCGGCGACGGCCTCGTCGACGGCCCGGGACATGACCGCGACCTCGTCGCTTCCGGTGGTGTCCGGGCGGACGGTCAGGTCGCCGCGCGCCATCCCGCGCAGGACCTCGACCAATCGGCCCACCGGGCCGGTGACGCTGCGGGTCACCGCGACCGTGCAGAGGACCGCGGCGATCACCGACAAGACGAAGACCACGATCATTACGGTACGGAGATACGCCGCCTCGTCCTGCGCCTCCTGTGCCGCCTTGTCGGCCCGGTCGACCACCGACGTGACCAGGCTGCCGGTCACCGTGATGATCTCGTAGTAGACCGCGTAGCTGTCCTTGAGCAGCAGCGCGTCGCCCTCGTCGACCCGGCGCGCGGCGTACAGGGCGACCATCTGGTCGTCGGTCGACTTGAACTTCTCCCACAGTTCGCCGAGCTTGGCGAAGTCGGCGCGCTCGGTGACGGTCATGGTTGCCGTGTCGGTCTCCGCGAGCAGCTTGGTGAGCAGGTCGAAGTCGGCCTGGAAGCCCTTGCGGTTGTCGGCGTCCGGGCTGACCGCCTTCACCGGGTCCATCCGGCGGGTGTCCCACACATAGGCGATCTGCCATCCGGAGATGTCGCCGTTGTAATACTTCTGCTCGTCCACCTGATGCATCAGGTGCAGTAGCTTCTGAAGCCGGTCAGCCGACTCCGACTGCCGGGTCAGACCCCACGCGCCGATGCCGACGGCCACCCCGAGCAGGACCAGCACCATCGAGAAGGCGCCACCGAGACGCCCGGCCAGCCGCATCCGCCGCAGAATCGCCATCGAGTTCCCCCGCTCGCCGCAAACCTCCCGAACCTCCCATCGGCAGGCCCGGTGCGGCACTGAGGGGCAAAGCTCACTTCGGGACGGTCATCCTGGCGCGGGTGCCCCGGCCGGGCCCGGCCGACTCGATGGTGAGCAGGCCCTCGTGTGCCCGCATGATCCGGTCGGCGATGCTCAGGCCCAGCCCGACACCGGGAACCGCCTGCTCCCGGGCGTACTGGCCGCGATAGAACCGTTCCGCCACGTGCGGCAGTTCCTCCGCCGGAATGCCGGCGCCTTCGTCGAGGACCTCGAGACTGCCCGCGGTCACCCGGACGGTCACCGTCTGCCCGGTGGCACTGAAGATCACCGCATTGCGTACGAGGTGCTCGGCCGCCTGACTGAGCCGGGTGAAGTCGCCCGGCACCGAGAAGGGCCCGGGCCCCGACTCGATCACCAGCGGCACGTCCCGCTGGGAGGCCTGGCCCCGGCACGACGCCATCGCCGCCTCGGCCACCGCGACCAGATCGGTGCTGGCCCGCAGCAGCGGCAGGGGCGCGGCCGCCGGGCGGGTGCCGGCCAGCAGGTGGTCGACCATCCGGACCAGGCGTTCGCCGTTGCGCTGGATCGGGTCGATCAGCCGCCGGTAGGGCGCCAGCTCCTCGTTGTCGACCAGCAGTTCCAGGTAGCCCTGGATGGTGGTGACCGGGGTGCGCAGCTCGTGCGACACGGTCGCCACGAAGTCCTCCTCGCGGCTGATCGCCCGGGACAGCTCGTCACCGATCTCGGCCAGCAGCTGCCGGTTGCGCAGCGCGGCCAGATGGCCGGCGGCCTGCCCGGCCATCGTCTTGAGCAGTTCCAGCTGCCGGTCGCCGACGGTGCCCGGCTTGTCGTCGAGCACACACAGGCTGCCGAGCGCGTGCCCGTCCTCGTCGATCAGCGGCACCCCGGCCCAGAACCTGATGTTCGGCGCCCCCTGCACACACTCCCAGGTGCGGTAGTGCGGCTCGGTGAGGGTGTCCTCGACGACCAGCGGCTCGCAGGTGTCGACGACCCGCCCGGAGAACGAGGTGGCCAGCGGCCCGCCGTCGCCGGGAACCCCGGTCTTGCCGGCGAACCACTCCCGGTCGGCGTCGATCAGGGTGACCGTGGCCATCGGTGTGCCGAGGACGGCGCCGGCCAGCCGGGTCAGCTCGTCGAGCACGACCGGGCGCGGGGCGTCCAGCAGGTGATAGCTGTGCACCGCCGCGAGGCGGGCGTCTTCCCCTACTGCGCTCACATCAGTATCCGTTTCTCCGACGACAGCCGACGGGTTCCCCGCCGTGGCTCGGGTTCGCATTTCGGCCGTCCGCGGGAGCCGGTTGAGAGTTCCGCCGGGTGGAAATCCGCCCCCGGCCAACCCCTCAGCCGACGGCCGGATGAGGCGATAGGGAGCCACGAAGCACCAAGGCCGGTCAGTCGAAGGAGGGCACCATGCGGACCGAGCTGTACCGGTCGGGCGACGCCGATAACATGAAGAAGCCGACACTGCTGCTCGTCGATGACGACGACGTGGTGCTGGAGACCCTCTCCATCCAGCTGGGCCGGGACCATCGGCTGCTGATGGCCGGGGACGCCGAGCAGGCGCTCAAGCTGCTCGCCGCGAACGACAACGTCGCCGCGGTGGTCAGTGACGTGCGGATGCCCGGGATGGACGGCATCGCCCTGCTGGGGAAGATTCAGCAGGACTACCCGGACGTGGTCCGGATCCTGCACAGCGGCCACGGCGACATGAAGACCGTGATCGCCGCGATCAACTCCGGTGGTGTCTACCGGTACCTGGCCAAGCCGGCCAACCGTGCCGACATCATGGACGCGATCAAGGGCGCGGTCACCCGCCACGATCACGCCATGGCCGAGCGCAAGATGGTCGACACCACGCTGAAGACCAGCGTGCAGGCCCTCTTCGGGATCCTCGAACTGTCCAGCCCGCTCGGGTTCGCCCGGGCCGGCCGGATCCGCAAGCTGGTCGGCGAGCTCACCACCGCCCTCGAACTCGACGGGCTCTGGGAGATCGAGGTCGCCGCGATGGCCTCGCAGATCGGCGCGGTCAGCGTGCCGTCCGAGGTGATGAGCAAGCTCACCGAGGGCGCCAACCTCACCCCGGACGAGCAGAAGGCCGTCAACGGGATGCCCGGCATGGTGCTCCCGCTGATCAAGGACATCCCGATGATCGAGGACGTGGTGTCCACGGTCCGCGGGCTGGCCGGCGAGAAACCCCCGCCCGGCGGCTGGTCGCCGCTGGTCGAGGGCGCGATCAGCGTGGTCCGCACGGCCATCGAGTACGACACCGCGGCGGCCCGCTCCAGCTCGCCGGCGATGGCGATCACCACGCTCACCCGGGCCGGCACCTGCGCCCCGCACGTGCTGGCCGCCCTGCGGCAGGTCAAGGGCGTGGAGAGCCCGGTCGCCGGCAGCACCCAGGCCTACGCGGTGGCCGACCTCCAGGTCGGGATGCGCCTGGCCCAGGACGTCATGGCCACCAACGGCCTGGTGCTGATCGGCAGCGGAACCGTGGTGACCGAGGCGATGCTGGACCGGCTGGTCAACTTCTCCCGCGTGGTGGGTCTGGTCGAGCCGGTGCTCACCGCGGCCTGACCCAGGCGACATCAGGGCAGCCGCTCGAATTCGAGCGTCAGCGCCCGTACCGCCCGCAGCGCACCGTCGGTCTCGGCGCGCAGGCGATCTCCCGTCGGGCCGGGGTCGGAGACGGCCCCGGCCCGCGCGGCGTCCTCCACCCGCGAGCAGATTGCCGCCAGACCGGCGGCGCCGATGTTCGCGGCCGACCCCTTCAGGCTGTGCGCCTGGTCCCGGACCGGGCCCGGGTCGCCGGCGTGCAGAAGCCGGACCAGCTCGTCCGCCGCGAGAGGGGCCTTCGCGGCGAACGAACGGAGCAGCCGGAGAACCAGGGCCGTCTCGGCCGGCGACGGGGTCGGCTCGACGAGATCGGCGAGGCGGGCCCGTACCCCGGCCACCCGGGCCAGGTCCTCCGGCTGCGTGGCGGTCTCCATCCGCTCATGGTGCGCCCGGATGGCGGAGATCAGGGGTATTTTGGCGTGATTACGCTCCCCAGCTGGCCTGGGTCCCGCCGACCCGCTCGGCGGCGGCCGTCTGGGCGTACCCCGATGAATGGAATGCCTTGGCCGGATCGCGCGGCAGCCCCCTCGCCTCCCGCCGGTCCGCGAGAGCGGACCGCACGTCGGTCTCGTAGGCGTCCATCAGCACCTGATGCGCGCCGAGGACGTCGCCGTCGCGCTGCGCGGTGGCCAGCGCCGCCTGATCCACCTGGAGCGCCTTGGCCAGCGCCTGCTCGACGTTGAGCACCGAGAGGATCTGGCCGGGGATCTTCTCCTCGATGTTGTGGCACTGGTCGAGCATGAAGTTGACCCCCGACTCGGGCCGGTGCGCGTCCGCCGCCACGATCTCCGACATGATCCGGAACAGCTGGAACGGGTCGGCCGAACCCACGATCAGGTCGTCGTCGGCGTAGTAGCGCGAGTTGAAGTCGAACGCGCCGAGCTTCTTCTGCCGGATCAGCTGCATCACGATGAACTCGATGTTCGTTCCCGGCGCGTGGTGCCCGGTGTCCAGCACGACCGTCGCCCGCTCGCCCAGCGCCAGGCAGTGCAGCAGCGACGTGCCCCAGTCCGGGATGTCGGTCGAGTAGAAGTACGGCTCGAAGAACTTGTACTCCAGCAGGATCCGGTGGTTGTCGTCGGACGCGTCGTAGATCTCCCGCAGCGACTCGGCCAGCCGGTCCTGCCGGCCCCGCAGCGAATCCTGGCCGGCGTAGTTCAGGCCGTCCGGCAGCCAGATCTTCAG
Organism: Actinoplanes sp. NPDC026670; assembly: GCF_040638175.1. NCBI lineage: Bacteria > Bacillati > Actinomycetota > Actinomycetes > Micromonosporales > Micromonosporaceae > Actinoplanes > Actinoplanes sp. NPDC026670. The sequence goes on from NZ_JBEZXU010000087.1 coordinate 22,875, forward strand.
ATCCGTCGAACCGGTCTGCCGCATCACGTCCAGGCACTGCTTGTGGTGGTCGATCGCCTTGCGGCGGATCGCCGGGTCCGGGTTGCACAGCGAGCCCAGCCGGTAGTCGTCGTCCTGGAAGACGTTCGAGTTGATCGCGCCGATCTGCACACCCACCTTGTCGGCGTGCGCCTTCAGGTCGCTCCAGTCGTCGACCAGGTCCCACGGGATGTGCAGGGAGACCCGGTTGGCCAGGCCGGTGAGACGATTCACCTGCGCGGCGTCGGACAGCTTCTCGTACGGGTTGCGTGGCCCACCAGGACGGGTGAAGACCTTGAACCGGGTGCCCGAGTTCCCGTACGCCCAGCTCGGGACCTCGATCGTGAAGCCGTCCAGACCGTCGAGGTTCATGATGTGGTACCTCCGTACCGTCGATTGGTGAGCCCGTTCAACAGCGCGGCGAACACCAGCACCGCGCCGAGCGCGAGGAGCTGGTACTGCGAACCCTCGTTACCGACGAAGGCCAGCAGGATGCCGGCGTTGAGCCAGACGATGAGCAGAGTGGCCAGCACGACCCCGGCGACCCGGCCGATGCCACCGGTGATCGCCACGCCGCCGAGGACGGCGATGGTGATCGCGGGCAGGGCCATGCCGTTGCCGGAGACGCCCGCGTCCGGACGGGCCGAGGCGAACTGCCCCACCGTCACCACGGCCACCAGGCCGGAGATCAGACCCGCGTAGACGTACGCCTTGAAGCGCGTGTCCCGGACCGGGAGACCGGCCCAGCGAGCGGCGACGTCGTTGGTGCCGATCGCGTAGAGCCGCCGCCCGTAGGCGGTGCGGGCCAGCAGCAGCCAGACCGCCACCACGGTGGGCAGCAGGAACGTGAAGATCCCGAGCGGAACGTTCGGGACGTACTCGCCGAACAGCGGCAGCTCCACCGATTTGCTCAGCGAGAACAGCTCCTGGATCGGCTTCGTGCTGATCGGCTGCTGGTTGTTGATCACGATCGCCAGGCTCTTGTACGCGTAGAACGTCGCGAGCGTGGCGATCAGGGCCGGGAAGCCGATGTACGAGACCAGGAACCCGTTGATCGCGCCGAGGAACGCGCCGAACCCGGCCGTCGCGAGGATCGCCAGCCACAGCGGCCAGCCCCACTCGCCGTAGGCGAAGCCGAACACCATCCCGGCCAGGCTCACCATCGCGCCCACCGACAGGTCGATGCCGCCCCGGCCGGAGAGGATCACCAGCATCTCGGCCAGGCCCAGCATGGCCAGGGGGACCGCGCTGATCAGGCTGGCCGACATGTAGTCGAAGTCGTACGGCGCGGTGAGATAGCCGCCGGCGTCATTGATGAAGAACGTGACCATCACTGCGACGATCAGTACCGCGAGGAGGGCGATCCGCTGGGTGAGCAGGATCTTGATGAAGTCCGTTTTCTCCCGCTTTTCTGCCACCGTGGTCATCGGGCCCTCCTTGCGCGGGCGCGCAGCAGGTCGGCGCCGACCGCCACGATGATGAAGATGCCGACGAACAGGTCGGACAGCTGCGAACGCCAGCCCAGCTGGGTCACCCCGGACGCCACCGACTGCACCAGCAGCGCGCCGAGCAGGGTGCCGAGCACCGAACCACGGCCGCCCATGATGCTCGTACCGCCGATCACGACCGCCGCGATCACCGCCAGCTCCTTGCCGGAACCGACCGACTGATCGAGCGTCGACGTGCCCTGCGCGATCACGAAACACGACGCCAGGCCGACGAGCACCCCGGTGAAGACGTAGGCCAGCAGCACCCGCCGCTGCACCCGGACCCCGGCCAGGCGCGCGGCGACCGGGTCCCCGCCGATGGCGTAGAAGTGCCGGCCACCCGCGGTGTGCCGCAGGTACCACCAGACGGCCGCGGTGACGAGGACGGTGATCAGGAAGGCGTGCGGGACGCCCATCGTGCGCCCGTCCGGTCCGCGGCCGAAGAACGCCAGCGTGCCGGGGATCCCGTTGACCGTGCCGGAGCCGAAGATCCGCAGGCCGAGGAACATGAACAGGTTGGCCGTGCCGAACGTGATGATGATGGCGTGCACCCGGCCGTAGGCGATCAGCACCCCGTTGACCAGGCCGAGCACCGCGCCCGCGGCGATCGACAGCAGCACCGCCGTGCCGAGGCTCACCCCGTCCGTGCCGACCAGCGCCTTCGCGGTCAGCACCGAACACACCATGATCGCGCCGCCGACCGAGACGTCGATGCCGCCGGTGATGATCACGATGGTCATGGCCACGCCGACCAGCGCCACCGGGGCGGTCGCCACCAGGAGCGGCTGGATCGAGCCGGCGGTGAGGAAGGCCGGGGTGCTGACCGCGAGCGCGGCCCACAGCACGGCGATCACACCGACCAGCACGACCTCCTGCCCGGTGACCGGGCTCGGCAGCACCTTCCGCTTGATCTTCGCTTCCGCAACCGCGGTCATGCGCTGCCTCCCGCGGCCGTCGTCCGGTCCGTCTCGCCGTCGGCGGTCGTCCGTTCCGTCCCGCCGTCGGCGGTCGTCCGGTCCGTCTCGCCGTCGGCGGCCGGCTTCTGGTTTGTCTCGCCGCCGCCGGCGGCCGCGGCCAGCAGGTCGACCTGGCTGGCGTCCGGGCCGAACTCGTCGGTCGTCGTGCCGCCCCGCACCACCTGGATGCGGTCGGCGATGCGCAGCGCCTCCGGCAGGTCGGACGTCACCACCAGGACGGCGGTGCCATCCTCGGCCAGTTCGGTGATCAAGCGGTGGATCTCCTCCTTGGCCCCGACGTCGACACCCTGTGTCGGCTCGGCCAGCACCAGCACCTTCGGCCGCTCCACGAGTTGCCGGGCCAGCACGACCTTCTGCGCGTTGCCACCGGACATCGCGCTGATCGCCTGCCGCTCGTGCGGCGTCTTCACCGCGAGCCTGTCGATCAACTTGAGCGCCACGGCCTTCTCCCGGGCCCGGTCCACCCACACCCCGAACTTCGACAGCAACCGCAGATGACCCGCCGAGATGTTGAAGGCGATCGACTGGAAGCCGAACATCCCCTCGACCTTGCGGTTCGCCGGCAGCAGCGCGATGCCGAGCCGCTGCGCGTGCTCGGGACTCTTGATGTTGACTTGACTTGAGTTGATCAATATTTGCCCATGTGTACTGCGATCAATTCCGTACACACATGCCGCGATCTCGGAGACGCCGGAGCCGACCAGTCCGTACAGCGCGACGATCTCGCCGGCCTTGACGCTCACGTCGACGTCGCGGAACCGGCCGTCCCGGCTGAGGCGCCGCAACTCCAGAACCGCCGGTCCATCCGGCACCTCGCGATGCGGACGGGCGTCCGACAACTCCTCACCCACCATCAGGTGGGCGATCTGCCGGACGCTCAGATCCCCGATCGGGTACGTGCCGATGGTGCGCCCGTCCCGCATGACGGTCACCTCGTCGGCGATCCGGAACAACTCGTCCAGCCGGTGCGAGATGTAGATGACCGCCACGCCGGCCGCCGTCAGCCGCCGGACCACGTCGAACAGCACCTCGATCTCGGCGTCGGTCAGGATCGCCGACGGCTCGTCCAGGATCAGCACCTTCGCGTCCGCGGCCAGCGCCTTCGCGATCGACACCTGCTGCTGTTCGGCCACCGACAGGGTGCCCACCTCGGCGGTCGTGTAGCGCTCCGGCAGGCCGAGCAGCTCCAGCAGCTCGACCACCTTCGCGTTCTGCGCCGGCCAGTCGACCCGTCCGGCCTTCTTCAGCTCGCGGCCGAGGAAGATGTTCTCGGCGACCGTCAGCTCCGGGAAGAGCTGCGGCTCCTGATACACGGTGGCGATGCCGAGCGCGATCGCCGCCGTCGTCGAGCCGAGCTTGACCGGCTCACCCTCGAACTCGATCTCGCCGGTGTCGGCGACCTCGGCCCCCGCCACGATCTTGATCATCGTGGACTTGCCGGCGCCGTTCTCACCGACGAGAGCGTGGACCTTGCCTGCCCGTACCGTGAAATCGGCGTGCTGGATGGCCCGGACCGCGCCGAACCGCTTCGAGATAGCGGTAAGGCGCAGCCGCGGGTTTTCGATCTTGTCGGTCATCAGTAGTTGAACTGGTCGACGTTCTGGTCGGTGATCGCCAGCGCCGGCCCGAGGAGCAGCATCTTGTTCGCCTCGGTGTAGGCGACCGCGGACAGATCGCTGGACACGTTGTTCGTCGCGGCGAACGGCTTGCCCTGCGCGATCTGGGCGCCCGCCCACGCGGTCAGGTAGCCGAGGTTCTCCACGTCCCAGAGGATCGCGGCGGTCGACGACTTGTCCTGGAGGTACGGCTTCATCGCCTGCGGGGTGCCCAGGCCGACCGTGAACACCTTGCCGATCTTGCCGGCGTCCTTGACCGCCTGCGCCACACCCGGCGCCGACGACGTGCACTCACCGACCAGGCCGGTCAGGTCCGGGTGCGCGTTCATCAGGTCGGTCGCCATCTGCGTGGCCTTCGCCTGGTCCTCGCCGGCGTAGACGATGTCGACGATCTCCGCGTCCGGGTACTTCTCCTTGGTGTACGCCTTCTGGACCTCGATCCAGGAGTTCAGGTTCTCCGCGGTCTGGCCGCAGGACACGATCGCGTACTTGCCCTTGCCGCCCATCGCCGTCAGCAGCGAGTCGGTCAGGCCCTCGCCGATGCCCTGCGCGGTGGCCTGGTTGACGAACACCTCCCGCACACTCGTCGGGGCGTCGGTGTCGGCGGTCGCCACGTGGATGCCGGCGTCCTTCGCCTGCTGGAGCAGCGGCGCCATGCTGTCCGGGTCGTTCGGGGCGACGATCAGTGTGTCGACCTTCTGCTGGATGTACGACCGGACGATGTCGGCCTGTGCAGCGGCGTCCGCCTGGGTGGGGCCCTGGTAGAGCCACTCGACGTTGCCGAGCGCGGCGGCCGCCTCCTTGCCGCCGGCGTTCATCGCCTCGAAGTAGGGGACACCCTGCAACTTCGGGACGAACGCCACCTTGTAGGTCTTCTTGCCCGCGTCGCCCGAGGCGGCGGTGTCGGTGTCGTTCTTCTTGGTGCAACCGGTGAGAGCTATGGCGGCCGTCGTGGCCATGACGACGGCAGCGGTAAACCGAGGACGCATGACGCCTCCTGTTAAAGGGTTCTTGAAACGTTCTAGCTGAGGTGTGAGTCACGTTACGATCCCGTTAGGGCAGGGTCAAGAGTTGATTCCCAGGGTGCCCTTGATTTCTTCGTCGAGCAGGCCATTCGCCTCAAGAGTCATCCTGATACGTTTCAAGGAGTGTCACCGTTACCCCCTTTCGTCCCGTCCCCACCACCGTGTCCCGCCCGCCACCACCTCACCCCATCCCCACCCCGGCCGCCGGAGGGTGGACGCCGCGAGTGCGACCGCGCGGGGCAGTCGTGCGGGTGCGGTCGTGCGGGGCGGTCGGGGTGCGGGTGCGGTCGTGCGGGGCGGTCGGGGTGAGGGTGCGGGTGCGGTTGTGCGGGGCGGTCGTGCGGGGTGCGGTTGTTCGCCGGAGGCCGAATCGAGCGCGCCGGCTGGCTTGTCGGCGAAGATCATCTTGGGGCTGGTGACCAGGGCGTCGTCCAGTGCCTGGTTGGCGCTGCTGCTCAGGCACATGGTGACCACCGACGGGCCGGTGCGTGGCTCCGGTCGCATGGGTTCGGCCGTGTCGGGTTCGGCGGCGCTTGGGAACTTTGCGGTCGAGGTTCTGGCGGCGTGGTCGTGGCCCGCCGAGATCACCATCCGGTCATGGCTTGCCGCAGGTCTGTTTCGGTCGGCATGCGTGACATGTCGCAGCGCCGGTGAACGGCGATCAGCGCACACGATCGCCGATCGTGGGCTCTCGTCCTCGTCGCCGCGTGGGCCAGCGCACACGTTAGGACGATCGTGGACGTTCATCCATGCCAGGGCGAAGACAGGAGCACGCGCAACGCCAACGTGTGCGCCGGTCGACGTTGCCGGTCTGCGTCCGCACCAAGTCCGGCGGTGACGGCCGCACCAAGTCCGGCGGTGACGGCCGCACCAAGTCCGGCGGTGACGGCTGCACCAAGTCCGGCGGTGACGGCTCGCGTCTTCGGCCTGTCTGCGCCTACCTCGGAGGGTTCTGCTGCAGCCCGGCCGGAGTCTCGTCCCTCCGGGGTGTGGTTCGGAGATGGCGACGGGCCCCGCCGGTGTGTGGCGGGGCCCGTGAGCGTGCGGTTCGGTCAGCGGAGTCTTCGGATCAAGACTGCCGCCACCGCGGCGACCGCCAGGACTGCTCCGATCAGGGCGTACTGCTGACGTCTGTCGAACGGGTGATCCGGATGAGTGCTGCGCGCGCGGTCCCGGAGGGTGCCGATGGCTTCGGACGCCCGGGCCGGGAGAGTGCCGATCGCGGTGGTGGCCCGTTCGGCGGCCTCGGCGGCTGCCTCGGCCAGGTGGGTTCGGGTCTCGGCGGACTCCTGCCTCTGTGCGCGTGGGTCGGTGGGTGTCTGCCTCTGCGCGCGTGGGTCGGTGGGTGTCGCCGAACCCGCCTGGGTGACTTCGCCTGTCTCGCCGGTTCGGGTCCGGGTGCCGCGGATCGAATCGGTCACGGCCTCCGCTTTGGCTGCGATGGTTCCGGCGGCCTCGGCGGCCACCTGCTTGAGGCGGCTGGGGCCGGATTCGGCGGTGGAGTCGTTCGGCGTACCGATCAATTGGTTTCTCTTTGCCGTAGCCGCCTCGGCGATATGGCCGGCCTTTTCCGCGGCGGTCTGGGCCAGCTGGTTCTTCCTGTCCGTGGCGGCGTCGGTGAACTGCGCGGCGGCGTCGGACAGCTGTGCCTTCTTCTCCGCCACGGCCTCGGTCAGTTGTGCCTTCTTCTCGGCGGCGGCCTCGGTGAGCTGGTTCTTCTTTTCGGTGGCGGCCGACCTGACCCGGCTGGGGACGTCCATCTTCTCGATCAGTGCGGCTGCGGTGTCGCCCATCTCCGCCCTGGTCTGCTCGATTTCCGTCCGAAGTGCCTCAGCCTGATCCTTGGCGTCGCCGCCTGTGCCGTTCCTTGCCTTCTCGGCCGCGGCGTGAACATTTTCGGTGCGATTCGGTGCCGCCTCCGGCCGGCCGGCCTCGTGGAAACCGGTCCGGGTTTCCGCCGGGGCCGGGGAACCCGTCTGACCTGCGGCGGGGGAGTGGATCCGGGCGTCCGCCGCGGAATTGCCGGCCTTTGTGGGTGCCGGATGATTCGGGCTGGATCCGCTCGGTGACGATGCGATTTGCGGGCCCGGTTCGGGTACCGGCGCGCGACCTGTGACACGGCCGGGGCCCGGCGTGCCGCCTGTGGAAGGTGCCGTCCTGCTGCCGGGTGTGGTCGGCGGCGGTGTTGCGCCCGTCGCATGCTGAGGGGCCGGCGTCGATGGGCCCGGCTTCGGGGCGGTGGACTGCGGTGCCGGCTTCGGTGTCGCCGGTGCCGGATGCGCGGGGGCGGCCGCCGATGGTGGCGCCGGTTTCGGAGTTCCGGAGCCGCGTGGCGGGTCCGCGCTGGCGGGAGCCCTCGCCGGAGACGGTGCGGGTTTAGGCGGCGCAGAAGGTGCGGGTTTAGGCGGCGCAGAAGGTGCGGGTTTAGGCGGCGCGGAAGGTGCGGGTTTAGGCGGCGCGGAATGTGCGGCCGGCTTCGCGTCGCCACCGGCCGCAACTCCCGGGCCGGGTTTCGGCGAGGCGCCGCCAGGGCCGGGTTTCGGCGGGCTGGCGCCGCTCGGGGACGACGGTGTGGGGCTTCCGGTCGCCGGGCGGCCGGACGTCGTCACCGTGCTACGCGAACCCGGGCCCGGAGTGACCGTGCTGTGCGCGGCCGGACCGGATCGGCTCGCCGCCGGATCAGGGGCCGCGTTCGTGTCCGAGGAAGCGGAAGAGGACGAGGAAGCGGGAGAGGAAGTGGAAGCGGAAGCGGACGAAGAAGTGGAAGCGGAAGGAGCGGCCGCCGCAGGGCCCGGCTTCGGTGGATCCTCGCCCGAGACACGGTTCGAGGACGGTGGCCCCGGCTTCGGGCGGTTGCGATTGGCGGCCGGGCGGCTTCGGTTCGGAACGCTCATGAGCGCGCCCCGCGCCGGGCCGCGGCCATGAACTCGTTCACGTCACGGCGCCCGCTCGCGATGGCGGCCTCCGGAGTCGGCGGCACCGCCTGCTGCACCTCGTGTCGCCCGGCGATCGCGGCGATTCCCGCGCCGGCGAACAGCACCACCGCCACGATGAGGGCGGACGCCCATACCGGCATGACGAGCGACAGGGCCGCTCCGGCGGTGACGAGCAGCGCGCCGACGCCGTACAGCGTGATCACCCCGGCCCCGCCGAGCAGACCCGCGCCCTTGCCGGCACGTCGGCCCTTCTCGGCCATCTCGATCCGGGCGAGCGCCAGCTCGTCACGGATCAGGGTGGTCACCTGTTCACTGAGCCGGCTCACCAGTTCCGCGGCCGACTGCTCGGTTCGTGCGTCTGTGTGGGTCATCGTCCCTCCGTCCTGCACGGTTGTCCTCCAGACGTACCCTCCCCAATCCTGACTAATCGCCCGCCGCCGGGCCGCCGATTCCGGTAAGTGAAGGTGAATGCCCGTTATGCGGCTTGGGGCAGGTGGGGGTTCGCTTGATGCGTGCACCGGCCGGGTATAACGGTGCGCATGCCTGATGCGCCCGTGCTGCTCGCCGGACGGTACCGGCTGGGCGAGAGCCTGGGCCGCGGTGGAATGGGCCAGGTCCTCCTGGCCCGTGACGAAACGCTCCAGCGAGATGTGGCGATCAAGGAGATCGACCAGCCGCTCGGCGCGGACGGCGGGGCGTCGGCGCGGCGCACCCTTCGCGAGGCGCGGGCGTCGGCACGGATCAATCATCCCAACGTCGTTCAGGTGTACGACGTACTGCAGCTCGACGACCGCACCTGGATCGTCATGGAGTACGTGCCGAGCCGTTCGCTCCGGGAGGAGATCGCCGAACAGGGTCCGCTCGATCCGTATCGCGTCGCCCGGATCGGACTGGAACTGCTCGGGGCGCTGCGCACCGCCCACCGCCTCGGCGTCGAGCACCGTGACGTCAAACCGGCGAACGTGCTGCTCGCCGACGACGGCCGGGTGCTGCTCACCGACTTCGGCATCGCCGCGGTCGACGACGACGGGGTGATCAGCCGGTCCGACATCCTGGTCGGGTCGCCGCAGTTCATGGCGCCGGAGCGGGCCCAGGGCACCCCGAGCGGCCCGGAGGCCGACCTGTGGTCGCTCGGCGCCACGCTCTATGCGGCGATCGAGGGCCGGGCGCCCTACCAGCGGGGTTCGACGATGGCGACCCTCGCGGCGCTCGCCACCGAGGAGCCGGATCCGCCGGTGCACGCCGGTGTGCTGCGCCCACTGCTCGACGGACTGCTCCGCAAGGACCCGGCCGCCCGGATGGCCGCCGAGGACGCTGAGAACCTCGCCCGCGCCATCATCACCGGCCTGTCCGAGACCGAGGAGGCGACGCCGAAGCCGTCCGGCCTGGCCGGGTTCGCCGCCAGCCTCCCGGTGGTGTTCCGGATCCCGCGCCCGCGTGAGTCCAGCGAGGGCTCGGCGAGCGCCGGCGATTCGCCCGTACCCGGCCCCGAGGACCCGGTGTCCGTTGAAGCCACCCCGGAATCCGGCGCCGAGTCCCGTTCCGCGGCCGAAGCCGAGGCCGACCCTGGATCTGACGCCGGGCCGGGCGGGAACATCGGCGACGCGGTGCCGGCGAAGGATGACGAACCAGAGGACGCGGCGGGCTCGAAGGAGCAACCGGGCGCGGGGGTGGCCGAGGTGCCTCTGCCGGAGGTGGTCACCCGGGCGACGTCGGCAGGCGTGCCGGTGGAGGCAACCGGTGCCGAGCGCCGCCGGCGCGGGCTGATCGTGGCGGTGGCGGCGCTGGCCGTCGTCCTCGTCGTGGGGGTCGCGTGGGCGCTGACCGGCCGGACCGGCAGTCCCGAGGCGCAGCCGGCGAAGTCCGCGGCCGCATCGACGGCCGGTCTGCCGGCGGGCGCCCCGCCGCCCTCGGCCACCCCGTCACCGGCGGCGTCGTCGGAACCCGCACAGAGCCCGTCGCCGTCCGGCGAAAGCCGTCCGCAGCTTCCGGCCGGCTGGGTGGAATACAAGGACAAGACCGGATTCTCCCTGTACGTCCCAGCGGGCTGGACACGCTCGAAGGAGGGGTCGATCGTCTACTTCCGGGGCGACGGGAAGATCCTCGGCATCGACCAGACTGACGAGCCGAAGTCGAACCCGGTGAAGGACTGGCGCACCCAGGCCGACAACCGGGTCTCGGGCGGGGACTTCCCGCAGTACGCCGAGGTGCACATCAAGGCGGTCGACTACTTCCTGAAGGCCGCCGACTGGGAGTTCACGTTCATGCGCGACGGCGTCCGCCGGCACGTCAACAACCGTGGCACGGTGGTCTCCGAGAACCGGGCCTACGGCATCTACTGGCAGACCCCGGACTCCGAGTGGTCCGATTCCCGAGACGACCTGCAACTGGTCTTCGACAGCTTCGTCCCGGACAAGAACACTCAATAGTCGAGAAGGAAACCGGTGCTGATCGACATCGGGAACGGCAGGTCGCTGGTCAGCGTCTCGCCGTGTTTTGCCGAGGCGTGCTCGGCGTAGCCGTTGTCCGCCAGCCGGAACAACCGCAGCGTGACCGAGGCGTAGTCGGCGAAGGACGGTTCAACGAGCAGGTACCACGGGATCCCCGCGGCGGCGTAGGCGACCATCTTCAGCCCGCGGTCGGTTGCGGCGTTGCCGGGCGATGTGATCTCGCAGACGAGAACGACATCGGCCGCGTCGCTCACCGCGGTTTCCGTCGGGCCTTTCTTGACGGCGAGATCGGGGATGAGGATCCGTCCAGCGGCGAGCCGGACGTTGGGTGCCAGGGGGTGCCCGCAACTCCGCCGCACGTGCCGCAGGACGCAACGAATCCCGAAGGTTACCCGCGATCTCTTGGTGATGGTCGTTGGGTAGAGGGGCCGCCAGGAGGCTTCCGTCCAGAAGCTCGATGCGACGGTGCGTCTCGCCGAGCGCGAGATAATCCGCCTCGCTCCAACACCCGACATGGTCGTCGGGTGTCCCCACCGTCACCGGCGAGCCCTGATGGTGTCCGCTCAAAGTGAATCTTCGAGGCCGAGCAGGCTGTTGCCGTTGATCGTGGCCCGCAACGGCTCCTCGAGGGTCAGCACCTTGTTACCCTCGGCCACCGCGTAGGTCTGATAACGGCCGGCTTCCAGACGGAAGAGGTGCAGGGTCACCGACTCGTATCGCGACGTCTCCGGCTCGATCAGCAGATACCACTTGATGTTCGCTGCGGCGTAGAGCTCCTTCTTGGTGATCCGGTCCATGGCGGCGTTGCTTGGTGAGGTGATCTCGCAGGCCAGGAGAACGTCGGACGCTTTGGTGACGGTGACGACCCGCTCTCCCTTGGAGATGATCAGGTCGGGTTGCAGAATCCTGGCCGTAGCCAGCCGGACGTCCACGTCCTGCCTGACCCGGAGCCCTGCAGCCTTTGCTGCCGGCAGTAGTGCGACGTAGAGGTGCCCGCTGATGTCCTGATGCGGTGCAATCGGTCGTGGTGTCACCCACAAGCTCCCGTCGAGCAGTTCGAGTCGGTAGTTCGTCGCATCGAGCGCGAGGAACTCCTCCTCGGACCAGGGGCCCGAGTGGTCGTCGAGGGAGACCTTCGTCATGGGCAGAGTGTCGCATGCGCTCATGCCTCATATGGTCGTTCACCAACTAGGCCTCAGTCAAGTTGGTCTGGGTCAACGGGGGATCGGCTGGGTGGCGGCCCTGGCCGCGGTGGCCAGGCGCTCGGCGACCTCGGTGTGGTCGGCGGCGATCAGGCCGACAGTCACCCGCAGGTGGGGCGCGGTGGCCGGCCCGACCGTGAACGCAGTGCCGGCCGCCGCCCCGATCCCGGCGCTGGCCAGGCTCAGCAGGGCGGCCTGCTCGTCGGCGACCGGCAGCCACAGGTTGAGGCCCTCGCCCGGTGGCAGCACGATCCCGGCCGACGCCAGCGCCGTGGTGATCAGCCGGCGGCGGCGGGCGTACTCGTCGCGGGCGGCCGCCACCGCGGCGATCGACGCCGGGGCGGTGAGCAGGGTGAGCAGCAGGTGCTGGAGGAGCCGGCTGGTCCAGCCCTGGCCGAGCAGCCGCCGCTCCAGGATCGGGTCGAGGACCGTCGCCGGGCCACTGATCGCGGCCAGCCGCAGGTCGGGGCCGTGCGACTTGGAGAAGCTGCGCACGTGCAGGGTCTGCCGCGGGATGTGGGTGCCCACCGACAGCGGCGATCCGGAGGACAACTCGCCGGCCGAGTCGTCCTCCACCACGTACACCTGCGGGGTCTGGCTGAGGACCGCGGCGAGGGAGGCGGCCCGCGACGGTGACCACGACGCGCCTGTGGGGTTGAGGGCGCGCGGCTGGAGGAAGACCGCGGCGGGCCGCCGGGTGAGGGCGGCGGCGAGCCGCTCCGGGATCATCCCGTGCGCGTCGGTGGCGACCCCGACGACCCGGACGCCGAGCGTGTCGAGCAGGTCGAGCAGCGGCGGGAAGCAGGGGTTCTCGACCAGGGCGAGGTCGCCGAGGCGCAGCAGGGCGGTGGCGGCGTGATCGACCGCGTCCATCGCCCCGTCGAAGATCGATAGGCGTTCCGGGGGGTACGGCCACCGCTCCCGCAGCAGCGCCCCCAGCGCGGGCAGCACCGGCTCGTCGAGGTAACTGCTCGGCGCCGGCGACAGCCCGTGCAGGTCGGGTAGTGGCGGAAGCAGCGCCGGGTCGGGGACTCCGGTGGAAAGATCGAGACCGAAACCCGAAGTTCGCCGCAGCGCTGCCCGATAACGACCAGGGCCGCCCGCGCCGGGGGTGGCCACCACGGTGCCCCGCCGCCCGTCGGTGCGGATGGTGCCGGCCCGCCGCAGGAGCTGCCACGCCGAGTTGACGGTGCTGGGGGAGAGCTGCAACTCGGTGGCGACCGAGCGCACCGGCGGCAGTTTGAGCCCGCCGGCCAGGGCGCCGTCGCCGACCGCGCGGCTGACCGCTTCGGCCAGGCCGCGTGCGCTGGCGTCGGACAGTCGTTCCATGACGGCCTGGTAAAACATTATGTGACAGTACAATCATGTCATTGTTCGGTCCAGAGTCGTCACATAATCTCGGTGCATGAATCACATCGCGCACTGGATCGGCGGCGCCGAGACCGCCGGCACCTCGGGCCGTGTCGGCCCGGTCTACAACCCGGCCACCGGCGAGCAGATCGCCACCGTTGATCTCGCCGACGGAAAAGAGCTCGACGCGGCGGTGAAGGTGGCGAAGGAGGCGGCCCGGAGCTGGCGGGAGGCGTCGCTCTCGAAGCGTTCCGCGGTCCTGTTCAAGTTCCGTGAGCTGCTCGCCTCGCGTACCGGCGAGATCGCTGCGATCGTCACCCGCGAGCACGGCAAGGTGCTCGCCGACGCGGCCGGTGAGGTGGCCCGCGGCCTGGAGAACGTCGAGTTCGCCACCGGCATCCCGCACCTGATGAAGGGCAACTTCTCCGAGCAGGCTGCGACCGGCGTCGACGTCTACTCGATCCGCCAGCCGCTCGGTGTGGTCGCCGGCATCACCCCGTTCAACTTCCCGGCGATGGTCCCGCTGTGGATGTGCGCCACCGCCATCGCCGCGGGCAACGCGTTCGTGCTCAAGCCCAGCGAGAAGGACCCGTCGGCATCGCTCTGGCTGGCGAAGCTGTGGAAGGAGGCGGGTCTGCCGGACGGCGTGTTCACCGTCGTCAACGGCGACAAGGAGGCGGTCGACGCGATCCTGACCCACCCGGACATCGCCGCGGTCAGCTTCGTCGGCTCGACCCCGATCGCCAAGTACATCTACGAGACCGGCACCTCGCACGGCAAGCGGGTGCAGGCCCTCGGCGGCGCCAAGAACCACATGATCGTGCTGCCCGACGCCGAGCTCGACGCGGCCGCCGACGCGGCGATCAGCGCGGGTTACGGCGCGGCCGGCGAGCGCTGCATGGCGATCTCCGTGGTGGTCGCGGTCGGTGAGATCGCCGACCCGCTGGTCGCGGCGATCGCCGCCCGGCTCCCGAAGATCAAGATCGGCGACGGCACCGACCCCGCCTCCGAGATGGGCCCGCTGATCAGCGCCCAGCACCGGGACAAGGTGGCCGGCTACATCGAGGCCGGGGTCAGCGAGGGCGCCACGGTGGTGGCCGACGGCCGCGCCGACGACCTGCCCAAGGACGGCTTCTTCCTGGGCGCGACCCTGCTCGACAACGTCACCCCGGAGATGATCGTCTACACCGACGAGATCTTCGGCCCGGTGCTGAGTGTCGTCCGCGTGGACACCTACGCCGAGGCCCTCGAGCTGGTCAACAACAACGAGTACGGCAACGGCACCGCCATCTTCACCCGGGACGGCGGCGCGGCCCGGCAGTTCCAGTTCGACGTCAACGCGGGCATGGTCGGCGTGAACGTGCCGATCCCGGTGCCGGTCGCCTACTACTCGTTCGGTGGCTGGAAGGCGTCGCTGTTCGGCGACACCCACATGTACGGCCCGGACGGCATCCACTTCTTCACCCGCAGCAAGGTCGTCACGTCCCGCTGGCCCGACCCGGGAACTTCGTCGATCGACCTCGGTTTCCCGCAGACTCGTTGAGGATCAGCTAGTGAGCACTGAATCGCAGGTGCGCGCCGACGACCGCGCGCACGTCTTCCACTCCTGGTCCGCGCAGGGCCTGATCGACCCGCTGCCCATCGAGAGGGCGCTGGGCAGCCACTTCTGGGACTACTCGGGTAAGAAGTACCTGGACTTCTCGTCCCAGCTGGTCAACATCAACATCGGCCACCAGCATCCGCGCCTGATCGCGGCGATCCAGGAGCAGGCCGGCAAGCTCGCCACCATCCAGCCGGCCTTCGCCAACGACAAGCGCGGCGAGGCGGCCCGGATGATCGCCGAGATCGCCCCGGCCAACCTGAACAAGGTGTTCTTCACCAACGGCGGCGCCGAGGCCAACGAGAACGCGATCCGGATGGCCCGCCTGCACACCGGCCGGCACAAGGTGCTGTCCACGTACCGCAGCTACCACGGGTCGACCGCCACCGCGATCACCGCGACCGGCGACCCGCGCCGCTGGCCGAACGAGCCGGTCGCCGTCGGTGTCGTGCACTTCTGGGGGCCGTACCCGTACCGGTCGCCGTTCCATTCCGCGAACGAGCAGGAGGAGTCCCAGCGGGCGCTCCAGCACCTGCGCGACACGATCGTCTTCGAGGGGCCGGGCACGATCGCCGCGATCCTGCTGGAGACCGTGGTCGGCACCAACGGCATCCTGGTCCCGCCGCCCGGCTACCTGGCCGGGGTGCGGGAGATCTGCGACGAGTTCGGCATCGTCTTCATCGCCGACGAGGTGATGGCCGGTTTCGGCAGGTGCGGCGAGTGGTTCGCGGTGGACCGCTGGGGTGTCGCCCCCGACCTGATCACGTTCGCCAAGGGCGTCAACTCCGGCTACCTGCCGCTGGGTGGCGTGGTGATCTCCGACGAGATCGCCGAGACGTTCCGCGAGCGCCCGTTCCCGGGTGGCCTCACCTACTCCGGGCACCCGCTGGCCTGCGCCTCGGCGGTGGCCAGCATGCAGATCTTCAAGGAGGAGGGGATCGTCGAGCACGCCCGCGCGCTCGGCGACGACATCATCGGGCCGGCGCTGGCCGCCCTCAAGGCGAAGCACCCGAGTGTCGGCGAGGTCCGCGGCCTGGGCGTGTTCTGGGCGATCGAGCTGGTCACGAATCCGGACACCAGGGCGCCTCTGGTACCGTTCAACGCCGCCGGGCCCGCCGCCGCGCCGATGAACGCGGTCGCCGCGGCCTGCAAGGAGCGGGGCCTGTGGCCCTTCGTCCACTTCAACCGGCTCCACGTCGTGCCGCCGTGCACGATCACCGCGGAGGAGCTCCGCGAGGGCCTGGCGATCATCGACGAGGCGCTCACCGTGGCTGACGGATTCAGCGCCTGAAACACCGGATTACGTAGCTGGAACGGGGTCAGATCTTCTGATTCCGTTTCAGCTTTGGAAATTACTTCGGATTCCCTTGCTAGCTCACTCGCCTGTGTGACAAGGTCCCTCCAGTCCGGGTGAGATCGCCCTAGACCGGAAGGCCAAAATCCCTGTGAGCACCCCTGTTCCCGTGCTGCGCAACTTCGTCGCCGGGTCCTACACCGGCACCGAGGACGGCCTCACGTCCCCGGTGATCGACCCCAGCACCGGGGAGACGTACGCGCAGGCCCCGGTCTCCTCGGTGCGGGATGTCGAGAAGGCGGTCGCCGCCGCCGCGGACGGTTTCGAGGTCTGGCGGGACAGCACTCCGGCCGAGCGGCAGCGGGCGCTGCTGCGTATCGCCGACGCGATCGAGTCACGGGCTGAGGAGATCATCGCGGCCGAGGTCCGCAACACCGGTAAACCGGTGGAGGCGACCCGGGCCGAGGAGATGGGCCCGATCCTCGACGAGCTGCGTTTCTTCGCCGGAGCGGCGCGGATCCTGGAGGGCAAGGCCGCGGGGGAGTACCTGCGGGACCACACCTCCTTCGTACGCCGTGAGCCGATCGGCGTCTGCGCGCAGATCACCCCGTGGAACTATCCGATGGTGATGGGTGTGTGGAAGTTCGCGCCGGCCATCGCAGCGGGCAACTCGGTGGTCCTGAAGCCGTCCGACACCACCCCGGTCAGCACGCTGCTGCTGGCCGAGATCGCGAACGAGTTCCTGCCGCCGGGCGTGCTGAACGTGGTCTGCGGCGACCGGGACACCGGCCGCGCCCTGGTCACCCACCCGACCCCGCAGTTCGTGTCGATCACCGGCTCGACCCGGGCCGGCATGGAGGTCGCCGCGGCCGCCGCCCCCGACCTCAAGCGGGTGCACCTGGAGCTCGGCGGCAAGGCCCCGGTGGTGGTCTTCGACGACGTCGACATCGCCGCCACCGCCGCCGCGATCGCCGGCGCCGGTTTCTTCAACGCCGGCCAGGACTGCACCGCCGCCACCCGGGTGCTGGTGCACGAGCGGATCGCCGCCGACTTCACCGCGGCGCTCGCCGACGCGGCCAGGGCGACGAAGGTCGGCGCGCCGAGCGACCCGGACGCCTTCTTCGGCCCGGTCAACAACGTCAACCAGCTGGACCGGGTCACCGGTTTCCTGGCCCGCACCCCGGAGCACGCCGAGGTGGTCGCCGGCGGGCACCGGGTCGGCAGCCGCGGCTACTTCTTCGCGCCGACCGTGGTGGCCGGGCTCCGGCAGCAGGACGAGATGATCCAGGACGAGATCTTCGGCCCGGTCGTCACCGTGCAGGCCTTCAGCGACGAGGACCAGGCGGTCCGCTGGGCCAACGACGTGCGGTTCGGGCTGAGCGCCAGCGTCTGGACGCAGAACCACGGCCGGGCCATGCGGGTGTCCCGCCGGTTGGACTTCGGCGCGGTCTGGATCAACACGCACCTACCCTTCGTATCCGAGATGCCGCACGGCGGTTACGGTCACTCCGGTTACGGCAAGGATCTCTCGATGTACGGGTTCGAGGAATACACCCGTATCAAGCACGTGATGAGCTTCAATGACACCCCCGCTCAGAGGTGATAGATGACCACTCCTCCCTCCCCGCCGGTCCCCACACCGGCGATCGAGTTCGCCGGCGTGCGCAAGGACTACCTGTCGCACGGTGAGGCGGTGCCCGCCGTCAAGAGCCTGGACCTGGCGATCGGACAGGGGGAGTTCTTCTCACTGCTCGGGCCGTCCGGTTGCGGCAAGACCACCACGATGCGGATGATCGCCGGCTTCGAGGAGCCGACCGCCGGCAAGGTCTTCCTGGACGGCAAGGACGTGACGGGCGTCGCGCCGAACAAGCGCGACGTCAACATGGTCTTCCAGTCGTACGCGCTGTTCCCGCACCTCACCGTGCAGCAGAACGTGTCGTTCGGCCTGGAGCGCAAGAAGGTCGGCAAGAGCGAGATCAAGCGCCGGGTCGGCGAGATGCTCGAGATCGTCTCGCTGACCGGCATGGAGCGGCGTCAGCCCAAGGAGATGTCCGGCGGCCAGCAGCAGCGGGTCGCGCTGGCCCGGGCGCTGGTCAACCACCCGCGGGCGCTGCTGCTCGACGAGCCGCTCGGCGCCCTCGACCTCAAGCTGCGCCAGCAGATGCAGATCGAGCTCAAGCGCATCCAGCGTGAGGTCGGCATCACCTTCGTCTACGTCACCCACGACCAGGGCGAGGCGCTCACCATGAGCGACCGCATCGCCGTGATGAACAGCGGCCTGATCGAGCAGCTCGGCTCGCCGCGGGACATCTACGAGCGCCCGTCGACCCGGTTCGTGGCGGGCTTCATCGGCACCTCCAACATCATCGACGGGAAGGTCAGCTGGTCCGACCAGGGCCTCGCGGTTCTCGACAAGGGCCCCGGCGAGCGCGTCGTGGTGCCGGTCCCGGCGGGCGTCGCTGTGGGCCGCGAGATCGAGGTCTCGGTCCGGCCGGAGAAGATCGACCTGCACCGGGCGATTCCGGGCAATGTCAACGGGAGCCTTCTTTCCGGCACCGTCACCGAGGTCGTCTACCACGGCACCTCGACGAATTACACAGTGGCGACCACCGCTGGAACCGACTTCGTGGTGTTCGATCAGAATGCTCACGATGCAGAGGACGTCGCGTCTCGTGGCGAGCGCGTCTTCCTCACCTGGGCCCCGCAGCACTCGTACCCGATCGGAGTCTGATGTTTCCCACCGATAAGCCGAGCCCCTCCCTCCTGCGAGGCATGACGCAGTCGCGGCTCGGTCGCCGTGACGCGCTGCGCCTCGGCGGGTTGTCGGCGATGGGCGCCTTCCTCGCCGCCTGTGGCGTGGAGGGCAAGGGCAAGCCGCAGGCCAGCATTGCCCCCGACGCCGTCGCGAAGTTCTGGAACGGCAAGACCCAGAAGGGTCAGCTCAACTTCGCCAACTGGCCGCTCTACATGGACCCGAAGAAGCCGGAACTCAAGAAGTTCACCCAGAAGACCGGCATCCAGGTCAAGTACGACGAGGTCATCCAGGAGATGGGCCCGTGGTTCGCCAAGGTCCAGCCGCAGCTGTCCGCCGGGCAGTCGATCGGCTACGACCTGATGGTGATCACCAACTCGATCCAGTTCGGCCAGTTCCGTGACTCGGGCTTCCTCGCCCCGCTGGACCACTCCAAGCTGCCGAACTACGCCGCCAACGCGGCCAAGTCGTACGCCGCCTCCTCGTACGACCCGGGCAACGTCTTCAGCATCCCGTACGCGTCCGGCATCACCGGCATCGCGTACGACCCGGCGAAGATCACCGACCCGGTGACCAGCCTCGCCGACCTGTGGAACCCGAAGTACAAGGGCAAGGTCGGCATGTTCAAGGACCTCCAGGAGCTGGGCAACTTCGGCCTGCTCGCGGCCGGCCTCGACCCGTCCAAGTCGGACGAGACCGCGTGGAAGACGGCGGCGGCCAAGCTCAAGGAGCAGAAGGACGGCGGCATCGTCCGCAACTACTACGACCAGAGCTACGTCGACGCGCTCGGCAAGGGCGAGGTCTGGATCACCCAGGCCTGGTCCGGTGACATCTTCCAGAAGAACGTCTCCGACGGCACGAACTTCAAGTTCGTCATCCCGTCCGAGGGCGGCACCATCTGGACCGACAACATGGCCATCCCGGTCACCGCCGAGAACCCGGTCGACGCCATCACCCTGATGGACTTCCTGTACGACCTGGAAAACGCCACCACCCTGGCCGAGTACATCAACTACGTGTGCCCGGTGCCCGGCGCGCAGGCCCAGATGAAGAAGCACGCGGCCGCCGCGTCCGGCGAGGACAAGGAGTTCCTGCTCTCGGTGGCCGACAGCCCGCTGGTCTTCCCCGGTGACGCCGAGTACAAGCGGCTGCACTACTACGTCAACTTCAACACCGCCGAGGAGAAGAACGACTTCGAGCGGGTGTTCCAACCGATCGTGCTGGGGTAATCGCATGGACCGGGTGAAACGTACACTCGCGCCCTATCTGCTCGTCCTGCCCGGCGGGCTGTGGCTCCTGGTGTTCTTCGCGGTGCCGATGGTCACGATGTTGTCGCTGTCGCTGCAGGAGGGCGACATCGTCAACGGCTTCGTGTTCACCGGCCACTGGCATAACTACACCGAGTCGCTGGCGGACTATCAGACCCAGTTGATCCGCTCGCTGGTGTACGGCGCCGTCACGTCGATCGTCCTGATCGTGCTGGCGTTCCCGGTCGCCTACTGGATCGCCTTCTACGGGGGGAAGAAGAAGGCGACGTACCTGTTCCTGATCATGCTCCCGTTCTTCGTCTCGTTCGTGCTGCGCACCATCTCCTGGCGGATGCTGCTCACCGACGACGGCGTGCTGCTGCACCCGCTGAAGTCGGCCGGGATCCTGCCGGACGACTTCCAGGTGCTCGGCTCGGCCAGCGCGGTCATCTTCGGGCTGGTGTACAGCTTCCTGCCGTTCATGGTGCTGCCGATCTACGTGGCGCTGGAGCGCATCGACCCGCGTGTGGTCGAGGCGGCGCGGGATCTGTACGCCTCCCCGATGACCTCGTTCCGCAAGGTGATCTTCCCGCTGGCGCTGCCCGGTGTCTTCGCCGGCGTGCTGATGACCTTCGTGCCGGCCAGCTCCGACTACGTCAACTCGGAGCTGCTCGGCAGTTCGGAGACCACCATGATCGGCCAGGTCATCCAGGCCAAGTTCCTGTCCAACTCCGACTACCCGTCGGCGTCGGCGCTGTCGTTCACCCTGATGGCGGTGCTCCTGATCGGTGTCTTCTCGTACGCCCGCGCGCTGGGCACCGAGGACGTCATGAAGGTGGCCGCCCGATGAACGGACGCGGCGTACGCCTCATGCACGTCTACACCTGGGTGCTGATCGGCTGGCTGATCCTGCCGATCACGGTGATGATCCTGTTCGGGTTCAACAACCCGAGCGGCCGGTACAACCAGACCTGGCAGGGCTTCACGTTCAAGTGGTACAAGGACGTGTTCGCCCTGGAGGCGCTCACCGACGCCCTGGTCACGTCGCTGGTCGTCGCGGTGCTCACCGCGCTGATCGCCGGCGCGCTGGGCACCGGCATCGGCTACGCGCTGGGCCGCTGGCAGTTCAAGGGCGCCGGCGCCCTCAACCTGCTGATGTTCGCCGCGATCTCCTCGCCCGAACTGGTGATGGGCTCGTCCCTGCTCAGCCTGTTCGTGTCGATGGGCGCCTCGCTCGGCGCGGTGACCATCACCATTGCCCACGTGATGTTCTCGGTGTCGTTCGTCGCCATCGTGGTCCGGGCCCGGGTCGTCACCCTGGACCGGTCCCTCGAGGAGGCGGCGGCCGACCTGGGCGCGACCGGGTGGACCACCTTCTGGAAGGTGATCTTCCCGATCATCCTGCCGGCCATCATGTCCGGCGTGATGCTCGCGTTCGCGCTGTCCATTGACGACTTCGTGATCACCAACTTCACCGCGGGCACCACCGAGACGTTCCCGCTGTGGATCTGGGGCGCCACCCGCGTCGGCCTGCCGCCGCAGGTCAACGTCATGGGCACGATGATCTTCGCGGCCGGCGTGCTGTTCGCGGTCGTCTCCAACATCCGCTCGCGGTCGAAGAAGAAGGTCGCCGCGTAACAGACGGTGCGAATCGGCCCGGCGCTTACCTCAAGCGCCGGGCCGATTTCTGTTAAAGCTGCGGAAATAGTGGTGGGATCTCTTGTGTGCGACGGATTCCGTGGGCAGGATCATGGTTACCTCTGGAACTAGTGGGAGAGATACCAGTGACAGACCGATCGCCCGCTGACGTGGACGCACTGTCCAACACCGCCCGAGACCACCTCTGGATGCACTTCACCCGCCTCTCGGCCTACCAGAGCGCCCCGGTCCCGGTGATCACCCGCGGTGACGGCTGCTACGTCTGGGACTCCACCGGACGCCGCTACCTCGACGGCCTGTCCGCCCTGTTCGTGGTGCAGACCGGGCACGGCCGGCAGGAGCTGGCCGACGCCGCCGCCAAGCAGGCGTCCGAGCTGGCCTACTTCCCGATCTGGTCGTACGCGCACCCGAAGGCGATCGAGCTGGCCAAGCGTCTGGCCGACCTGGCCCCCGGCGACCTGAACCGGGTCTTCTTCACCACCGGCGGCTCCGAGGCCGTCGAGTCGGCGTGGAAACTGGCCCGCTCCTACTTCAAGCGGGTCGGCAAGCCGCTCAAGACCAAGGTGATCTCCCGGGCCGTCGCCTACCACGGCAGCTCGATGGGCGCCCTGTCGATCACCGGCATCCCGCCGTTCAAGCAGGACTTCGAACCGCTCGTCCCGTCGACGATGCGCGTGCCGAACACCAACTACTACCGGCGCCCCGACGAGAACATGACACCCGAGCAGTTCGGGATCTGGGCCGCCGACCGGATCGCCGAGCAGATCGAGTTCGAGGGCCCGGACACGGTCGCCGCCGTCTACCTGGAGCCGGTGCAGAACGCCGGCGGCTGCTTCCCGCCGCCGCCCGGCTACTTCCAGCGGGTCCGCGAGATCTGCGACCGCTACGACGTGCTGCTCGTCTCCGACGAGGTGATCTGCGCGTTCGGCCGCCTCGGCGAGTACTTCGGCGCCGACCGCTACGGCTACCAGCCCGACATCATCACCGTCGCCAAGGGCCTGACCTCCGGCTACGTCCCGCTCGGCGCGATGATCGCCTCCGAGCGCCTGGCCGAGCCGTTCCTGTCCGGCACCAACTGGTTCGCGCACGGCATCACCTACGGCGGTCACCCGGTCGGCTCCGCGGTGGCGCTGGCCAACCTCGACATCATGGAACGTGAAGGCCTCAACCAGCACGTCCGCGAAAACAGCCCGATCTTCCGCTCCTACCTGGAGCGCCTGCTCGACCTGCCGATCGTCGGCGACGTCCGCGGCGACGGCTACTTCTTCGGCATCGAGATGGTCAAGGACAAGTCGACGAAGGAGACCTTCAACGCCGACGAATCCGAGCGCCTGCTCCGCGGCTTCCTCTCCCAGGCCCTCTTCGAGGCCGGCCTCTACTGCCGCGCCGACGACCGCGGCGACCCGGTGATCCAGCTGGCGCCGCCGCTGACCGCCACGGAGACCCAGTTCGCCGAGATCGAGCAGATCCTGCGAGCGGTCCTCACCGAGGCCCAGAACCGCCTCTGAACCCGTCTCTCACCGCAGGCGCGCCGGTCCCGATCGGCGCGCCTTTCTTTTTGGTACGGCCACGAAGAGCGCTGTTCCCTACCCCGCGACGCAGGCGCCCGGTCCCGGCCGACAGCGCGACCGCCGGGCTGATGCGATGGTCACCGCCCGACTCCCACCGCAGTCTCAGTACCTCGATCACAGCGGTGGCGGCCGGCGGTCCCGCATCGGCTGGTCCGCACCGCTGTGTCAGCGGGCTCGACACCACGGTGGCGGCCGGCCGTCATCGGGCGACGTAGACCCAGGCGGTTTCGCCGGACGCGAGCGGTGCCGTCACCCGGTGGTAGTCGTCGACCTCGTAGCCGTCGGCGAGCAGCAGCTCCGCCTCGGTCACCTCGAGCGCCGAACCCTCGACGGTCTCGGCGTCGTCCCCGGTGCGCACCAGGATCGGGTGGAAGGCCTCGCCACTGACCGCGAGCACCTCCGGATCGGTGATCTCCAGCTGCTCGACCCGGAACCCGACGATCCGGTCGGCGCGCCCGTCCAGCTCACGCCCGAACACACTCCGCTGCACACCTGGATCACGCAGGGTCCCGTAGGAGAACAGCAACGCCATGATCACGATCCTATCCGGACGCCGCGCAGCCCACTCCCGCGCCACAGCGGACCACCCATGCCACCGGCCACGCATGTCACCGCCCGCCCATGTCACCGCCTGCCGATGTCACCGGCCGCCCATGTCACCGGCCACGCATGTCCAATGCCACTTAGCTTAAGTTGATCAAGGCTGTGACCTGCAGGTTCTCGGCTAGTGCCGTCGGCGTCCGGCGTGGCCGCAATTCATGCCGCATCCGCATGCGTGAGCTTCCCCTCGTACCGTGGAGGCATCGCCTTAAGGGATTGGTGACTGGCGATGGCGGAGATACGGCGAAGGTTTGATCAGGACTTCAGAGATGGTGCGGTGCGGCTGGTCCGGGAGACCGGCAAGCCGATCGCGCAGGTTGCCCGGGATCTGGGGAT
>NZ_JBEZXU010000088.1:0-46207 GCF_040638175.1 Actinoplanes sp. NPDC026670
CCGCCTTCGCGGGGGGGTCCTAGGTGTCCTGGCTCGTGGATTACTACGTTCTTGGGGTCGACTTTTTTTTTTTGCTCGAGCTGCCGTTGCGTCGTGCCGGCTGGCACGACGCACCGGAACGACGAGTTCGGCAAAGGACGCGTCCCGGGCAACGGATGCCGATACCTTGGTGACGCGGAAGTACCACGAACCGGAGCGGACGCAACGGATCGCACACCAGAAGTCTGCCGCCGGAACGGATGCGACTCCGCTGCCGGGCAGGCCGAGCCGCCAGGACCGGCCCGCCCGGCACCCGATCCGACAGATTGGTTTGTTGTGCCGTACCAGGCAGTCAAGCCAGCAGCATGCTTCGGCAGGGGCCCGGTTGACGCATCGACGCCGTCGTCGGTGATGTGAATCCGGGCCGGTGATGTGGGAATCGATGCTGACTCGGCGCGGCCCGGATGCGCCGGTGCTGATGATTCCGCGAGAGCGCGGCGTGAATGAAACCAGCCAGCGGCTCCGCGGTGGACGGCCTTGCGATGAACGGCGTTCCCGGCCGGAGCCGACCCCGAGACCTGGCGATCCTGGGGCAGGCCATAGCTGTAAAGGACGTGTATCGATCACCGGAACGGCTTCGCTGACCTGACCGGTTCCCGTTCCGGCGCCGGGGAGATCCATGTCGATCGCCAGCGCGCCATGGTCCAGGATGAATCCGGCAGATGACGGCCGCTGATCCTGTCAGCGGCCGTTGAGCACCTCGCAGCCGCACGGCTCGGGCATCGGGGTAGCCTCTGGCTGAGGTCGGCGTCGTTATCGATCAGTACGTTTCACGACTGGCCGCGCCGCCGATGAGATCTTCCACATCGTCGGACCCCCATGATCGCGGACCGTGGCAGAGCCGCTTGTTCGATGGCGCCAACGGTAGTCGCTCGTGAACTCGCGACGGACCTGATGTGGCAGCTTGGAGCCTTGCCGCGGCGGCGACGTGCAACCGCCGGGGAACCGAGTTGCCCGCTCGTGTCACGGCAGGCAACCGGGACAGCCCGGTTCTGCTGCCGGCGCAGGATTTGCCATCGCTGATCTCCGTGTCTGCGGCGGGGAAGCCGAGCGGCTTCCTCAGCCCGTGGCCGGGCGGGGGCTGCCGTCGGTCAGTGCCAGGAGGCGATGCCCGCGCGGGAGATGTCGGCCATGACATCGAAGAACTCCTGGCCCGGCCGCTCGCCGGCCAACAGCAGCCGGACGATCTCGTCACCCACCCACACCATGGCGGGCAGCAGGATCTCAGCGTCTTGCAGCGGCTGTTCGTGCACCATGCAGAGCACGCCCACGGTCTGGCCGCCGCACCGCAAGGGGGCACCGGCATAGATATCGTCGCCGTCGCAGCCCTGGACGATGGCGGCGGCGTTGGCGCCGATCACCCGCAGGCATGGTGCAGGCCGCCCGGCGAGGCCGGCTGCGAAGCCGAGCCAGGCAGGCATCGGGTAGGCACCGACGTTGACCAGCCTGCCGTCGCCGTCGACGAGGTTGATGGCGGCGGTCCGCGCCCCGAAATGGTGGGCGACGACTTTGGTGATGACGCGCAGGTCGTCGGCCAGGTCGTGCGCGGCGTCGAGCAACGAACCGGTGGGGCCGGTCGAGGAGGCGTGCTGCGGCAGGTCGTGGGTGACTGCGGTCATGGCCTGTTCCTTCGGCGCTGATGAGCAGATGATGGCCGGTTGCGGCCGGAACATCGCCCTCCACGGCCGCGAACTGAACCTTCCTTAACGGCACGTGACCAAGGTCCCGAATCACCCGAAAGTATCTCAAAAAATCGAGGCGGGGTCGCCATGGTGCCGACCGCGTCAACGCCGCTGCCATGGGCGAAGCTGGCGGATCTGCCCAGAGCCGTCTCGTCCTGTCGGCACCGGCTGGCAGCCGCTGAGGAACCCGCCGCTGTGCAACGAACCTGCCTGTACGGATCGTGGGCGGCTTTCGGTAAGTCCCGTCGGGGACATGCCGATCAGAACACAGGCCGATCAGAGATCTCCGCGTTCCCCGAACAATACGGCCTGCAGTGCAGTGATTCTCCTCCGGCGGTGCTGCTGCGGCGTCTCGCCGCCGCCAGCCTCCAGGATGAACACGCCTGGGGCCGGGCGTGCCCCGCGCTGCTGCGTCGCTCCTGACGATCCAGGGCGGGCCCGCCGACCATCCGGCCGACGCCCGGCCGGCACGGTCGCACCGGCGTGCACCCGGCCCAGCGGTCGGGCCGCGAACTCACCATCGGGCAGCCGTCGGGTCTGTCGGCTGCCCGGCAGCGACGACCAGCAGGGGACAGTGGGTCCGGCCCGCCAGGGCGCGCACGGTGTCACCCAGTGGCCGGGTGGCCGTCCGGGGCCCACTCGACGCCGCGACCACCATCAGTGCGGCTGTCCGGCTCAGCGCCACCAACGCGGCAGCGGGGTCGGCGTCGTGCAGCAGCGCCCGTTCCACGGTGGCTCCGCCGTCGCGGCCGTAAAGCAGCGAGGACAGCATCAGGTCGGCGTCGAGCATACGCCGGCCCACACCGTTGCGGCCCGGGTCCTGCTCACTGCTCCAGACGTAGGTCACCCGCAGTGCAACGGCGAGCTCCCGGGCGCAGTCGGCGGCAAAGGAGATCACCGCATCCGGATTGCCGTCGTCGTCGACCGCGGCCACGACGACCGAACCGCTGGCGCCACGAGCCTCGACTGCGGAGAACGACAACACCTCACCGGTCATGACGGCCCGGCTCAGGGCGGTGGCCGCCGGCCCGGGCCGTTGCCCGGCGGCGGTGATCGCAGGCGTACGGGCGCAGAGCACGGCGGTCATGGCTACCTCCCGGCCTCGACGGACAAACCTCACCGCACCACCGATGAGATCGTGACACTCCCGACAGGGATGTCACCCTCAGTCTCGTCGCCGATCACCGGAGGTGACAGGGTCTTTGGTCCCGAACCATGTCAAGACCAGCCAAAGAGTCAGGTAGCGGGCGATCAGCGCAGTGTGTGGTCCCGCCGCGACGTCGTACCGCCGAATCGTGCCACCGTCGACGAGGTGGCGCACCGGGAACCGCCCGTTCAGGCCTCACGTAAGGGCGGTCGGCGGCTGCGTCGCGGCACGGTCGTGGTTGGGTGCCCCAGGGAAAGGCCGTGAGCTGTCTTGCCGGGCTCGCTGTCGGCCCGGTGGACAGCGGAGCCGGACGGTGAGGATCGCGAGGTCGTCGGTGACCGGCCCGTGAGTAGGCAAGGACCTCGTCGCGGATGTGTTCGGCGAGTGCTGCGCGTCCCGCGAGCCGAGGCCGGCCAGCCGTTGCTGGCCGAAGAGGCCGTCAGCGCTGCGTGCCTCGGTCACGCCGTCGGTGTGCAGCACGAGGGTGTCGATTCGGCGTAGCTGCAGCCGGCGGTGGCCGGTCCGGGGCCGTCGGCGAGGCGCAGCAGCGCTGGTGGGTGGCCGGCGGAGACGATGTCGAGGGTGACATCGTCGGCGCCGAGGCGTATTCGGGCGCAGATTGCGGTGACGAGCCGGTCGACGTTCGGGTCGGCGCGTGGCCGGGTGTGCAGGTGCTTCTGTACATGGCGGCGAACTCGAGGCCATCGACGGCGGGTGGCCGGGCCGGCAGCAGACTGCGCTGCAGACCGATGCCGTCCTTGGCGCGATCCGGCATCCGGCATCCGGCATCCGGCATCCGGCATCCGGTGTCCTCCTGACAATGGCCGCATCCGATCAGCGTCACGGCCTGATGACGGTGCAACGACCCGGCACCGGCTTTACGCAGGCATGCCTGCTGACCGGCCGCGACCCCCCCAACAGGTTACGAACCTGCGATGAGCCGAGCCTGGCGGAAGGCCCCAAACCCGTGACGTCAGGGCGCGCGGGTCCGGTACCCGTCACGCAACCGCACCTCAAGAGCGGCGAGTTCCGTAGCGTCGCCGACCACCATGGTGATGTCGTCGATGGGAAGCTGCCGTAACGCCTCGACGATGTCCGCAGGGGCACGGCCCCACCGCCGGGTCAGGCACGTGGCCGCGTACGACGCGGCGACCTCCTGGTAGCCCTGATCGAAGCCCTGCCGGAACACGATGGCCTGTGCGGCCTCGATTAACTCCTCGGGTGAGCCCTCCCAATCGTCTGCCATCCGGCCGGCGGCCTCGGCGATCCCGGAATCGCTGGACAGCAGCCGGACGGCCCGGTACATCGCCTCGCCGCGGAAGGCCCGAGCGTGGCCGTTCCGGTCGTCACCGTGCCGGGCCAACAGTACGGTGACATCGTCGATGATCGCCCGCAGTCGATCGAGTAGCAGAGGGCGGGCCGTCGTGGAATGCAGATAGCCGACGACGGCGGTCCGGACCATGGCCTCGACCTCCCGTGGCAACAGGCCAGCCTCCTGGACATGGACGCCTTCACCACCACCAGGCCGCAGCTCAGCGAGCGCATCGGCACAGACGACCAGAACATCGACGACGACCGTCACCTCGACCAGAGGCGCGCCTGCCGAGGCCCGCACCGCTCCGACGAAGCCGAGGCGGCCGTGAGCCAGGTCGGCAGCCCGTAGTCGTCCGTGCCCGGCGTCAACGACGTGAGCCGACAGCAGAACACCCATCCCAAGATCATCGCACTCGCGGAGGCACCTCACATCTGCTGATCACGAAGGACGGCCCACACCGCCTTCCCGGTCACGGTCGGCAAGGTACCCCAGGACTGAGCGGCGGCCTCGACGATGTGCAGGCCCTGACCGCGTACGCTCACCGCAGCGTCCGCCCCGGCATACTCAGGCGGCCGCCGTACCGGCGTCCGCGGGTCTTGATCGGCATTGGTCACCAGTTCCGACACCACCAGACGGGCCCGTGGCAGCAACACCGCCAGGCCCCACTGCTCGCAGGCGGCGGTGACCAGCTCCCTCGCCTGGTGGGCCGCCGACAACACCGGCGGCAGCCGCAGGCGCGCCCGCCCGGCCACCGGCCGGCGCCGGGCCAGCGCCGCGCGCGCCAACGCCACCGTAGAGAGAACCGGCGCGCTGCGGGGTGTGCCCGGCCGGTCCAGCCGGGCGGCCAGCACGCTCGCCGGCGGCAGGCTGGCCACCACCGGTACCGCAGGCTGCAGACGCTCGCCGTCTGATGCGGCGGTCAGCGACAGCGGAGCACTGCCGGCCGCCGGGTCCTGTAGGCCGTGCAGGTCCACCAGCAGCCCGTCCGGATGCCCGGCCAGGCATTGGGTCAACGTCCGATAGGCGGCCACCCACCCCTGTCGTCCCCAACGTCCGCGGACGGTCATTTCCACCACGCCGGTCGTCGTGTCCAGCACGGCGCAGACCGGAAAGGGCTTCCTGGGGTCGCTGTCGCCGGGGTTCGCGGTTCCTACTGTCATACCGGTGTCCCACCAACCAACGACTAATCATCATCCGCCTATGTTCGTAGGGTT
Source organism: Actinoplanes sp. NPDC026670 (assembly GCF_040638175.1). Classification (NCBI taxonomy): domain Bacteria; kingdom Bacillati; phylum Actinomycetota; class Actinomycetes; order Micromonosporales; family Micromonosporaceae; genus Actinoplanes; species Actinoplanes sp. NPDC026670. The sequence goes on from NZ_JBEZXU010000088.1 coordinate 5,398, forward strand.
CGGGAGCATCGTGCGCTGCCGGCGGCGATCAGGGAATGGCATTGGCGGGAAATGGCGTGCCCGGCCGCGCTGGCTTGCCGTCACCACCTGCCTGCATTGACGGTCGGAGGGGAGAGCACCCGGCCGCGGACGAGGACCGTGATCTGCCGGAGCTCCTCACCGTCGATGCCGACCTCGGTGCCGACGACGGGATACCACGGCTCGCCGTCGCAGCGGACAGGGCGCGACCACGTAACGTGCTCGACCCGGATTCGCAAAGCGGCCGGGGTTGTTCCGGCCCGGCAATCGGCCGCGCTGAACATTCGGACGGGGCGCCGAGGGCCACGGTTGGGTCGTGGGTCCATGCCGCCCCGCTTTCTGCTTGATCCTGACGACGTCGCAGTGCGCCGGACCGGGATCGCGCACCGTGTGCGAGAACACGCCCATCATGGCCGCCGCCGCTGCCATCTGCAAGGCACGCTGCACGTGCAGCAGCATGTGCAGTAATCGTTCCCGGCCTCTCAGCGTTCAACGACCGACACTCACCGGAGCGTTGCACGAACCCGCGATCGTCAGCCTCGCCCGGGTAGGTCGCCCTGTGCGCTGGAGCCGGACGGCACTGCGGATGAGCGCCTGATCATGCGGATACTTCAACGTGAGCATGTGATCACACTGGAAGGAGGTGACCGATTTACGACAGTGGCCGTCTCCACGATCCCCAGGCCGTGGACGAGATCGACCATCCTCCGTCGCCCTGCCGCAGCAGCCATGCTGCTGCGGCAGGGCGATCCGCTGTGGTGTGACTGCCGCCATTCGGTAGCGCCGTGGCGGGTCTGGACGGGTTCGGGTTCTGCAGCCATCGCCCGGTCCTGGCGAAGGGCGCCGGGCATGGCTCGTTACCGACACGGATGGCGTTGCTGTTTGCAGGCCTGATTCTCTACCGGCAAGGCTGGGCCAGCGGCTGTCCTGCGGCGCGGCGGGCCGGACTTGTGCCGCCGCACAATCGGGTGATCGCTTCGCCGGGGTCGAGGCGCCAGATGCCGACGGTGAAGTCTTGCAGGCCGGCGAACAGCAGGCGGCTGTCGGGCGAGAACTGCAGCGGGCCCGATTGGTTGCTGTTCCCCCGTACCTGTGCGATCAGCCGGGTGGTGTTGGGGTTCCAGAGTTGGATAAGCCCGTCGTTGGTGTCGGTGGCGGTCGCCAGGGTCTGGCCGTCGGGTGACCAGGTGATCCGTTCGACCGGGGCGGACTGGTGGGCGAGGTCGCTTTGCGGGGTGAGCCCATCGATGCGCAGCAGGCGTACGGCGGTATCGGCGGTCACGGCCACGGTGGCGGAGTCGGGGCTGATCGCCAGTTCATCCACGGGGCCCTCGGGGATCTCTCGGGAGTCGATCAGCGTCAGGTCCGAGACCCGGAACCGCCACACGGAGCCGGCCTGGGTGCTGCGGCCGGGTTCGGCCACGCGGTTGGCCGTCGCCAGCAGATGGGTGCTGTCCTGGCTGAAGGCCACCGACATCGGCAGGTGGCCGGGTAGCCGCAGGACGGCCCGGACAGTGTGGGTGCGGGTGTCGAAGACGATCACGTCGGGGTCGGTGCGCTGCTGCAGATCTTCGTAGCTGGGGGCGTCGGGGCCGTTGTCGTAGACGGCGCGAGGGCTGGCGGTGACGGCCAGCAGGGAACCGTCGGGGGAGAACGCCGGGCTGAACGCGACGAGGGAACGGTCGACGGTGAAGGTGTGCTCCAACTGTTCGCGGGTGTCGTAGAGCAGGATCCGGCTGCCGTCGTTCACGGTGACGGCCAGCGACCCGTCTGGCCCGTATCCGAGCCCGATCGGCTCGTTGTCACCGCCGAGGGCGATCGTCGAACGGAGAACCCCGGTCTGCGGATCCCAGATCCGCACCTTGTCGTCACTGGTACCGGTGGCCACAAGTCCACCGGAGGGGTCGACGGCCAGCTGGCTGATGACCTGGGGATGTGGCAGGGCGGTTCCCCCGATGCGGAACAGGGTGGGGGCGTCAGCTTCGCTGACCACGCCGAGCAGTTGGGCGTCGCCGGACAAGCCGAATCCGGCGGCCACGCCGCGTAGGCCGTTGATGGATGTCCGTGGTGTGCCGGCCTGCAATCGCAGGATCTCACCGACGTTGCCGCTGGCCTTGATCACCGTGCCGCCGGGTGTGATCGCGAACCCGCTGGCGGGGGCCGGGTTCAGTTCGCCACTGGGATCGGGCACGGTCTGCGGCCGCCACCGGTCGTCGGAGCGCCGGATCTGGACCTTGCTGCCGTTGTCCATTCCGGTAGTGAACAGGGTGTCATCGGCCGTGAACCCGACGTGGTATGCGTCCGGCAGGGTGGTGAGGACGGTACCGTCGGGCCGGCGTACCAGGACGCCGCCGGACGCGCTGCCCACCGCCATGTGGTCGCCTCGGGCGCTGACGGCCAGGCCAGGCCCGGCCTGGGGGACCGGGGTCGTGGCGAGGCGGCGGCCGGTGCCGGGATCCCATTCACCGATCGCTGAGGTTCCTGTGCCGAGGGCGGCCAGAATCGCGGTGGAGTCCGGCAGCCAGGCGATCGCGCCCCAGCCCGGCAGCCGGTGCCGCAGCTTCCCTGTCGGCAGGTCCCATACCGCGACGCCGGTAGGGTCGAAGGAACTCGACGCGAGGTAGCGGCCATCGGGTGAGAAACGCAGGTAGCCCATCATCCCGGTCGGATGGTGCAGCGGGCTGCCGAGTGGTTGCTGCGTGGTGGTGTCCCACAGTTGGATCTCACCGTCGAAGTAGCCGACCGCGGCGGTGCGGCCGTCGGGGCTCAACGCGATGCTGTTGGCGCCGGTACGGGTACCGAGCCGGCCGGCCAGCAGGGTGTGCTGGGCGTGCAGCAGCGCGCTGCGGGCCTCGACGGTCGGGGCTGAAGCCCAGGCCGCCAACGCCTTGTCGACCGCGCTCAACGGCTGTACGTGATGCTCGGTGTGCGATTCGGCGGCCTGTTGCCGCGACTGCGCCAGATACCAGTTGCTGCGGGCCTGGCCACGCTGGTCCCAGGCGACCAGCGCACCGGCGGCCACCAGCAGCAGCGCCGCGGTCAGGCCGGCGGCCAGACGACGCAGTCGGCGGGTGGTGCGGCGTTGGACCGCCAGCCGGGCGTCGGCGGCTGCTGCTGAAGCATCCAGAAATCGCTGCTGTGCCGGTGGCAGTCCACCATTACCGGCTGTCCATTGCTGGGCGGCGGCCAGCCGCACGCCCTGCCACAGCGCGTCGGGATCCTCACCACCGTCGGCCCACTCCCGTGCGGCCTGGCCCAGACGCTGCCGCACCAGGATCTCCTCGCGGGCGTCGCGCAACCAGCCGGCCAAGCGCGGCCAGCTGTCCAGCAGCGCCTCGTGGCTGATTTGCACAGTGTCGCCGTCGACAGTGATCAACCGTTGGGTGACGAACCGGCCGAGCACCTCCATGTCCACGTCGGTGCGTGTCGCGCGGCGCCGGACCGGCTGCCCGTCGACATCGGTGACCAGGCCTAACAGTGCTGAGCGCACCGCGGCCCGGCCGGGCTCGGACAGGCCGGACCAGACGCCCTCGGCGGTTTCGGCCACCGCCCGGCCGATCCCGCCGGTGCGGTGATAACCGGCGATGGTCAGGATGTCGCCCTCGCGACGGTGCCAGGTCGCCCGCAGCGCGTGGGCCAGCAGCGGCAGCGCACCCGGCCGGTAGTCGCGCAGCAGCACCTCGGTCAGGCCCGGCTCGACAGCCAGCCCGGTCACCTGGGCCGGTGCGGTGATCACCTGCCGTAACTGCTCGATGCTGGGCGGCCCGACGACGACCTGGCCGTGGCCCAGCAGCGCCGCCATCGGCGCGAGCTCGATGCACTGCGCATAGAAGTCGGCCCGGACCGCGATGATCAGCAGGTCCTGTTCGAGGCCGGCGAGTGCGGTGACGAACGCGGCCCGTTCGCCCGGATCGGTGCACTGGGTGAACAGCTCCTCGAACTGGTCGACCACGATCACCCGCCGTGGTGCAGGACCGTCTCCGGGCACGTGCAGTTCGGCGTGCAGCGTGGCCAGCGGTGTCTCGCCGGGGGTGAGGAACACCCACGGCCAGGGCTCGCCCACCTCATCCAGCCCGCCGCTGGCCACCGCCGGGTACAGGCCCGCGTGCAACAGCGAGGACTTTCCGGCACCGGAAGCCCCGACCAGCAGCACCGGTGGCCCGCCGAGCAGATGCTCGTCGAGGCGGGCGAGCAGGGTCTGCACGAGATCGTCACGGCCGTAGAAGAACGCGGCATCCTCGACCCCGAAACCACTTAGCCCCGGATAGGGGACCACCCCGTCGTCGGGTGCGGGCATCTCCGGCTCCGTCGGCTCGTCAGCGCGGCGCAGCGATCGCACCAGGGCCGTCGTGGCAGCCAGAGCACCCAGCACCCGGCCGGTGTCCCGGCGCTGGGCCTGGGCCTGTTCGGCGAGTCCTCGCCGGATGTCGTCGAGAACCCGCCGGGTGTCGGCCGCCAGCTCCCGCAGCTGCCCGAACCCCTCCGCCAGCAGCTCCCGCACCTGATCGTCGGAGGCCAGCAACGCCACCTCGACCGCCCCGATCGCATGCAGCAACCCGGTCAGCTCATCGCGTAGCCCGGTGTCACCGGCTTCCAGGCGAGCCAGAAGGTCTGCGGCGATCGCCTCCCGCCACTGCTCTTCGCTCGGCTCCTCGGTGCCATCGGTGAGCTGGGTAGCGGTCCCGGCCAGGACATCGGCGAGATAGTTGCTGCCCATGCCGCCGAGCTGACCCAGCACCACGGCGAACGCCGCCGGCACACCGAGGGCAGCGCCCGCCACCGGCGCCACCGCCGATGCCGTCAGGAACGCGAGGATCCCGTACGGCCCGGCCCGCCGCAGCCCCGATCCCGCCGTGCGAACCCACGAGCGGATCCCCGACTTCGACCGCTGGACCGCCTCACTCTCACCATCCATACCCGTATATGTTCTCAGGTTCTGTCCACTGTGTAGTCGGCGATTCGGCACCCCGGCGGTCACAGCCCACGCGGGAGCACGGAAGAGCGGGTGAGCCCGGGTGCTGTTCGGGCGGCCGGGACTACCGCCGCGATGACCGGTGCCATCGCGGACCTGGTCGGGGAGATGGACTTGCAGGCCGCCGCAGCCGGCGGCGGACCGTCCGACCAAGCGGGTCTGTCGCAACTGGCCGAAGCCCTGCGGGTGCACGTCGGCCACCTCGTCGACTGGCCGGCGGCGGCCGGGCATCCGCGGCAGGAAAGCGGCGTGCGTCGGGTGGCTCCGGCCCGGCAAACGTCCGGAGCCACCCGGCGCCGTGATCTACCGGCTGTCTGCCTCCCCGCTGTCGCGGCACGCGGCGCGGCCGGCTTCCAGGCGTGCCACCGGGATCCGGAACGGCGAACACGACACGTAGGTCAGGCCGGCGTCGTGGAAGAACCGGATCGAGGCTGGGTCACCGCCGTGTTCGCCGCACACGCCGATAGGCAGGTGCGGGGACGTGCTGCGGCCGCGGTCGACGGCGATGCGCACCAAATCGGCGACGCCGTCGGTGTCGATCGTCTCGAACGGCGATACCGGGAACACACCGAGTTCGAGGTAGCGACCGAAGAAGGCCCCTTCGACGTCGTCGCGGGAGAATCCCCAGGTCATCTGGGTCAGGTCGTTGGTGCCGAAGGAGAAGAAATCAGCGAACCGGGCGATTTGTGCGGCGGTGAGCGCCGCCCGCGGCACCTCGATCATCGTGCCGATCCGGATCGTCGGCGCCCCGGGCACCGATGCCAGGACCGTCTCGGCTTCGGCGCGGACGATGGCGAGTTCACCGACGGCACCGACCAGCGGCACCATGATCTCCGGGCGCGGGTCGCCGCCGGCAGCGGCCCGTGTAGCCGCGGCCTCGGCGATCGCACGGACCTGCATCGCGAACAGGCCGGGGATGACCAGGCCGAGGCGGACACCACGCAGGCCGAGCATCGGGTTCTGTTCGTGGATACGGCGCACTGCCGCGAGCAGCCTGCCGTCGCGGCCGGGATCACGGCCCGCCGTCTCGGCCCGTGTCACCCGGACGATGAGGTCGTCCAGGGGCGGCAGGAACTCGTGCAGCGGAGGGTCGATCAGCCGGACGGTGACCGGCAGGCCGTCCATCGCCGTGAACAACTCCTCGAAGTCGGCACGCTGCATCGGCAGCAGCGCGTCCAGGGCGGCTGCCCGTTCGTGGTCGGTGCCGGCGAGAATCAGCTGTTCGACCAGGACCCGCCGGTCGCCGAGGAACATGTGCTCGGTGCGGCACAGGCCGATACCGGTGGCACCGAACCGGCGGGCCCGGCTCGCGTCGGCGGCGGTGTCGGCGTTGGCATGCACCTTCAACCGGGCCACGTGGTCGGCGTGGATGGTGAGCCGTTCGACCGCGGACAGCAGCGGGTCGTCGTGGGCGGTCAGCTCGCCTTCGAAGTACCGCACGACGGGGGAGGGCCGCACCGGGATCGCGCCGGGGTAGACACGGCCGGTGCCGCCGTCGATCGAGATGATCTCGCCGGCCCGGACGGTGTGACCGTCGACGGTGAACGCGTCGGTGTCGATGAGCAGGTCCTCGGCGCCGCAGACGCAGGTCTTGCCCATGCCGCGGGCCACGACCGCGGCATGGGAGGTCTTGCCGCCGCGGGCGGTCAGGATGCCCTGGGCGGCGATCATGCCGGGCAGGTCGTCGGGGTTGGTCTCCCGGCGGACCAGGATCACCGGCCCGGGTGCGGCGGCCGCCGTCGCGGCGTCGAAGACGACGGCGCCGACCGCCGCGCCCGGGGACGCGGCGACGCCGGTGGTCAGCGGTGCCGGTGCGGCGGCGGTGTCGAACGTGGGAAACATCAGCCGGGCCAACTGGTCGCCGGTGACCCGGCCGAGGGCTTCGTCGAGGGTGATGGTGCCCTCATCGACGAGCTGGGCGGCGATGACGAACGCGGCCTCGGGTGTGCGCTTGCCGACCCGGGTCTGCAACATCCACAGGGTGCCGTTCTCGATGGTGAACTCGATGTCGCACAGGTCCCGGTAGTGCTGCTCGAGCCGCTGCATGATCGACAGCAGTTTGCGGTAGGAGGCCGGGTCGATATCGGCGAGCTCGTGCAACGCCATGGTGTTGCGGATCCCGGCGACCACGTCCTCGCCCTGTGCGTTGCGCAGGTAGTCGCCGTAAACGCCGCGGCGTCCGGTGGCCGGGTCGCGGGTGAACGCGACGCCGGTACCGGAGTCGTCACCGAGGTTGCCGAAGACCATGGCCATCACGTTCACGGCGGTGCCCAGGTCGGCCGGGATGTGTTCCTGACGGCGGTAGACGACGGCCCGGTCGGCGTTCCACGACCTGAACACCGCGGCGACGGCCAGGAACAGCTGCTCGTGCGGCGCCTGCGGGAAGCTACGGCCGGTGTGGGCGTGAAACACCTTGTGGTACGCGGCGACGAGGTCCTGCAACTGGCCGGCCGACAGGTCCGCGTCCGTACCGGCGCCGGCCGCGGCCCGGGCGGCGGCGAGTTCGTTCTCGAACACGTCGGCGGGAATGTCGAAGACGGTGCGGCCGAGCATCTGGATCAACCGCCGGTAGGAGTCGTACGCGAACCGCGGATCCCCGCTGCGCGCGGCCAGCGCGAGGACAGTGGTGTCGTTCAACCCGATGTCCAGGATCGTCTCCATCATGCCCGGCATGGAGAACCTCGCTCCGGAGCGCACCGACAGCAGCAGCGGGTCGCGGGCGTCGCCGAACCGCTTGTTCATCCGGATCTCGACCAGCCGCAGATGATCCTCGATCTCGGAGAACAGGTCGGCAGGCATCGAGCCGGTGGCCAGGTAGGCGCGGCACGCGTCGGTGGTGATGGTGAACCCGGGCGGCACCGGCAGCCCCATCCGGGTCATCTCGGCGAGGTTGGCGCCCTTACCACCGAGCAGATCCTTGAGATCCTTGTTGCCGTCGGCGAAGTCGTACACGTATCCGGACATCACTCCCGCCTTCCGCTCAGCTGTGCTCGCACTCTCTGCTTCCGTGGTAGCTCCCACCCGCCCTGCCCTGTAGAGCCGCAGGACCCGGTCGGACAGGCCGAGCCGCGAACCATCGGGCCGCGCCGTGACTCGCCATGATCGTTTCGTGGCCGCGCCGGTGACCGCACGACCCGGCGACCAGAACCGGCCGTCGCCGTCGTCCGCGGCCGGTCGGCACGTCCCGGCCCCGCCGCCGACAGCCGGCCTGATCGCCCGTCGGCCGCCCGCAAGGGGCCAACAAACGTCAGCTGATCGACAACGGACACCGGCGCTGGAAGACGACAACAGGTCCGAAGGCCGCGTAAGCACGTTCCCGGGCCGGCCCAGCAGTCACAGCGGGCCGGGACCAAATACCCTGCCGCCGTGGTCGAACCAGGAGTGCCATAGAGAGAGAAATCATCGACAGCGTGTGTCGGAGGTGCCGCCATGAACAACCTCACCGGCTTGCAGGGCGAATCCGAGGCCCGCCGGTACGCCAGCGGTGTCCTGCACCCCACCCGCTTCAGTGAGGCGATCAACCGGTACCTCGGCGCCGCCGGCTACCCCGACCCCTGCGCGATCCGTGCCGGCATCGTGCCGGCCGGCCCGGACCAGCCGGTCACCGGCCTGGTCGTCGCCGGTGTGGACGACACCCCGATCAGTTACGTCGCCGCAGACCACGCCGCGATCGAAGCCTCCCTGCACGGCTGGGGACTGCGGCTGGTCACCGTCCGGCGCGACGCCGCCGACGAGGCCGGGGCCGCGCTGCTGCGGCGGCTTATCGACCGGGTACACGCCAGCGCGCCGGAGGCCCAGGTGACCGGCCGGATCGCCGTCGGCTCTGACACCGCACACACCCTGATCGAGCAGGCCGGCGACGCCGACCTGCTGGTCGTCGGTCACCACCACAGCGCCGTGGCCACAGCGATCGGGCTCAGCGTCGCCGGGCGGGTCCTGCGCCACCACACCCACCCGGTCCTGGTCATCCGGGTCCCCGGATGGCCGGCCGAGTTCGGAACCCGGCCGCTGCTGGTGGCCGTTGACGGTTCACCCGCCTCCCGCAAGACCGTCCAGTTCGCGCTCGACGAAGCACGGGCCCGGGGCTGCGAGGTCACCGTGCTGCACCTGGTCGGTGCCGGCACCAGCCTCGCCGCACGCCACGAGATCCTCGGCGGTGTCCCCGTCCACCACCGTGTCCTGGCCGCAGACCCGGTCACCGCCCTGGTGGAGGCCTCCGAAACCGCCGCGGCGATGGTGATCGCCCAACACGGCCTGTCAGCCCCGCTGCTGGAGGCAGCGGCCCGCGCACTGCCCCAGCAGGCGCGGTGCCCGGTGTTCCTGGTCAGCTGAACCACACCCGGCACGCCGGCGAACCGAAGCAACCGGCACCGCTGAACAATCGTCCTGCCGGATCCCAGCTCGCGGATCCGCGTCAGCACGGTCGGAGACCCGGCACCGGCATCAACAGCAGATTGACGCCACGACCGAGGAAGGGACCGACATGGTGGAGATCCTCATCGAACTGGTCGTCTGGCTGGCGATGCTGGTCTTCTTCGGATACTGCGCCTGGACCGAGCGCCCGTCCCGCCACAGCACCCGTCCCGCCGCACCCCAGAAAGCCGTCGACGACCGGCCCCGCCCTCGGGCCCTGCTATGAAGGAGAAACACCATGGCCGAGACCACACGCGCCCATGTACTGCTGTGCTACGACGGCAGCGTCGCCGCAGGCGCAGCCATTGACGCGGCGGCCCGGCTCCTCCCGGGCGCCCGCGCCAGCGTCGCATACCTGTGGACTCCGCCGTTCGCCAGCGAAGGGCTGCGCCGGCGGCTTCGGCACCGCCACACCGGCCTGAACGAGTTCGTCGCCGCCATCGAACAGGAAGGCGAAGCCGAGGCCATCCGCCTCGCCGGCATGGGCGTCGCCCTCGCCCGTGAACACGGCTGGGACGCCGAACCGCTGGTACACCGCTCCTACGGAGCAGAAGGCCTGCATCTCGGCCAGATCGCCGAACAGGTCGCCGCCGACGTCATCGTCGTCGGCTCCCGCGGACTCGACGGAGCCCGAGCCGTTCTCGGCAGCGTCTCCGACGTCGTCGTCCACTACGCGCCACGACCCGTCCTGATCGTCCCGCACCTGCTGCTGGACACTGAATGGACCGCCCTCGACAAAGGCCCCGTGATGATCGGCTGGGACGCTTCCGAGGGCGCCCAAAAGGCCCGGCAGACGGCTGACCGGCTATTTCCCGACCACAAGATCCTGTCCGTGTACGTCAGCGACCACGACGAACCGAGCCCGAATCCCGTGCCAGGACTGGTCGAGATTCCACCAGCGCACGGATACCACGACCGGGAAGCCGCGGTCGTCGCGGCCTTGACCGGCCAAGCCCGAAACGACCAGGCCGCCCTGCTGGTCGTGGGCTCCCGCGGGCAGTCCTCGGTACGTGAAATCCTGCTCGGCAGCGTCGCCAAGGCCGTCCTGCATCAGGCACACCGGCCGGTCCTGGTCGTCCCGCACGACTTCGTCCCGCAGCCCGACCATCAGCTCTGACCCGGACGCCGAGGCTTTCTGCTATCCGGACATGCCGGCACCGGGCATGTCCGGGCTCCGGGCGCAGTCGTCTCGTCGGTGATCGCGTAGGTCGTGGCTACGACGGTGGGCAGTTTCGCCGCAAACCGCACCGTTCCGTCTTTAAGCTTCAAGTCTGCGGACCGTCGGCAGTAGGTGCTGACACCCGACCCTGTGACCGCGTGGGGGCCACTGATGTCGCAGCTAGCACCGAAGAGAAGGCCGATGGTCCTGGTGGTGGAAGACGACCAGGACAATCGGCAGATGGTGGTGCATATCCTTGAGCGGTACGGACTGGCAGCGATGTCCGCTCCCGAGCCTGCTGAGGCGTTGCTGGCGTGCGAGGCGTACTCGGAACCGATCGACCTGTTGCTCACCGACATTGCGCTTCCCGGTGTTTCCGGCGGAGCGCTGGCCCGGTCGGTGGCCGTACTGCGTCCTGATGTGCGTGTGCTCTACATGACCGCCATGCCCCGCGACATAGCCGTTCGCCGCGCCCAGCTGCGCCCGGACGCCAACATATTGACAAAGCCTTTCACCGCTGACCAGCTGACAACGATGATCAAGACTGTTCTCGCCGGCCCGGACAGCCCTCAGTCATGATCACCGCGCCGCCGCTCGGCTGATGCAGCGCGGACCAGGGTATCCCGCCGTCCGTCAGGGCGGCCGGGCTCGCTTGAGGGCCACCTCGGCCTTGCCTGTCACGCCGGGCCGAGGCGCAGGCCCGCGAAACTCTCACGTTCGCAACGGTCCGACCGATGTGATGCCGCAAGCAGCGTTCGCTCCCGGGCCGCAACTGGGGAGTCCGCCACTCGCGGCATGGCCAGCCGATCTTTGCGTCAGCAGGAGCCGCGCACAGGGCAGCTCCTCAAGCGGAGGGCGGGTGCACCGTGACAGCGGTCAGTCTTACGGGGGAGATCGAGTCCGTCGGACACTCGGTGAAGGACGCGGCACAGTACCGCCTGGCGCTGTCCGACACGACCGACCTGCTCGAGCTGGTCGCCGACGCCTGCCGGGTCCCGATGGCCGGCATCACCATCGCCGAAGGCGCATGGTCCCAGTTCACGGCCTTGCGGGGTCTGCCGGGCAATGTGACCGTCCCGGTCTCCAAGTCTCTGTACGGCATGGTCTCCGTCAACGACGATGCCGTGGTCGTCGGCGATGCGACGCGGGACCCGCGGGTCCGCGCGCACCCTCTGGTCGCCGGAGCCGCCCAGGTCCGGTTTCTCGCCGCCGCACCGCTGCACTACCGTCAGCGGATCGTCGGTGCCCTCTGCGTCTTCGACAGCATCCCCCGCACCGACGATCTCGCCGCCGTCAGGCAGGTGCTGGGCAGACTCGCGCGCCGCATCGATGTGGAGACCGGCCTGCGTGACCAGCTCACCCGCCAGCAGGCCATCGAGCACATGGTCGGGAGCGACGACGTGGTCGCGGCCATCTCCCACGAGATCCGTACACCGCTGCTGGCGATCCAGGGCAGCCTCGAACTGCTCACCGACACCCCCGGCGCGGTCGCCGCCGGATTCGAGCATCGCATTGACGTTATCAACCGCAACGCCGGGCGTCTGTGCCGCACCGTCGACAACCTGCTGCGCACCATGAACTACGGCCGCTACTCGCCGCAAGGCCAGCGCAGGCAGCTCGACGCCTCGGACTGCGTCCGCAACGTCGTGGCACGGCTGCACCCCACCGCGGCGGTCCGCCTGCACGTGCAGACCCCCGATCACCCGGTGTTGCTGACCGCCGATCGCATCCTCATGGAGATCGCCATCGAACAGTTGCTGAGCAACGCCCTCGGGTTCAGCCCTACCGAACAGCCGGTTAGCATCGTCGTCACTGACTCCCCGTATCCCTCGATCACCATCCGCGACCACGGTCCCGGACTCGACGACGGCGAGTTGGAACAGGTCGGCTCGCTGTTCTACCGCGGAACCCACGCCCGCAGCAACGAACTGCCCGGCCTCGGCCTCGGCCTCAACATCGCCCGCCGTATCACCGAGGCACACGGCGGGACAATGCGCATCCGTAGCGTGCCCGGACAGGGAACCGAAGCCGAGCTGGTCTTCCCCGACGATCGCGAACGGCAGCAGTAGCCCGCCAAGCGACATCACTGCGACGGTGCCGGTCCCGGCCTGCAAAGCGGCAGCCTGTCCAGGACGCCCGCCGGGCAACCCCGGTCCGGGTAGCGGCGGTAATGCCCTGCCGGTTATCTGGACCGTGGCCCGGCCGCTCCGGTAGTCACCGTCCGGCAGGATGCGCCCGCCGCCCGGCCCATAGCAGCAGGCCGGGCAGCGTAGCCGCGGCGAAGCAGGCCAGCAACGTGGTGGCTGACAACGAAGCAGTGCCGAGCAGGTGACGCAACGGCGCGACCAGAACCCCCGCGACCTGCAGGAAGGCGCACACCACCACTGCGACCGGCAACGACCAGTTCCGGGCAGCTGCGGGCTGGGCGGTGGCCCGCACCGCCAAGGCGACACCGAGCTGAGCAAGACCGAGCACCAGGAACATCACCGACTGCCATGGCAACCCGAGGCGACTCGCGGTCACACCGGCCGCGAGGGTCACCCCAGCGAGCAAACCCGCCCCGACCAGGACTGACCGCAGCAGGCCGGTGCCGAGCACGGACTCGTGCGGTGAGCGCGGCGGCCGCCGAAGGACGTCCGCCTCGGCCGGTTCGGCGCCCAGCGCCACACCAGGCACACCGTGGGTGAGCAGGTTGATCCACAACAGCTGTGCGGGCAGCAATGCCAGCGGCATGCCCAGCAGCGGACCGGCGAGCATCACGATCAGTTCAGCGGCGCCACCGGACAGGGCATAACGCAGGAACCGGCGAATGTTGTCGTAGATGCGGCGGCCCTCGCCGATGGCGGCAGTGACGGTAGCGAGGTTGTCGTCGACCAGGACCAGATCGGCGGCCTGCCGGGCGACCTCGGTGCCACTGCCGACGGCCACCCCGATGTCGGCGCGCCGCAGGGCGGGGGCGTCGTTGACACCGTCACCGGTCATCGCGACGACCTCACCGCGGTGCTGCAAGGCGGCGATGATGTCGAGCTTCTGTTCCGGCTGGGTGCGGGCGAACACCCGAACCTGCCCGATCTCCGCGCCGGTCAGCGGCCCCTGATCACCGCAGACGACCTGCTCGCCCGGGCCGAGCACGCCGAGCCGGCGGCCGATGGCGGCCGCGGTGCCGGGGTGATCCCCGGTGATCACCAGCAACCGGACCCCGGCCTGCTCGAACGCGGCCGCGGTGTCTCGGGCACTCGCCCGCAGCGGGTCACCGATCGCGACCAGCCCGGCCGGGCGCAGCGGTGGCACCGCATCCAGATCCAGGATGCCGGCGGTGACCGCGGTCGACACGGCCAGCACCCGCAGCCCTTCGGCAGCCAACTGCGCCGCCGTGGACAGCAGTCCGGCATCGGTGACCGGGTCGAGCACGCTCTCCGGAGCGCCCTTGCACACCAGCAGATGCCTGCCGTCCGGCAACCGATGCACGGTGGTCATCCGGCGACTGAACTGCTCGAACGGCTGCTCGGCCACGCGCGGTGCCGCCGTGCGTTCCGCGTCTATATCCAGGCCGCAGCGGGCGGCGAAGACGAGCAGGGCAGCCTCCATCGGATCCCCGGCCGCTGCCCACTGAGGCCGGTCGCCGTCCGGCGCGATCAAACCGGCGTCGTTGCAGAGCGATCCGGCGCGCGCCAATGCCAGCAGCCCGGCCGGCGGGGCGACGGGCTCTCCGTCGGCACCGGTAACGGTTCCCTCCGGCGCGTACCCACTGCCGCCGATCGAGTAGCGGGTGCCATCGGCGGTGACGGCCTGCTGCACCGACATACGGTTCTCGGTGAGCGTGCCGGTCTTGTCGGAGGCAATCACGGTGACCGAACCGAGGGTCTCCACGGCATGCAACCGACGGGGGATCGCCTTCGTACGGGCCATCCGGCGGGCGCCGAGGGCCAGAGCGAGGGTGACCACGGCGGGCAGGCTCTCCGGCACCGCGGCGACGACCAGGCTCACCGCGGTGATCGCCATCTGCATCACCGGCCGTCCGGCGAGCAACCCGAAACCGAACACCACCGCCGACACCCCCACGGCCGTCAGGCCCAGCATCCGGCCGAGCGCGGTCAGCCGCCGCTGCAACGGCGTCGGCCCCGGCCGGGTCCCCGCGACCAGGTCGGCGATACGCCCGAGAGCACTGTCCGCACCGGTCCGCACGACCGTGCCTGCGGCGCGGCCGCTGGTCAGCACGGTCCCACCACCCGCAGCGTCACCCACCGTCAACCGGACGGGTACGGACTCGCCGGTCAGCGAGGATTCGTCGAAAGCGGCCTGCTGCACGTCGGTGAGCTCCACGTCAGCGGGCACGATGTCGCCGGCCTCAAGGCGCACCAGATCACCAGGGACCAGACCGGCGGCGGGCACGATCTGATCGTTGCCGTCGCGCACGACCCGGGCGGCCGGGGCAGCGAGCTGGTCCAGGGCGGCGACCGCTGCGTCCGCACGGACCTCCTGTACCACGCCGATCACCGTGTTCACGACGACGACCAGCACGATGATCAGCGTGTCCGGCAGGTCACCAAGGATCGCGGTCACCAGCCCGGCGGCCAGCAGCAGAGCGACCAGCGGGTCGGCCAGTTGCCGACCGACGCGGCGCAGGACACTGCGCGGTGGGGGAGCGGCCACCGTGTTGGGGCCGTGGACGGCCAGCCGTGCGGCCGCCTCCACGCTGGACAAACCGTTGGTCGTGGATTCGGCCGTCTCGACGTGGGTCATCGTCGTCACCGCTGCCTTCCGGTCGGGTGCCGTCTGACTCCAGCGTGGCGTCGGCCGGTCCCGGCCAGACAGGGTCGATAGTCACGGAGGTCAGGGCCCGCCGGCCTACCGGAAACGATCACCAGCCCTCCGCCTGCCCGCAAGACTTCCCGGGAACGCCCGGGCCGGTCGGCGGGCGACAGCGCGAGGAGCTGCTCAGCAGGGCAGGTGCGGTGAGAAGGCACCCGCCTGTCCGGGATCGATGCCCAGCGTCAACCGGTTCCCGTCTTGACGACGGTGGGTCTGGTGGCGCGGCGGCCACAGGTCGCATTGTCCGGCTGTCGCGGGGCTTGCGGATTCTCGGCCGGGCGGGTGCCCTGCCTTCAGGGTGGTGTGTTCGGGCCGGGCCCGATAGGGCCGCACGGCCTCGATCCCGGGAGCGGCCTGGAATGGCTGCCGGGGTCTTTGGGACTGTGTCCGGGTGCCCACCGGCCGTGCCGGCACGATAACGCCGCCGACTACCGTGCGAATATGCGGAATGTCGTGTCGGTTACGGAAAGGCTGCCGGTCGTGGTCGGCGTGAACGACCTGCCGACCGCCGTGCACAGTGTGGACCTCGCCGCCGCCGAGGCGGCCTACCGCGCAGTCCCCCTGATCCTGGTACATGCCTGGTCAGGATGGGCGCGGGGAACCCGCTACCGGGTAGCGGTCCCGGACCGGGAACACGGACGCCACCTGCTCGAACTCGCTGTCACGCGAGCCCGGCACGCGTTTCCCGGAATCCGGGTTTGTGGCGAACTGACCGACGACAGCGCCGCGACGGCACTGCTCGCCCGGTCGGCTGACGCGTCGCTGCTGGTCCTGGGCCATCAGGACACCGGCGGTCACCGGTTCGGGTGGGGCTCGACGGCCGCCTACCTGGCACGCCACAGCAGCTGCCCGGTCCTCGTCCACCAGGGCCAGTTCCGCGCCCAGGGGCCGGTGACGCTCGCGGCATCCGGCCGGATGACCGCGACACTGCATCTCGCGTTCGACCATGCCGCCCGTGCCCAGTGCCCGTTGACGGTCGTGCACGTGTCGCCACCGGCCCGGCCCGCAACGAGCGACCCCCGGACCGCCGCCGAGACCCTGCTGGCCGAGACCGTTGTCCAGGCACAGCACCGGTGGCCGCACGTCACGGTCCAGCAGGTCCTGATCCCCGACACCGACATCGGGTACACCGTGCAGCGAGCCTGCCGACGCAGCCGCCTGCTGGTGGCCGGGACCGGCCGCAAAGGCTGGACCGTCGAGGCGTTCTGCTCCGCCTACGCCGACCCGGGCCCGCAGAACCGTTGCCCGGTACTGCTCGTCCCGCCGAGCTGGCCCAGCCCCGCCCCGCCGGTGACGGCGGTCAGCACCGCCCGGTGCTGACCACAGCACGGATCAGCGCCGGTATTCACGCCGTGCGGCGCGGTGGGCGCGGTCATCGATGACAGCGCAGCCCTGAAGGCGAGCCCAGTGACGTGCCGGTAGGCAACGGGCACGCTCAAACCGGCGGCCACATCCACCCGCCGACCGTATTCAGGGCCGACGTGCCGTGCCCCTTCGACATACACAAGCTACCGCCCAGGCGCACGGGCGGAATGCCGCCCGGTTCACCGGATGTGGGTACCACTTCGGGAGCCGTCGCGACCTACTGCGGCGCCTGCCTCATCAGGCTGCTTGCCGGCTGCTGGCGAGATCCGTGGCCCATGCCAGGGCAGCCTGGATGTGCTCGGGTTGCAGACCCGCGTGTGGATCGGGTTCTACCAGCAGGGTCGCTGCTCGGCGAGCGGTACGGTCGGCGGCCCATCGGTGGTCGAGCTCGGTGAAGTCGTCGTCGATCCACACAGCGGGGGCGTCGGCGAGCCACCATTCGACGTGGTCGCGTTTCCACAGGTAACCGTCGGGGTGGCTGGTGGTGATCGGCAGGCGGGGCAGCTCGATGTGCTCGAAGTGGGGCAGGCCGAGCAGCGGACCGATCTGGCGCGTGGCGTCGATGCGCCAGCTGGTGCACCACACCGGCCGGACGAGCCCGGTGCTGATGGCGTCGGCGATCAGTGGGCCGTGGTCGTGGTTGAGCCAGACCCAGATCGGGTTGGGGAAACCGGTCAGACTGACCTGATGGCGGGTGTGCGTGTTGGGGGTGGACTTGTCCTCTGCCGGGAACGGGATCAGTACGCCGTCGATGTCCAGCAGCAGGTAGGGGATCTGGTGCATCGGTCTTCTCCCTGGTCGACGGTCAGGGTTTGCGTGCGGTGATCAGCAGTGTGGTGGGCCATCGGGTGCCGGCCGGCGCGTGGAGGTGGTGGACGGCGGTAGCCGTCAGCCCGGCCCGGTTCAGGGCGAGGATCCACGCGGCGGGTTCGGCGTCCCAGCGCTCAACGGTGTGGCTGGTGCCGTCGGGCAGGGTCACGGGGACGAGGTTGTATGTGTGGTGCGGGACGGTGCCAGTGCGCTGGGGATGTGGCACACAGAAGGCGAGGACGCCCCGGCGGGCAAGGTTGCGGGAGCACGCGGCAAGGAGCTGGGATGGCTCGGTGGTACCGATCGCGCCGAAGACGGAGACAATCGCGTCCAGGGCTTCCGTAGCGTGGTCAAGGTGGTGGCCGGCGCTGGAATGCAGGAACCGGGCTCCGGTGTGTCCGTAGTGGGCGACAGCGCGGCGGATCTGCCCGGCCGAGCTGTCGAGGCCGACGATGGTCGCGCCGGCGGCGGCGAGGTGGGCGGTGTTGTGGCCGGCGCCGCAACCGAGTTCGACCATCCGGCGGCCGGTGAGGGTTGTGCCGAGGATCTCGGCTCCGGGACCGACGCCGGGCCGCTGGGTCCACTCCATTCGTCGGGGCGGCTCTCTCCTGCCGGCTGGTGCTCGAGCGAGTTGGAGGGCCGCGTGCGCGTCCCAGAAGGTCACGGTTGCAGCATCTGGACTGCCGTCTTCAGGTGACGGCGCACGACATCGATGTATGCCTCGTCCTGCGATGGGTCGTTGATCCAGCGCACCGCTTGTTCCATGAACCACTCGATCGCCCACGCCCGGTGCCAGCCCAGCGCCCAGGCTTGCGGGGTGAGCCCGCCGCGGTCGGCCAGGGCGTCCGGGTGGCCGCCGGCAGCCACGTACGCCTCGATGAAGCTGCGCAGGCGGACGGGGTCGGCGTCGTCGATGGTGCCGTGCCAGGAGGCGAGGTCGAGCAGGCCGGGCCCGGTGAACGCGCGGGCGAAGTCGAGGAGCCGCCAGCCCTCGCGGGTGATGTGCAGGCTGGTGGGGTGGAACTCGGAGTGCACCCATCCCCACGGGGCGATAGTGGTGCCCTCGGCGCGCTTGCCGGCGGCTTCGGTGAGGGCGTCCAGCATGTCGGCGATGTCGTCGGTGCCTGCGGCCCAGCGGCCTTGGTCTCGCAGCCGCAGAAGGTGGCCGCGGGCCAGCTCGGGAAGTACGGCGAGGGCATCCTCGTCGAGAACGGGCAGCGTGGTGGCGGATGGGCCGGCGTGCAGGTTGACGGCGGCCAGGATGCCGTCAGCGTCCACCGCGTCTCGCACGGGCTCGCCGAGATCTTCGATGACCATGCCCAGCACGTCGTCACGCAGCAGTGAGCCGACAACTGCGGGCGCCGGGATGCCGGCGCTGCCGGCCGCGTGCAGGACCCGGTCTTCGCTGGTGAACGGCTCGGTCGCGTACTTGTAGATCGCGGTGGTGCCGTCGGGGAAGCTGAGCCGTTCCACGCCCGACAGCGACCACACCCGTACCGGGTCGCGATCCGGCTGGGGCAGGCCGGCGGTGGCACAGATGTCGGACAGGATCGCGGTGATGAGGTGGTTGTCCACGGGCGGGCTCCGTACGACGTGAGGACTGGTAGCGGGCGGGGGCGGTCCGGGACAGCAGTTGGCCGCTGTCCCGGACCGGTGATCAACGTGAGGGATCAAGCGGCGGTCACGCGGTGCGACTCGACCCGCTGGATCCACTCGTCCTTCATCCCGGCGAGTTCCACGGCGAAGTTCGCCATCGACGTGCCGTAGGCGGCGACGACACCGCCGGACTGGTTGGGCGCCGACTGGCAGCCGTGCACGAGGCGTCCGCCGAGCGCCGTGTGGGCCTTGATGGCCTCGATACGGCGGTACTCGTTGAACCAGCCGCCGTGGTAGACCTCGTCGAGCATCTGGCCTTCGGTCTCAGAGAGGTCGAACACGACGCCGGTGGCCGACGGGAAGAACCAGCACGGGCCGACGTTGGAGATGTGCCCGTCCAGCTCGACCTTGTTGAGAGCCATGAAGGTCGCGGCCTCGCGCAGCATCCGCAGGTGCTCGGCGGTGACCTCGGGCAGGCCCAGGGTGGACAGGTGCTCCTCGCGGAACAGGTAGGAGTACACCTGGTAGGCGATGGCCAGGACCTCGCCGGCGTCGCCGGTGGGACGGCCGTGGGCCTTCACGAAGTCCAGCGCGATCTGCTCGACCGCAGCGGTCTCGGTCTCGTCGACGTGCAGCAGTCCGGCGGTGACGGTCTCCCAGTCGATGACGAGCCAGGAGCTGTTCTCGAACCGGAAGAAGTAGTCCTTCGGGTCGATGGTGATGCGCTTGCCGTCCACGGTGATGCCGGGCAGGCGGTTCCAGCGCGGGTCGAACGCCTCGGGCAGTTCGACCGTGATCGTCTCGAGTGCGACAGTGGTGGTCACCTGGTTCTCCGTTCCGGGAAGGGCACCCTCGCGGGGTGCCGTGCGGCTGACCGGCCGCCCCGGACCGGGGGCTCCTTGTCACATCCGGGGCGGCCTTGCCCACCACAGTGCCGCCCGGCCCGCGCTTGCATCCGCAGTGGGGTTGCGGGCCCGCAACCCCACTGCGGGTCGGTTCAGACCTGAGGGCGCAGCGGGATGCCGAGCAGGGCTTCCATCTGCGCAATCGTGTCCGCGGGTTCCTTCGCCAAGATCGTGGCGATGCCCAGATTCTCGGCAGGTGCGAGGTTGCGGGCGGTGTCGTCGACGAACACGCACGCCTCACCGGGCAACTCCATGAGGTCCAGCATGATCGAGTAGATCTCCGGGTCGGGTTTGCGCATCTTGTAGTGCTCGGAGATCAGCACCGTGTCGTAGAGCCGGTCGAAGTCGTAGCCGGCGTAAACGTCGTACGGCTCGGTGCCGAGGCTGTTGGAGAAGATGCCCACCCTGATCCCGGCGGCACTGGCGGCTTGGGCTGCGGCGATGACCGACGGCTCCGGGTGCAGGTCCTGAAGGACCCGGCCCAGAAGGTTGGAGCCGTCGATACCGAGCAGGGCGCCGGTCCGTTGGTTCCATTCGGTCTGGCTGATCGCCCCGCGCTCCAGATCTGCGTAGATGGCGGTGCCTTCAGGGTGCCTGGCGATGATGGACAGGAACGTTCCCTCGGGCAGGCCGGCCCGCCGGTCGAAGTCGACCGCGCAGGCGGCCACGCTCGTGGTCAGGACCCCGCCGAAGTCGAGGATCAGCCCGGTACGACGGCTCACACAGTGCTCCCGGAGGTCTTGAGCAGGGTTCGGGTGTCGATCAAATGCTCACCCAGGCTCCGCGTTCCCACAGTCTTGTGGGCTCGCAGGCTGCGGTGCAATGCGGCGACGCGGCGCAGAGTCTCGCGGTGCTGAACCTGGGCAACCAGGGTAAGAGCGGCATGGCCGTCGTCGCAGGCTGCCTCGATGTTTTGTGCCCCGGCATGCGCCTCAGCCCGGGAGATGTACGCGGTACACCGGTGCCGCAACATCTCAGGTGACAGCTGCCCGAGCGCCTTGTCCAGCGACCGTAGGGCCTCCGCATGCCGACCGAGCCGGACCAGGTTGCTGCCCTCGTACGCATCAGCCTTGGAAAGATCGAAGTCGCCGATCCCGCCCCACCGATCGTCGTCCATCTCACCGGAGAGCAGGACGCGAGCTTGC
This sequence comes from Actinoplanes sp. NPDC026670, assembly GCF_040638175.1. NCBI lineage: Bacteria > Bacillati > Actinomycetota > Actinomycetes > Micromonosporales > Micromonosporaceae > Actinoplanes > Actinoplanes sp. NPDC026670. The sequence continues at coordinate 26,593 of NZ_JBEZXU010000088.1, forward strand.
TCCAGGCAGGTGCGGAAGCCGTGGTGCTCGCCGGTGCAGGCGTGCATCTCGGAGGCGACCGCGTTCGTCCATGCACGCATCCGCACGGAGGCCCCACGCTCGGCGGTGTCCACGGCCGCGAGCGCGTAGTCCAGGCCGCCGACGGGGTCGCCGCTGTAGGTCGTGCGGAAGGCACGCCCGGCCAGGATCAGTGCGGCCAGTTCCTGACTGTCGATCTCCTTCGCGATCTGGTAACCGAGATCCATATAGGCGTCGGCCTGTCCCGGGTCGCCGAGGTCGAGCGACAGTAGGGCGCTGGCGAGCGCGGCCATCTCCGCCATGTGCGCGAGCAGCGAGTTCCGCAGATGAGCCGACTGGTCTTTCGGCCGCAGCGAGATGACCAGCTGGACCTGGCCGTGGGCCACGGGGGCAAGGCTGGAAGCTGGAAACGACTTGTAGGAACGGCGGTAGCTGGCGCCGATCGACCGCAGCTCCCGCACCGTGGCACGGTCCACGATGCCGCCGGACGGCCGGCTGACCTGAGCCCGAGCATCAGGCGACAGACCGGCGATGGCGGCGGTCAGGCCGGCCAGCGAGCCGAGGGTGAAGGAGCGTCGCAGCATAGTCCCGGAGTCTTCCGCATCGGAGGACTGCTTGGAGGACAGCGGGTGTGTCGTACGAGGCCCCGGCACGGATGGGCGGGCGGGTGCCGTCGCCGGCGTCGTCTGGTATCGCACATCGAACGCCAAGACGTGATGGACAGGTAGTCCCAGCGTCCCGGCGATCCGCTCCGCCATCGACAGGCTGTCCAGTGCGGTGACGCCGCGTTCCACCTGGCTGACCCAGGACTCGGAGCGTCCCACGGCGGCGCCGAGCTCGTGCTGGAGAAGCCCTTTGCGTCTTCTGCCTTTCTCGATGCGCCTGCCAATGATCTTTTCAATCTCCATCACCGGACACCCCGAAGGCCTTGACCGCACCAATATGGATGCACATCACTACAGGCCGCTACCGTAACCGCCGATGCTGCCGGGATGACAGAGCGAACCGACAGATGCCCGGCGGCGGCCGGTTTCGGGACTTTAGTCCCTGCCGTCCGGGCTGCTGCGTGACCGACCATGGCAAAGAGGTGATATCGATGCTGTTCGTGATCGTCATGGTGGTGACACTGCTCGTCGCGATCGTGTTCACGGTATGGCCGACTCCGGCGAAACCCGGCACGAGCATCGCCTCTGCTGCCGGCCCGGTAGAGCCCGCAAGCACGGAGCCGACGACGTTGGAAGGCACGCTGGCGACGCAGGTGATCCATGGCGAGATCAGCTCACGTCAGTACGTACACGCACTGGAAGGCTTGGCGTCACGGGAGAACGAACGCGACCCGTTGTCGGTGCCGCAATGCGGCGGCCCTGACGAATGCGGATGAAAGCCGATACCGCCGCCAGACAGGGGAGGTCACGGGTTGCCGCCAGGCCACGGCAGCGACCCATGACCTTCCCTGCCGGCACCGCCACCCGCAGCGTCCTGGCCATCCGCAACCATACCTGTCCGTAGCGGGACGAACAAGGCGGAAACCGGATATTCACCGAATCGGCGGGACGTGCCGACGCCCGCAGGTACATCCTCAAGCAGGGAGTCGGCCCTGGCCGTGTCAGCCCTGCACCCGGCCGAACGGGCACGTCAGCCCGAGCCCTCGTCACCGCGACCGTTGGAGTGACTACCGTGACCGCAGAACAACAGAGCCGCACCTCCGATGTTTCGATCATGGTGGACGCGTTGGTGACCGCCGGCCTGAAGGCTCTGCTCGACTACGACGCCTTCGATCAGGAGAAGATCGACTTCATCGTCAAGAAGGCGTCGGTGGCAGCCCTGGACCAACACGCCGCACTGGCCCGCCTCGCGGTGGAGGAGACCCGGCGTGGCGTCTTCGAGGACAAAGCCGTCAAGAACATTTTCGCGTGTGAGCACGTCACCCACAGCATGGCGAAGCTGCGGACGGTCGGGGTGATCAGCGAGGACGACATCAGCGGCATCACCGAGATCGCCGATCCGGTCGGGGTCATCGCCGGGATCACCCCGGTCACCAACCCCACCTCCACGGCGATCTTCAAAGCGCTGCTGGCGCTCAAGACCCGTAACCCGATCGTGTTCGCGTTCCACCCGGCCGCCCAGCGGTGCAGCGTCGAAGCGGTCCGCATCGTGCGCGACACGGCGGTCGCGGCCGGGGCGCCGGAGAACTGCATCCAGTGGATCGACCGGCCGTCGGTCGAGGCGACCACCGCGCTGATGCACCACCCGGGGATCGCCACCATCCTGGCCACCGGCGGCAATAACATGGTCCGGGCCGCGTACTCCACCGGCAAGCCCGCCCTCGGCGTCGGGGCCGGGAACGTTCCGGCCTGGATCGAGAAGTCGGCGAAGTTGAAGCGTGCGGTCAACGACATCGTGTTGTCGAAGTCGTTCGACAACGGCATGATCTGCGCCTCGGAACAGGCCGCCATCATCGACGACGAGATCTACGACGCCGCCCTGGACGAGTTCCGCGGGCTGCACGCCTACCTCGCCTCGCCGGACGAGAAACGGATGCTCGAGGAGTTCATCTTCGGCACCACCGCCTACGGCACCGCGTGTTCCGGTGCGAAACTCAACCCCGACGTGGTCGGCCAGTCCCCGGCCTGGATCGCCGAGCACGCCGGCTTCACCGTCCCGCCGAAGACGTCGATCATCCTCACCGAAGTGGGTGAGGTCGGCCCGAACGAGCCGCTGACCCGCGAGAAACTCTGCCCCGTCCTGGCCGTCCTGCGGGTGCGGTCTCGTGAGGAGGGGCTGCTGGCGTCGACGCAGATGGTGGAGTTCCACGGGCTCGGGCACAGCGCCGCCATCCACACCGAAGACCGGGGCCTGGCTGTCGAGTTCGGTAAACGGGTCAAAGCGGTCCGGGTGATCTGGAACTCGCCGGCCTCCCAGGGCGGCATCGGTGACATGTACAACGCGTTCCTGCCGTCACTGACGCTCGGCTGCGGCAGCTACGGGCACAACTCGGTGTCCAACAACGTGTCGGCGGTCAACCTGATCAACATCAAACGGATCGGACGGCGCACCAACAACATGCAATGGTTCAAGGTCCCGTCGAAGATCTACTTCGAGCCGTACGCCATCCGCTACCTGGCAGACATGCCCGACCTGCACCGCGTCACGATCGTCACTGACGCCACCATGACCCGGCTCGGGTTCGTCGACCGGATCAACCGGGTCCTGCAACGGCGTGCCGACAAGGTCGCCTTGCAGATCATCGACGACGTGGAACCCGAACCGCGCATGACCACCGTCGACCGGGGCGCGCAGCTGATGCGCTCGTTCCGCCCGGACACGATCATCGCGCTCGGCGGCGGGTCGGCGATGGACGCGGCGAAGGTGATGTGGCTCAAGTACGAGCACCCGGAGATCGACTTCGACGACATGCGCGAGAAGTTCTTCGACATCCGCAAACGCGCGTTCGCGTTCCCCACCCTGGGCGAGAAGGCCCGCCTGGTCTGCGTGCCGACCACATCCGGGACCGGCGCCGAAGTCACCCCGTTCGCGGTGATCACCGACCACCGCACCGGCAAGAAGTACCCCCTGGCCGACTACGCGCTCACCCCGACGGTCGCGATCGTCGACCCGGCACTGACCGCGAGCATGCCCCGGGCGATCGCCGCCGACAGCGGTTTCGACGCGCTCACCCATGCGATCGAAGCCTATGTGTCGGTGTACGCCAACGACTTCACCGACGGTCTCGCCTTGCACGCCATCCGGCTGATCTTCGCCAACCTGGAAGCGTCGGTGGTCGACGGTGACACCGATGCCCGGGAGCGGATGCACAACGCCGGCACCATTGCCGGGATGGCGTTCGGCAGCGCCTTCCTCGGCATCGTGCACGCCATGTCCCACACCCTCGGCGCCACCTTCCACATCGCGCACGGCCGCACGAACGCGGTGCTGCTGCCGCACGTGATCCGCTACAACGGCACAGCGCCGACGAAACTGTCCGGCTGGCCGAAGTACGAGAACTACCGTGCCCCGCAACGGTTCACCGATATCGCCGACATGCTCGGTCTGCCGGCTGCGGACCCTGCCGAAGCGGTCGAGGCGTTGGCCGCCGCGGTCGAACGGCTGCGGACCGCGGTCGGGATCGAGCCGTCGTTCGCCAGTCTCGGCGTCGACGAGCAGAAGTTCCTCGCCGCCTTGCCGCAGCAGGCCCTCAACGCCTACGAAGACCAGTGCGCCCCGGCGAACCCGCGGATGCCGATGCTCGACGACATGCAGGACCTCATGCGTGCCGCCTACTACGGCACCGGCGGCGACCAGGCCTGACCCGAAACAGCTCACGGCTGTTGTTCGCCGGCGGCAGCCCTGAGCGGGTGAAGTGGTCCCGAGCCCCCACGGGGGCACCCGACCGTTGGGGTCGCTGTCATCCGGCCCGCAGATCACGTCGGGTGACAGCGGCACCGCCGGACAGCGCCAGCACCAGGCCTGCACCGACGAGTAGCAGCAGAGAGCCGAGGTCCGGATTCGGTGTGGTGACATCGGGAACATGCTGGAAGAAGCCCAGATCCTGGATACGGTCCGGGACACCGAGCAGGTCACCGAGCATGGCCAGGCCGGTGCTGGCGATCAGCGGCAGCCACGCCAGCCCGGACAGCCGCGGCGCCAGCCCGGCCAGCAGAGCGGCTAACCCGGCCATCGCCGCCGCGGCAGGCCACTGCCCGATGGTGTAGACGAAACCCCGCATGCCGATGTCGTCGCCGGCGATGAACACCGGCCCCACCACGGCTACCACAGCCCCTGACACGGTGAGGATGACCGCGCATCCGGCGGCGGCGACCGCGGCCTGCGCGGCCAACGGCACCCACCGGCGGATCCCGGTGGCCAGCATCAGAGCGGTCAGCCCCGTGTCCTCGGCCTGCCGGGCGGACAGCACCTGCAGGATCGCGTACACCGACACGATGATGCCGACCACCGTGCCGCAATAGGCGAGGAATCCGGTAGCGGGATCACCGGGTCCGAGCTGGGAGCCGAGAAACCCGCCGACCTCACCGTCACGCTGCTGCCGCACTGCACCGGAACCCATGGCTGCGAACAGGTTTACGACCGCCGTGACCGCCACCGTCCAGGCCAGTAACGATGACCGGTTCAGCCGTGCCGCCAACCCGACGCTCGTGCGTACCCGTAGCCGCGAGCCGCGGCGACCGGCTGATGGCAGCAGACCGGTCCCGAACTCCCGCCGTCGTGCCCACCACACCGCGACCCCGGCCAGCACCACGACCGCCACCAGCCCCGGCAGCAGGGCGGACCACCGGTCGGCGGTGAACGGCCGCGTCACGGCCCGTAACCCGAGCGGGCTCACCCAGTTGAGTGCGGGCAGGTCCTGGGTATCGGCGACCGCCCGCAGCACGAATCCGGCACCCAGCACGACGAAACCCAGCAGCCGGGCCCGCCCGGCGGACCCGGCGATCTGCGCCGCCACCACCACCGTCGCGGCCATCACCGCGAACGTCAGCGCGGCAACGGTGCCGAACAGCGCTGCCCCGGAGACGGTTACACCGCCGGCCCTGCCGGCGGTGGCCAGGATCGCCAGCATGCAGCCGACCGCCACCAGCACTGCTGCCGCCCCCAGTGCGGTCAGGGCACTGAGCAACGGCCGGACCGGGCGCATCCCGCAGCCGCGTAACAGTTCGAGGGTGCCGTCGTCCTCGACCGTCCGGGTCAGCGCCACCGCCAGGACCACCGCCATCACGGCGGCCAGGATGGTGACGAACGCGCCGGTCTCCCACGCGAACATCTGCGCCGCGGTCCCCGGATCGGCGAGCCGGCCGTACACCAGCGTCGTCGCCGCGTTGTCCTGTGCCAGCAGGACAGCCGCCCGCCGGGCCTCACTGGTGCGATAGGTGTCCTCATACATGCTCGCCATACCGGACAGTGCGATCAGCAGCACCGGCCAGCAGCCGAGCAGCCACCGGTACCGGCGTACCAGCAGAACGGTGAAGGTCATCGCGCGGCCACCTGGTAGTGACGCAGAAACAGGTCCTCCAGCTTCGCCGGAGTGCAGGTGATGTCGCCGGCATCCGCGTCGGCCAGCACCCCCAGCACGGCAGGCACCCGGTCACGCGGCACCGACAGGCGTACCACTCCGGCGTCGGTGCTGACGGTCAGACCGGCCTGCTCGAGCCGGGCCACGACGCTCGCATGCCGGTCGCCGGTGAGCCGGGCGGTGACGGTCGACGCGGCGAGATGCCGCATGTCGGACAGCCGCCCGGACTCGACGAGGCGTCCGTCCTTGATGATGGTCACCGTATCGCAGACGTCCTCGACCTCGGCCAAAATGTGGCTGGACAGCAGGACCGTACGGCCGTCGGCGGCGGCGTCGCGGACGCACTGCTGGAACACCTCCTCCATCAGCGGGTCGAGCCCGGAAGTTGGTTCGTCGAGGACCAGCAGGTCGGTGCGTGCGGCGAACGCCGCCACCAGCGCGACCTTTTGCCGGTTGCCTTTCGAATACGTATGCACCAGCCGGCGCCGGTCGAGCGCGAATGCCTCGGCGAGTCGCTGTTCGGCTACCTCGTCGCGGTGGCCGCGGAGCCCTGCTACCGCATCGAGGACCTCCTGGCCGGTCAGGTGCGGCCACAGGACGACCTCGCCCGGCACGTAGGAGATCCGCACCGTCACTGCGGCTGCTTGCCGGCCCGGATCGAGGCCGAGGACCCGGACCCGCCCGGCGGTGGCACGATAGAAGCCGAGCAGCACCCGGATCGTAGTGGACTTCCCAGCCCCGTTCGGGCCGAGGAAACCATGCACCTCACCCGCCGCGACCCGCAGATCAAGGCCGTCGACGGCGGTGAACCCGCCGAACCTTTTCACCAGCGCGGTGACATCGATGACCGGATCCGTCATATCGCCTGCTCCTTCTCGATCATGGACAGGATCGCGGCGCCGATCACCCGGGCAACCGGCTGCTGCGCCGGTTCGGCCAGTCGCACATACAGGTCCACCGCCCGCCGGGCCACGATCAGGTCGATGGAGCGCAGCATCCGTGGCAGATCCGCGCCGACGTGCCGTGAGACCCGGCCGACGACCTGACCGGCGATCTCGTCCATCTCCTGCTCGGAGAGCCGGTCACCACGCTGGACCCGGTCCGCGATCCGGTCGAACAGTGTCGAGCTCTCCGCCAGCCCGGCGGCGGTCAAACCCTCGTAGACCACCGCCGACTCCGGGGGCATGTCGCCGCGGTAGAACGCGAGCTCCATGAAGTCACGTTCCCGGGCGATCACCCGCCGGGTCATGGAATCGGCAGCCTGCTCGTGCATGTGCTCGTAGAAGCGCACCACCGGCGCCGGCATCGGTGACAGGTTGCCGTCACGTTCGACACTGCTGATCAACGCGGTGAGCCGATCCCGCTGACTCTGCAACAGGCGTATCTGTTCGTCGACGGCGGTGACGGCGGCTCGTAAGTCGATCAGCGCCGTTGACGACACCGGCTCCCGCACGGCGCCGGACTCGGCTGGCGGGCTGAACAGCGTGGCGATCCCGTCGAGGGGAATCCCTGCCCGAGCCAGCCAGCGGATCCGGACCAGGCGCGCCAGGTGCGACAGGTCGTAGTCACGGTGTCCATCACGGGAGCCGGGCACTGCCAGCAGCCCGATCTGGTGGTAGTAGCGGATCGTCCGGACAGTCGTCTCGGTCAGGTCCGCCAACTCGGCGATGCGCACCAATCCAGTGTCGACTGTGACGTAACGTCACAGGCAACACCGTTTCAGGTACGAACAGCCAACGGCGCGAGAACGCTACAGCGGTACCGGCAGACCTGGCTCGCTTCCTGTCCTGCCCGATCCCTCCGGCTGCCCCGAGCGGGTGTCGGGATGGTGCCTGTGGTTAATGCTCGACCGTCTAACTGGGCAAGGAGAGATCCGCTTACGACGCCCGGAAACCGTTTCCAGGCCGCTCAGTAACGCATGGAACCAGCTGGCGTCCTCGGCTGGGCCCGACCCGTGATGGGAAGGACCGGACCGGACTGCACGCCCTATCCCGGCTCCTACGCGGCGCCGGACGTGAGCACCGCATACAGAAACGCACCGTACGCCGGGAGCGCGAGCAACGCGATGCGCCGGCCGGCGGCCGGCGCGCCGAGACCGGCGGCAATCGCTGCGATCGCGAGGATCAGCCAGGTGAGCGAGTGCGCCCAGCGCAGGGCGACATAGGTGAACCCACTCGTGTCGCCGGCCTGCTCAGATGGCCACACGAAGATCCAGACAACGGTGAGAACGAGGCACAACGCGGCCCAGACGAACGCGGGAACCCCGAACAGCTTGATCACATCGGCAGGGTAGGGCCCGTCCGCAAACCGGGCTTGGCGCTGCCAGCTTCGCGGGCCGGTGCGCCGCGGCTGACGCCTTCGCCGTGCCGCCCTACGGACTGGATTATGGGCGGTGCTGCGGTGCTCCTCACGGGTTCTGATCCGGCAGGACCGCCACCGTGCTGGATCAGTGTGGCAGTGGGACACGCCAGGTCACGACGGTTCCCCTACCGTCGGGCCCGGGCCCGACGGTGAAGGTACCGCCCAGGTCGTCGGCACGGTCACTCATGTTGACGACCCCGCCACGGGCCAGGTTCGGGTCGAGCCCGATACCGTCGTCCTGGACCTGCAGGATCACGTGCTGGTCGGCGACCCGCACAGAGACCCGGACGCTGCGGGCCTGGGCGTGCCGGGCGACGTTGGACAGCGCTTCATGGAGCACGGCGATCAGTTCGGGCACGATGTCGTCGGGCACGGCGCTCTCGACCGGCCCGACCGTGTCCAGCGATGGCCGGAACCCGAGGGTGTCCAGGGCCGCGTCGCAGGTGTCACGGAGTTCGGTGCGCAGGGTCGCTCCGACCGGTGCCCGTAGCTCGAAGATCGATCGGCGGATGTCGCGGATGGTCTCGTCGAGGTCGTTGACCGCCGCGTTGATCCTAGTCGCCGCTTCCGGACGTACCTGGCCGACGGCGCCCTGCAGTTGCATGCCGGTGGCGAACAGCCGTTGGATGACCACGTCATGCAGGTCCCGGGCGATGCGTTCGCGGTCTTCCAGAACCAGGAGCAGTTCGCGTTCCTCCTGAGCGCGGGCCCGTTCCAATGCCAGCGCGGCCTGTCCCGCGAACGCCACCAGCAGGACCGCGTCCTCAGCGCCGAGCAGCACGCCGGACGGCTGCGCGATGATCAGGACCCCCAGCGGTCCGTCGATCCCGGCCAGTGGCACTGCCAGTGCCGGGCCGGCCGGTACCGGGCCGGGCCATTCGGCTGCGGCCTGCAGATCGGCAAGCGGCCGGTGCCCGGCGTTGGCGATCTCGGCCACGACCGAGGCGTCGAGGTCGACGGGTTTGCCGGCCAGCCCGCCTTCGGCGGGGCCGGCGCCGTCGGCGACCTCGATGACGTAGCGGCTGTTCGCCTCGTCGTGCAGTAGCACCATGACCAGATCGGCGTCCGACAGTTCCCGGGCCCGCCGAGCGATCAGTTGCAGCGCCTCGGTACGCCGCACGGCACCGAGGAGTACCGAGGTGATCTCCGCGGTGGCGGCCAGCCACCGTTCGCGGCGCTGGGCGACGGCGAACAGGCGGGCGTTGTCGATCGCGACGCCCGCCGCGGCGGCCAGCGCTACGACGATCTCCTCGTCATCGTCGCTGAACTGCTCGGCACCCTGCTTCTCCGCCAGATACAGGTTCCCGAAGATCTGATCCCGGGTTCGGACCGGTACCCCCAGGAAGCTGTGCATCGGAGGGTGATGTGCCGGGAACCCGTAGGAGTCGGGATGCTCGGTGATGTCGGGCAGCCGCACCGGCCGCGGATCGGTGATCAGCAACCCGAGGACACCCTGCCCGTGCGGCAGGTCACCGATCCGTGCATGGGTCTGCGGGTCGATGCCGTGGGTGACGAAGTCGACCAGGTCGGTACGGTCGGCGCCGATCACCCCGAGCGCCCCGTACCGCGCGCCGACCAGCGCGCAGGCTGCTTCGACGATGCGTTGCAGGGTGCTGCGCAGGTCTAGGTCAGTGCCGATTCCGACGACCGCGTCCAGTAGCGCCCGCAGCCGCTCCCGGCTGGAGACGACCTCACCGACCCGGTCGAGCATCTCCTGCAACAGCTGATCCAGGCGCACCCTCGACAGCGGGCTCAAACCCAGCGACGGGACCTCCGGCCGCCCGTCGGCGGATCGCTCAACCATGACCGACAGGCTATCGGTCACGTATGGACGCCGATGCGACACCACACCCGCCAGAGGACTCCAGGAATCGGTTGTCCAGAGGCGTAGGACCTGTCTTGGCGGGTTCGGCTACCGGACGGTAAGAAGAAGGACATGATTCGTGTGTTCCTGCTCGACGACCACGAGGTCGTCCGCCGTGGCCTCGTCGACCTGCTCCAAGCCGACGGCGACATCGAAGTGGTCGGCGAGTCCGGCTCCGCGCAGGAGGCGACCCGCCGGATCCCGGCGCTGCGGCCTGACGTGGCGGTCCTGGATGGCCGCCTGCCTGACGGTAGCGGCATCGACGTGTGTCGGGACGTGCGCGCGGTGGACTCGTCGATCAAGGGCCTGATCCTGACCTCCTACGAGGATGACGAGGCCCTGTTCGCCGCGATCATGGCCGGCGCCTCGGGCTATGTGCTCAAGCAGATCCGCGGCACCGACCTGGTCGACGGTGTGCGCCGGGTTGCCGCCGGTCAGTCGCTGTTGGACCCGGCGGTCACCCAACGAGTCCTGGAACGCATCCGCCATGGTGTCGAGCAGCCTCGGGAACTGGCCGTCCTCACCGAGCGGGAACGTGAGATCCTGGAGTTGGTCGCGGAAGGACTCACCAACCGCGACATCGCCGGCCGTCTGTTCCTGGCGGAGAAGACGGTGAAGAACTACATCTCCAGCCTGCTGGCCAAACTCGGACTCGAACGCCGCACCCAGGCAGCGGTGCTGGCCACCCGCCTGCTCGGTGAGCACCCCCACCCACCCCGGTGAAGCTGGCCCGGGCCGATTCGGTGCGCGGCGGCCACGCCGGACATCGGCCGGGGCAGGCCACGTGAGCCGAGTCGCCGGGGCTGCTCGCGGACCGTAGCCATACGGCTCTGGCCAGGTATGACAGGCCGGGCGTTGCGATGAGGACGGTTGGCGGAACTTCAGCAGGAGTTCTCCGTGGAACCCCGGCCGTTCACGACTCCGTTGGGGAATGGCCAAACCATCCAGATCCATCCGTTGGCATGATTATCGTGTCGATCGGGTGGAAAGGGTTCAGTGTGTCGCTGCAGTCGTGGGACGACCGTGGGGTGCCTGAGTTGACCGCGCGGGTCGTCCGGGCATCGTTCCCGAAAGGCACCCTGGCCATACGGATCCGTGACGCGCTGGGCCCGGTGTTCACCGACGAGACGTTCGCGCAGGCGTTCCCAGCGGCAGGCCGTCCGGCAGCGTCGCCGGGAGCATTGGCGCTGGTCTCGGTGTTGCAGTACGCCGAAGGACTCAGCGACCGGCAGGCCGCCGACCAAGTACGGGCACGGATGGACTGGAAATACCTGCTCGGTCTGGAACTCGACGACGCCGGGTTCGACTTCACCGTCCTCACCGACTTCCGGACCCGGCTGATCACGCACGGTATCGAGGAGAAGGTCCTGGACGCGGTCCTGGACCGGTGCTCCCAGCTCGGGCTGCTGCGCGCCGGAGGCCGGCAGCGCACCGACTCCACGCATGTCCTGGCGGCGGTACGCACGCTGAACCGGATGGAGTTCGTCGGAGAGACCCTGCGGGCGGCTCTGGAGGTGCTGGCCGCGGCCGCGCCGAGGTGGCTGGCACCGTTGATCGATTCCGGCTGGACCGAGCGCTACGGCGCCCCTGTCGATTCCTACCGGTTCCCGAAGGGTGACGATGTGCGGGCCCGCTGGGCCGAACAAGTCGGCCGTGACGGCTACCTGATCCTGGACGCGATCGCTGCCGGCGGCGCACCGGCCTGGCTGCGTGAGATCCCGGCAGTGCAGGTCCTGGCGACCGCGTGGCAACAGCAGTACCAGCGCGACGGGCAGGAGGTGCGCTGGCGGGAGGGCAAAGACCTCCCGCCGAGCAGAGACCGGCTGTCCTGCCCCTACGACCTTGATACCCGATATGGCCTCAAACGCGGTAAAGGCTGGTGCGGCTACAAAGTGCACCTCAGCGAGACCTGCGACTGCGACGTCCCGCGCCTGATCACGAACGTGGCCACCACGGACGCGACGGTCACCGACACCGAGATGACCGAACGCATCCATCAGGATCTGGCCGCCCGGCGGCTGCTGCCCGACCAGCACGCGGTCAACGGCGGCTATGTCACCGCCGCTCATGTCGTGACCGCCCGCGACGAACACCGTGTCGATCTGCTCGGCCCGGTCGGACTGGACACCAACAAGGGCGAGCGCCTCCCACAGTCCGCATTCCACGTCGACTGGCAGGCCAAGACCGTGACCTGCCCGCAGGGCAAGACCAGCATCAGCTGGTCCGTCCAGCGCAAGAACAGCGGCACCGAACTCGCGCGGGTCCACTTCGCCGCCGCCGACTGCACCGGCTGCCCGCTCCGGACGGCCTGCACCACCGCCGCCGCCGACAGTAAATGGGGACGCAGTCTCACCCTGCTTCCCGCAGCCCAGCAGGAGATCCTCGACATCCGACGCCGCGAGCAAACCACCGAACAGTGGCAGCAGGACTACCGCATCCGGGCCGGTGTCGAAGCCACCATCTCCCAGATCACCCGCCGCACCGGCATCCGCCGCACCCGCTACACCGGCCTCGACAAGACCCACCTCGGACACCTGTTCGCCGCGACCGCCGTCAACATCATCCGCATCGACGCCTGGCTCACCGACACACCGATCGGCCGCACCAGAACCAGCCACCTCGCCCAACTCGGCCTCGCCGCCTGACCGGCAAAAACATCACGTTTGCCCATTCCCCAACGGAGTCATTCATGGGCGGGTAGTTGACAGGTTCTGCCATCAAACGGGTGGATGCCCGCAGGACTCGGCTCCTGACACGAGGGTCCGTCTGATGCCGAAGAATAGATAGCCCGCCGGAAGCGGTGTCGGCGCAGCGGCTCCACGCTGCGCGGGTCCGGGCCTGGCGGCCGGTGTTGTCAGCCGGCCCCGGGCTGCGGCAACTGCCGAAGGAGAGGATCGTCGTGCGGGCGTGGCGGTGCCAGCCGCAGCCTGGCACCGGTCACACAGATGCGGTCCGGGTCGGTGAGCATGGCTTGCAGGTGGAGCTCGGCGATCTCCGGGTGGTTGTTGCCGAGCCGGTCCATCCGGGACAGCAGGTCTTTGAGCGCTCGGCCGGCCGGCCGGGTCAGCAGTGGTGCGTAGCGCAGGGAACGCCACATCTGGTCGACGTCCAGGTCGGTCATCGGAACGAGGCGGATCATGTCACCGGCCGGGGTGCGGGCGTCGTTGTCGGCGGTCAGCTGGAGTAGTGGCCCGAACTCGGGATCCTGAACCAGGCCGACTATCAGTCCGGCTCGTACGGGGAGAGCTGGGGGCGTGGAGATCATGATGCCGTAGGCGGCCAGGATGCCGGCGGTGCGGTTCGGTGGCTGCCAACCGTGCCCGGTGGGTAGGGCAGCGTGAATGGTGGCGTGTGCCTGTCGCGCGTCGATGCCGGTCGGGTCGGTGCGCCGGGGGTGCGGCAGATGCCGCCGGTCGGCGTAGTCCGCAGCGTGGGCCAGTGCCCGTACGGCGTGTTCGGGCGCGCCGAACACGGGTGGATGCTGCCCGTGCGGTCGCCGTAGGGCACCGTCATCCGGGGTGATCGTGATCGCCCAGGTCAGGTCAGGGTACCGGGCCAGGGCGGGTTGCAGGGCGGCGAGGAACTCCTCCGGCCGGGCCACCCGGCTCGGGGCGATCACGAGGAGCATCATGTCGAGAGTGCCGAGGCCGGCCAGTGCCGTCGCGGCCGCGGCGAACGACTGCGGCGTTGCGTCGGGGCCGAGGTAGACCGGGTTGCCGACGGCCGCGTCCGGCGACACCAGTACGGCCAGCCTGCGCCGGGCAGGCCCGCGGAGTGGCGTCATCCGCAGCCCGGCGGTGTGCGCGGCGTCGGCGGCGACAGTGCCGGGGGTGCCGGTGTTGCTGATGACGGCGAGCCAGCGCCCGGACGGCAGCGGCTGGCAGGTGAGCAGCCGCGCAGTGTCGACCAGTTCGGCGACGCTGCCGGTGATGATCGCTCCTGCCTGGCCGAGCAGAGCCCGGGTCACGGGGTGGCCGTTGTCGAGGGCGAGGACCGGTTTGCGGCGTGATATGGCCTGGACGGCACGGGCGAACTTGCGAGGATTGCCGATTGATTCCAGGGCCAGCACGACGGCGTGGGTGGCGGGATCGTCGAACCAGTAGGCGAGCAGGTCGATACCGCCGATGTCGGCCTGATCACCGACGACTGCCAGCGTCGACACGCCACCTCCGGCACGGTCCACGACGGCCGCCGCGACCTCATCGCAGTCAGAGGCCACGCCCAGCCCGCCTGCCAGGGGGATACCCGGCGTGACGCCGGTGTGGAGGTGAACCTGGGCATCGGTGTTGACGACGCCCCGGCTGCCCGGGCCGAGCAGGCGAATGCCCAGACTGCGGGCCAGCCTGACCGTGGCGGCCAGCAGTGGCGGGCCGTCCGTGCCGGTCCCGGCAGGCCTCACCAGGACCGCCGCCCGGGCGCTGACCGCGGCGCCGTCGGCGAGCACACCGGGGATCTGATCGGCGGGCAGGTCGATGATCAGGAGGTCCGCCGGCTCGGGAACGGTTCGCAGGCTCTCGTGGACGGGCAGGCCATCGATGCTGGTGCCGGCCGGTGCTATGGCGTACATCCGGCCGGTGAAGCCGTATTCCTGCAGCGTCCGCACCATCCGCCGGCCGTCCGGGTGACCGGCCCCGATCACGGCGATCGCGCGTGGGCGCAACAGCGCCTGCAAGGACGCCCGCTCAGCGGTGCGGTCACGGTCGTCGACCGCCTGCCGGGTCTGCTCGTCCTCACCGGTGTGCACGCTGACGTCGACGACACCCTGCTCGAAATGGGCCCAGGCCCGCGGGCTGAGGTCGTGGGCGACGCCCAGCATGTCCCGGTTGCCGGGCAAGACCTCACCGACCAGTTCGGTGACGCCGAGACGGCGGGCCCGGGAAGCGAGATGCTCAAGCAGCAAGGTGCCGATGCCCCGGCCGTGATCGTGATCGGCGACGAACACGGCGAACTCGGCCCGCGACCCGTAGTCGAGACGTTCACAGGATGCGACCCCGAGCAGACGGCCGGCTTCGCAGGCCACCAGGGCCAGGAACCGGTCCGAGGGCGGCCGACAGAGCCGGTCGACCTCCGCCGCCAGGGTTGCCGCGGCGGGATAGGAGAAGAACCGCAATCGCAGATTCTCGAGTTCGGCGCCGCTGTACAAACCGGCGAGCTCGCGCCGGTCCGACGCGACGACCGGCCGGATGGTGATGATGCCACCGTCCACGGCCAGCGCATCCACGCCCGCCGTATCGTCCCCGATGCTCGGCGGTGGTTCCTGCCCGGACGGGCCCGGCAACGCGCAACGACTGGTCCCAGGCGACGCCATCAGGCCGTCAGGGCCGGACAGTGAACCGGCGATTCTCTCGGCCGCGTCGGTGGAAGATCGCATGGCCCCTCCTGTACGGACTCTCCACCAATCATGATCGACATCGATGCTTGGTGGGCAGGGGAGATGTCCCCAGCGGGCAGGGCCGAACAGCCTGCGCTGCTCGCCGACGGTTGCCTGCACGACGGCAAGCCTGGCGGTGACGTCGCGGCGCCCCGACCGCAGATGCCTGGCTGCTGGACGGCTGGCCGAGACGATCCTGGTGATCGCGATCCGCCGGCCCACGAAGCCGGCAGAGCAGGTATGAACGCGACCACCTGGACGGCGGCACGCGACGATGCGGCAGCCTCCGGCACCGCCAACGTCGGAAACCAGGGAGGCCGTCACCTTCGGGCCGTGGCCCGGTTGCCGAGCGCGATTGTGTTGAGACGGGGTACAAGGACCCTGTTCGGGAGGGCGGATGCCGGGAGAAGCTTGAGCCGAGATACCTGTTGCGGGGCCGGGAGGTGGATCATGAGGTGGCTGAAGACAGCGATACGAGGCGGACATCCGCGCCAGCCGGCCATCGGATCATCCGGGTGAGCTGCGAACACCCGGGGCTGGCCGGACGCTCCAGCGGCTCAGTTCCCTGCCTGACGCGCCGAACAGCAACCGTCGGAAACAGCCCCTTCCCGATTTCAGCCGACCATGGGCCATCGACCGGTCCGACAGCTATACGACCTGGGAGAACGACATGAGCGCACCCGTCCTCGACGCGACCGTCACCGGCCTGGACCCGTGGCGTGGCTTCACCGGCGACACCTGGCGCACCGGCGTCGACGTGCGCGCGTTCCTGCAGGCCAACTACGAGCCGTACACCGGCGACGCCGCCTTCCTGACCGGGCCGACCGCCCGTACCACGGGGATCTGGCAGAAGCTGTCGGCGATGTTCCCGGCCGAACGCGAGCGGGGGATCTACGACGTCGATGCGGTCACCCCGTCGACGATCACCAGCCACCAGCCGGGCTACATCGACCGTGACAGCGAGCTGATCGTCGGTTTGCAGACCGACGCGCCGCTGCGCCGCGCGATCATCCCCAACGGCGGCTGGCGGATGGTCGAGGGCGGTCTGAAAGCGTACGGGTACGAGCCCGACCCGCAGGTGGCGGAGATCTTCACCAAGTACCGCAAGACCCACAACGCCGGCGTGTTCGACGCCTACACCCCCGACATCCTGGCCGCCCGTAAGTCACACATCATCACCGGCCTGCCCGACGCCTACGGCCGGGGCCGGATCATCGGTGACTACCGGCGTGTCGCCCTTTACGGCGTCGACGCGCTGATCGCAGCGAAGCAGGCCGACAAGGACGCGTGCGCGGCCGGAACGATGACCGAGGAGACGGTCCGGCGCCGCGAGGAACTGTCCGAGCAGATCCGTGCCCTGGCCGAGCTCAAGGCGATGGCCGCGTCGTACGGCTACGACATCTCCGCGCCCGCCGCGACCGGGCGGGAGGCGATCCAGTGGCTGTACTTCGCCTACCTGGCCGCGGTGAAGGAGCAGAACGGCGCCGCCATGTCGTTGGGACGTACGTCCACGTTCGTCGACATCTACCTGCAGCGGGACATCGCCGAGGGCCGGCTGACCGAGGAGCAGGCGCAGGAGTTGGTCGACGACTTCGTGATCAAGCTGCGGATCGTGCGGTTCCTGCGCACCCCGGAGTACGACGAGTTGTTCTCCGGCGACCCGACCTGGGTGACCGAGTCGATCGGCGGCATCGGCGCGGACGGCCGTCCGCTGGTCACGAAGACCAGCTTCCGGTACCTGCAGACCCTCTACAACCTGGGCCCGGCGCCGGAGCCGAACCTGACCGTTTTCTGGTCCTCGCAGCTACCGCAGGGATTCAAGGACTTCTGCGCCCAGGTGTCCATCGACACCAGTGCGATCCAGTACGAGTCGGACGAGCTGATGCGCCCACGGTTCGGTGACGACACGGCGATCGCGTGCTGTGTGTCGGCGATGGCCGTCGGTAAGCAGATGCAGTTCTTCGGCGCCCGGGTCAACCTTGCCAAGACGCTGCTGTATGCGATCAACGGTGGCCGGGACGAGAACTCCGGCGCCCAGGTCGGCCCGGCCCTGCCGCCGCTGGCCGGTGACTTCCTGGAATACGAGAACGTGAAGCTGCGGTTCGAGCTGATGATGGAATGGCTGGCCGCCACCTACGTCAACGCGCTCAACATCATCCACTACATGCACGACCGGTACGCCTACGAGCGCATCGAGATGGCCTTGCACGACACCGACATCCTGCGCACCCTGGCGTGCGGGATCGCCGGGCTGTCGGTGGCCGCGGACTCGCTGTCGGCGATCAAACACGCCACCGTCCGCCCGGTCCGCGACGACCGCGGCCTGATCGTCGATTACACCATCGAGGGGGACTTCCCGGCGTACGGCAACAACGACGACCGCGTCGACAGCATCGCCGCGGAACTGGTCGAGTCGTTCATGGCCAAGATCCGTAAGCACCCGACCTACCGCGGGGCGGTGCACACCCAGTCGGTGCTGACGATCACCTCGAACGTCGTCTACGGCAAGCACACCGGTAACACCCCCGACGGGCGGCGTGCCGGGCAGCCGTTCGCGCCGGGCGCGAACCCGATGAACGGAAGGGACTCCCACGGCATGGTCGCCGCCGCGCTGTCGGTGGCGAAACTGCCGTACGAGCACGCCCAGGATGGCATCTCGCTGACTACCACCGTCACCCCGAACGGTCTCGGCAACAGCCGTGACGAGCAGGTCCGTAACCTGGTCGGGGTCCTCGACGGCTACACCGCCACCGGCGGTTTCCACATGAACGTCAACGTGCTCAACCGGGCCACCCTGGAGGACGCGATGGCACATCCGGAGAACTACCCGCAGCTGACGATCCGGGTGTCCGGCTACGCGGTCAACTTCGTCCGGCTGACCAGGGAGCAGCAGGCCGACGTCATCTCCCGCACCTTCCACGGCGTGCTGTGACCGGCGCCGCCGTCCATCGCCCTGACCTGGGCATCACCCCGGTCACCACCCACGTGGTGCCGGAAGGGGAACTGGTCGGGTCGGTGCACTCGTGGGACGTGGTCACCGCCGCCGACGGCCCGGGCACCCGGTTCGTCACGTTCTTCGCCGGCTGCCACCTTCGCTGCCTCTACTGCCACAACCCGGACACCTGGGAAGGCCGCAATGGTCAGCACGTCACCGTCGACGATCTGGTCGCCAAGATGCTCACCTTCAAGGCGTTCATCCGCGCGTCCGGGGGAGGGGTGACGGTCTCCGGCGGCGAGCCGTTGCTGCAGAATCACTTCGTCGAGGCCTACCTGCGCCGCTGCAAGGCCGAGGGTATGCACACCGCCCTGGATACCGCCGGATTCCTCGGCGCCCGCGCCAGCGACCGGCTGCTCGACGACACCGACCTGGTGCTGCTCGACGTCAAGAGCTCCGATCCGGTGACATACCGCAAGGTCACCGGTGTGGCGCTGCACCCGACGATCGTGTTCGGTGACCGGCTCGCCGCACGCGGCAACCGGATGCGGATCCGGTTCGTGCTGGTACCCGGCCTGACCGACGATCCGGCGAATATCGCCGGCGTCGCCGACCTGGCCGCCCGGTGGGGCAGCACCGAGGCCGGGGGTGTGGTGGAGCAGGTCGACATCCTCGGCTACCACCGTCTGGGCGTCACCAAGTACCAGGAACTTGGCCTTCGTTACCCGCTGGCCGACACCCAGCCTCCGACGGCGGACCAGCTGGCTGCGGCCGCCGCCCATTTCACCGAGCGTGGACTGCCAGTGACCACGTCCTGACGCATGGCGGGCCTGCCCGGTGGTGACCGGCGTCCTGACAACCGGTTCGTCGTTTCGGGCACGAACGGCGGGTCGGGCACCAGTTTGTGGTGCCGGACCCGCCGTCAGTTTCTGTTCAGCTCTCGGCCCAGTCCCCCAGCGACCAGTCCCGGACCTCGGGCATGTCCTCCAGGTGCTCGACCACGTACTTCTCGTGCTTCTCCAGCTGCGCCTCGCACCACGC
>NZ_JBEZXU010000089.1:0-44920 GCF_040638175.1 Actinoplanes sp. NPDC026670
CGCCAAGGAAACCCGCAACAAACGCTCATAACCGCAGGTCAGGGGGTTAACTTTCCCGAACCCGCAGAGGGTCAGTTTTCGGAAAGCGCTGACAAGGCCAAGCTCGACGAGTTCGCCGCTCTGGTCGAGGCCCGCGGTGGACGGGTGGCGGCCCGGTATGTCCAGCGCCGCGGCGCCTCCGACCGGTGGAAGCAGCGTCCCGGCGGATCACTGCGAATGTCGCAGCCCTTCTCCCGCCGCACACTGCTGACGGATGGCAAGCTCCGCGAGATCGCCCAGGCGTGCCGAGAAGCAGGCATCCACGCTGCGGTTTTCGTGAACACTCTGACTCGGCGCCAGCGGAGCGTCCTGGCCGAGATTCTCGGCTGCCTTATTTTGAGCGGCGAAGACCTGGCCGTACACGGCGAGACCGGATAGCCCTTGCCATGACTCACAAGCGGATCGCGGCAGATCAGTACGTCGCAATCCAGCGGCGCGTCATCGTCATAACGCCTCGCCCGCTACGCCGCTGTACCCCTGCAACCCATGGTCACGAGCCATCTGAAAGATGTCATCGAGGTACCGGAGCATGCTTACCGGCAGGGTGAGCAGCACGTACTTGGCCGCGATCTCCGGCGCCTCCGCCAAGTCGTACTCAGAAGGTTCGAGCACGTCAACTAAGTCGGGCCAACGGGAAAGCAGCCCTGCTCGGAACCGGGAGACGTCCGAGTGCCCATGGAGGGCATCGGTGACTCCGTCAGCAAGGTTGTCGAAGATCTCGCCGGGGTCGGCATCGCCGGCCTTCCAGAAGGCGAAGTCGCTGCTCACTGGCCGACTCTAGACAACTGACTGCTGGAGATGCCCGCTCAACCCAGGAGTAGCCCACTCATGTCGGCTACGAGCGGATCGCGGCAGATGAGCGCATGCCCTTCCCTCCCGCAGTCGGGGCCCCTACCTTACAGATACTCGAACCACGCGTGGAGGGGATACGCGAGAGCGGCTCGGGTTGTGACGCTGGCGCATCAAGTCCGAGCGAGGTGGCATGAGTCAAAGAACGGCGGATTCGAGCAAGAAAGACCAGCCACTCGCTCTTCTTGGGCTCACGGCGGACGTCGTGGGCTTGGTTGTCGCCGCCGTAGTGGGACTTCGAGTGTTCCTTTTCGCGGTCGGCATCTCGGCATTGGTGTTGTCGGCTTGGCTCCTTTGGAAGCAGTGGGGGCGGCTGGTTGGACGAGCGACGCTTATGGTGAGCGCAACAATGAGTGTCGGTCTCGCCCTAACTGTCGGCGTCGCGGTCTACAGCGTGACACACAAAGGCGACGGAGACCTTGAATCAGAAGCGACTCCCCGAAACGCAGCAAGTAGCGCCAGCGAGTCTCCTGTCGGCCTCAACTCCGCGCCCGGGTCTCCTAAAGCTCTCACTAGTCTCAACGCTCGATGGCTGGAGGGCGTTCTAAAGCCAGGCACGTTCACGTCAACCCTTATAAAGGGCGCTGGCCAAGCTGGTGAGGACGCCATACGGATCACATTCACCGAACCCAAGAAGAATTTTGTAGAATTGTACTTCGAGTTACCTCAGCCAGAAAACTGGAGCACCCACACTCTAGCCTGCGCTGTTCGCTTGAGTGACTTGAAGAACATCTCCGGCGCGAGTGGAATCGCTTTTAAGGACATGGGTTTTCGCCAGGATCTGGGGCCAAATGTGCCCCTCGATGCGAAACAGGACGGATGGGTCGAGCTCACGGCGACCGTCGGCCGCAGCCACGAACCTGACGTCAGAAAACCAGGAAAGCGGATGCTGTATGAGAATTCATTCACCGGCGATCAGATCAAAGGTTTTGCAATCTACTTCGATGTCCCTGAGGGTGGGGCGATCGAAGGAAAGTTGGTATACGTCAGCCACTGCTCCTACACGTGATTCAGTTTATTTGAAACGGTCTACGGATTGGGCCTGAATCAGCACGCAAGGGGTTGAGTCAATCCCGGCCGTCATTGGATGCACTCTTTTCGGTACGTCCGGATGTTCGAACGTCGAACTAAGGAATTCAGCGCGTACCCACGCTCCTTGCTTTCGGTGCGCTGTGATGGCGGTAAGCCCACTTGGCTGGCGTCCGATCTTGTTTCACACTGAGACGTGAGCCTCATTGTGGGAGGATGTCAAGATGCTTGAGGGCCCGCTCGATGGCCAGAACAATGACAACCTACAGAACTACACTGAAGATGTACCTGTCCCGCCGCTAGAAATTGGTCCAGTTCACTCTGATGATGACGGTTATCGCCCGCCAGCTTTCTACCCGGGGCCAGGGGATGAGGGTGCGAACTAATAAACAATCCTTCCCCTGGCCAGAACAGAGTGCCAGGTAAGGATTCCGGGCGCTGTTGGCGGCTCGACTGGCTACCGTGTGAGCGGTATAACCCCTGCCGGTGGCATGCTTGCACTGCAAGTGGCAGTTTGGAGTCGTTTGATGGTCACACTCACATCGGCATGAGAAGACGTTGGCTGTCAAAGCAGGCGGCCGGTCGAGCGCGGATCGCGGCCGACCAGTGCGACCGTCGAATAGGCCAGCACCCCGACCGAATGGTTACGGGAAAGGCTTACTGGCCAGTGCGTCCATCAATGCACTCGCGTAGCAGGTCCGCATGGCCGCAGTGCCGCGCGTACTCCTCGACCATGTGGATGAGGATGTCGCGGACGCTGGCCTGGTCGCCGTTGGTCATACTGACCATCGTCCCGAGATCGGGGGTCGAATCGAGCCACTGATCAGCGGCGACGATCTGTTGGCGCCAGACGGTGAACGCGTCGTCGACGACGGCCGGATCAGCCATCGCACCGTCGAAGTCCAGGTCGTGCTCGTCCGCGGACCAGTAGAGCCGCGGCGCGTTCAGGTGGCCCTGCAGGGTCCGGTGGAACCAGTTGTGCTCCACGGCGGCCATGTGCCGGATCAGGCCGAGCAGGCTCATCGTCGACGGCGGAACCGATCGAGAGGCCAGCTGCTCCGGCGAGAGGTCTTCGCACTTCATGCCCAGCGTCAGGCGGTAGTTGGACAGGTATTCGCGGATGGTTGCCAGTTCGCCGACGGGACTGTCGGTGGATCGGGGGTCCGCTTCGGGTTTGACCCACGCACCGTTGTAACCGACTTCCCGCTGACTGGCCATGGGTGCACCCTTACCGATCGACCGCGATCCTGCCACCCCGTTTCTTAAGCCGTCGAGACCAGCGTTGCTGCGACACGCTCACATCGGGACGACATTGTGCGAGGCCGTCACAGCCGGTGGTGCCGGCGGATGTCGGCCCAGGCGCGGACAGCGACATGTGAGCCTTCTTGCGCCGAGCAGTCCAGATGGCTGGCCATCTGCCTCCAGCGAGTCGTGCTCGTGCCGACATGTCTCGGCGCACTGTCGGCGAATTGGAGATGGCCGTGGACGACTGGCAGGACTGGCACCGGCCGGTTGCCCAGCCGACCGCCACCGAAGATCGTGTTTGGTTCGGGGCGGTGGTCGCGGCGATCCCGCATGTGTTGATTCTGGGAGCGATGACGTGGGGCGTCCTCGAGTCGGAGGGCGTCAGCCGGGCTTATGCGGCGTACCTGGGTTTTCTCGAACTCTATGTCGTGCCGGTCGCCGCGGTGGTGGCTGTATGCCTGGGACTGGCACCCCGGCGACGCGCTTGGTGTCTCCCGGTAGTTCTCGGCACTCTCGCGGGAGTAGCCGTCGTACTGGTCGTCACCATGATCGTGGGCAACGGCGCCACCTGGTCCTGACGCAGACCGTCTCCGGCGCCATGACCAGCGGGTTCACCATGATGAACCGCGCACAAATCGGCACTACGAGACGCCACTCCGCGACAGTCAACGCCGCCGTCACGGCTGGCGGCCGGCCCGAGCAGGAACAGCGGCATGAGACCGAGCTGCTCGACCGCCGTTCGTCCGTGATGTCCGGCGGTAACACAGGACGCTGAGCAAGCTCGGATGCGGGATTCAACGGCAAAGCCAGACGCCGTCCCCCTCGTGTCGAGCCACTTCTCCGTCCAACTGCCGAACGTGAAGCGATGAACCGACAATCCAGACATGTTCGCCGGGTTGGAGGAGCAGCGGTCGCGGGAGCTCAACGGCCCAATCACCGGCTTCCACCGTGGTCACCATTGTCAGCCGTGCCACCGGCGCCGGATCGGTTCGGACAACTCCGCCGGAGTCTTCGCCTTGCCCCAGCCGCATCTGCATGTATTGAGGCTACCGGGAGCGCGCTGATTCACCGTCCAATAACGCCGCCGGCTACACCCCGTCCGCGCGGTCGGCGGCATGATAGTGCGTGACTTCTCAGGATTTCGCGACCAAAGAGAAAGGGTCTTTCTCTGGCGGCCGTAGAGCATGACCACATAGCTGAACTGCGACCGAGCGATGCCGAGCTTATCCTTGTTCATTCGGATTGGCTTGAGGTTTGACAGTCAGCGAACAGCAGCCTCCAGAATGGCGAGAACTTTTTGCATCTCCTCTATCGCCCGGTCTCGGTTCCCTCCCCACACGTCACGCCATTGACTGTCCATTCCAGTCACGTGGCGAACCGCCGCAATTGCCAATTCAATAAGTTCGGGTCCGGGTGACCGCAGCAATGCGGGCCGCCAATCGTCAGTAGCATAGCCCTCGTCTTCAGGATCAATGCAGCTGGTCAGGCGCTCGTCCCCTTCGGGGAGATCTCGGTCAAGAGCAAGCCCGCCCGGTAGAATAATTCCGATCAACGCTGCGGCGGCGACCACTTCGAACGCTAAGGGGGCATCGTCGGAGTCTGAATTGATCCCTTCCATAAAGACTTCACGGATCCTCAAAGTCCTTGCGACAGTATCCAACTCGCCAAGTTCCTCCAGTAGATCTACTGCCCGGTCGTTCTGGAATGGTGCCATACCCCATGCGCCCATGGTGGGCTATCCCTTCTCCTTCGCATCTTGATCTTGCTCAACGATTCTACTGCCTTCGGCGGGCGTTAGGCGGCTGAGACTTATATCGCCTACACCGGAGAATTAATAGAGGGCGGCTGACAGCGTTGAGTTCTGATGGCCGTGCGATCGATGGCTGCCGTCTCGGATGGATGCCGCGACTGCTCAACCGCGTCGGGCTGCTGCCGATGAGCGACGGACGTGCAGAGGTTGTGGGTCGGTGCCGTCGCCGTGGGAGCGCTGTTGATCGGTGGGTCCTCGGCGTCCGTACCACCGGAGCCTGAGATTCTCGATGCGCCACAGCTCATCGCCCTGGGTGACCCGGCTGCCCCGGACGGGGCCTTCCAGTTGAGTTCTACCGTCGTCGTCGACTCCGCTGATGAGAAATGCGTGTCGTTCGGTGCGCCTGCGGAAGTCCCGGTGCGCGCCCGTCTCGGAGAGGCTATCGCCCAGAACGGACAACTTTATACAATCAGGTCGGTCGGGTTGGCGCCTCACATCCATGATCGCGTGTGGCTGGTGGCTGATGTGACAGTTGCTTCGCCGGGGTGTCCGGGGATCGGCCACCTGTGGGAATTCCTCTTCGTCGCCGCGGACGGCACCGTCCATCAGCCGGCTCCGCAGGGGCGGCAGGGAGAGTTCACCTCCTACGACGTTCCGGCCGGCGGCTGGGCGGGTGGACGTGTCTTCTTCGATTTGCCCAGAACAGTCGTCCAGGCCGGCGCCGTTGGCTTTCGGCAACCGCCGTTCGCGAGCTCGGACCGCTATCCAGCGCCGAACCGGCCCTACGGGCTCTGGCCCTTGCCCTGGCCCCTCCCCGAGGTCGACGGGCCGGCCGGATACCCCGCAGCCTGAGCAGCCTGATCCCGCTCGGTGCTTCGGCGACTCGATCGCGCTGACTTCGGCGGGTCGGTGCGTTCGGCGGTCTGACCTGAGGGCTGCCTGAGTAAAGGTTGGCGCGACATTCTTTGACGCCTATGTTGACCCTATGGGGGAGGTTCGGAGAAGCAAAGAATATGGTCCGCCTGGCTTGACCGGAGTCAGCCGATGGCTGGTGGCATCGGTGCTGATTCTCGGCCCCCTGTTTTGGTGTGTGGGCCTCTTGTTGCGAACTCGGGCTGTCGCTTCCGCGTCGTTCACGCCAGAGGAGGTCGCGCGATTCGCCACCGAAGAATTCGCTGCACGGCAACAGTTGGCCGCCTACGCCGCTAACCCGGGCCTGACGATTTCCGCATACGGTCTGTTCCTGGCCGGAGCGATTCTCTTGATACCTGCCACGGCGATCCTCACCTATCTGGCTGCTCGGCGTTCACCTGTGCTCGCGACGATGGGCGGGCTGCTGGTGATCCTCGGTTTCGCGGCGAGGGTGTACTTCGCCGGCGTTGAGCAGGTGGCATTCCAGTTGGTGGACATCCAGGGAGTCGACCCGACGGCGGCATTGGTGCTCGACGCGTATGTGAATGTCTCTTACGGGCCGTTACGGATTCCGGTGACGGCCGCTTTCGGACAGTATCTCGGTATGCCGCTGCTGGCTGCCGCGTTGTATCGTGCGGAGATTTTCGGCGGCGCTCGCGTCCTGGTACTCCTGTGGTCCGCAATGATGTGGGGCGGGGTTCTCAAGGCTGCCGGTTGGTGGGATGTCGTTTCGAGTGCCGCATTGTTCGTGGTGCTGGCCGCCCTCGCCGTTGAGATAGGCCGTCATGGTGATCCGAGGCTACGCCGCGGTGGCATATTGAGTTGGTAGGCGAGTACACGTCGGCAGATCCGGATGTCGGCAGGAGTTCGTCATGGCCTCGGCGGTGGTGGCCCGAAGAACGAGTGCCGGTGTCGTCAACGATGGCTTCGGGGTCGCGGCTGTTGATCATCGGGCGGCATACTCTCCGGGTGCGTCGCTCGATCAATCTTGTCGTCTCGGTCGGTGTTGCGGTTGTCTGCGGGCTGGTCGCCGTCGCCTTCAGCGCCTCGTCGGGTCCCAGCGATCCCGCGGTAGGCCCGGCGGCGGTGGGTGCGGCCACCTCGGAGATGGCGGACGGCGTCGGCGCCGTGGTCCGGCCGGCCCTCTGTGACGCCGATCGGCCGGCCGCTCGGGACGCCTTCCCGTTCAACCGGGACGCCGCCCGCCGTGACAGCATGCTGCCTTTCCTCGACCTGCTGGGCAACGGGGAGACCTTCACCGGCGGCGCCGGATTCTTCGGCCCGCTGGACGCCGCTGGACTGGCCACATTGTTCGACGAGAGGTGGCTGGATCCGGACGACAGGCAGAACGCTGCCCCGTCCGCCTGGGACATCTTCCAGTTCGTCTGTGACCACCCGGGCACCCATGCGCAGGGCTACGCGATCAGCCTGGACCGCGAGGACTACCGGGTGTCGCTGGAGACCGTCTGGGCGCCGGAGATCGACGACGTGCTGCGGGCCGACGCCGTCGAGTTCTGCGTCGACGCGGACGCCGTCGAGACGTCCGACCACCTGGAATGTTTCTGGGACTGACCGTCGGGGCCCGGTACCCAGTCCGCACGCTGAAACACGGCTGGGTGCCTTGGTCAGCGCGGGTTGAGGGGTTCGACCCGGGGGTGGCTGTGGTCGCGGTCGAGGACGGCCTCGATGATGTCGGGGAATTCGGCCAGGCGGTCGGCGGTGAATCCGCTGATCCACTGTGCTGAGGGGGCGGTGGCCCGTACCCAGGTGCGGTAATCGGCGAGGAACCGCCGGAATTCGGTGATCCGGGCGTCGTCGGTGAGATGGGCGTCCTGGCTCAGGTCGCTGACGCCGTTGCCCTGGTTGCCGATCGTCTCCATCCAGGTGGCCTGCCATTCGCGCAGGAAGGCCGACTCCCGGTGCACCGGATGGACCTCGATGAACATCGCGGCGAGCGCCATGAACGTGTTCTGTTCGTTGTCGTGGGCGTGTGCCGCGACGCCGCGGAAGATGAACATCGACCAGCTCATGGGCCGACCAGGCGCATCGCGGCGGCGGCGACGGCGGCCGGCAGGTCCGCCGGGCCGGGCAGGTCGGGCAGGTCGCGGCGCATTCCGATGACGCTCTCGACCAGTCCGAAGACCAGGTCGCCGGTGATGGGCGCGGTGTCGGGGGCGACCGCCTCGACCAGTGCGCGGTAGGCCAGGCGCAGCTGTTCGCGTTCGCGGCGGAAGCGGGCGAAGGGCTCGGTGGCGATCTCCGGCAGGGCGTAGAGGATGCCGATGTTCCAGCGGGCGCCGACCAGGACGCCGACGTCGTACTCCACCAGGTCACGTAAGGCGGTGGCGGGTGGCAGGTCCTTGGCAGACAGCTCGCCGGCGTACGTCAGTGAGGGCCGCACGGTGGCTTCGAGCAGCTCGGCGAGGATCTGCTCCTTGTTGGGGAAGTGGTAGTAGAGCGACGCCTGCCGGATGCCGACGGTCTCGGCGATCAGCCGGGTGGAGGTGGCGGCGTAACCGCGCTGGGCGAACAACTCGGCCGCGGCGTCGAGGATCTCCTCGCGGGCGGTGGCGTCCGGCATCCGCCGGGCTCCGGATCGGGGGCGGCCGGCGGTCGGGGACGTGGTGCTCACTCCTGCATCGTCGCATGTCGTGATGTCACAACCGATCCGGCCGCGGTGTAACGCCGCCGACATCGGCGGCAACCCAGGATTTACCGAGCAGAAACCCCGGCCGGAGCCGGAGCCGTAAATCTGTCAACTGACAGGTATTCCGGCCCCGAGGAGGCCCCCTTGTCCACCACCCCCACCCTGCCCGCGCCCCCGACCGAGAAGGCTGACGCCGCTGACCTGCGCGGATTCGGCTACGAGCCCGAGCTGCGCCGCGGTATCGGCAGCTACGCGTCGTTCGCCGCGGGCTTCTCCTTCGTCTCCATCCTCACCACTGTCTTCCAGCTCTTCGCGTTCGGTTTCTCGTTCGGTGGCCCGGCCTTCTTCTGGACCTGGCCGCTGGTTTTCGCCGGCCAGTTCATGGTGGCGCTCAACTTCGCCGAGCTCGCCGCCCGTTACCCGCTCTCCGGCTGCATCTACCAGTGGTCACGGCGGCTGGCCGGCGCGACCGTCGGCTGGTTCGCCGGCTGGGTGATGATCATCGCGCAGATCGCCACCGTCGCGGCCGCCGCGATCGCGCTGCAGGTGGTGCTCCCGCAGATCTGGTCCGGCTTCCAGCTGGTCGGCGACGACCCCTCGCTGACCTCGACCAGCGGCGCCACCAACGCGGTCATCCTCGGCTCGATCCTGATCACGGTCACCACGATCATCAACGTCATCGGCGTACGCCTGATGGCCATCGTCAACAGCACCGGCGTCACCCTGGAGATCATCGGCGTGGTCGCGGTGGTCGGGCTGCTGCTGTTCCACGCCGAACGCGGGCCGGGCGTCGTCTTCGACACCGGCGGCACCGGCACCGGGCTGTCCTACGTCGGGCCGTTCCTGGTCTCGGCGCTGATGGCGGCGTACGTCGTGGTCGGCTTCGACAGTGCCGGCGAACTCAGCGAGGAGACCCGCGACCCCCGGCACACCGCCCCGCGTACCATCCTGCGGGCTCTCGCCGCGGCCGGCATCGGTGGCGGGCTGATGCTGCTGGTTGCATTGATGGCCGCGCCCAGCCTCACCGACGGGCGGCTCGCCACCGAAGGCCTGCCGTACGTGCTGACCAGCCGCCTCGGTGACACCGGCGGCCGGATCCTGCTGATCGACGTGGCGATCGCGGTGGCGGTCTGCACCCTCGCGATCCAGACCGCAGGCAGCCGGATGATCTTCTCGATGGCCCGGGACGGTGTCCTGCCGTTCTCGGCCACGCTGTCCAAGGTCCCGGCCCGCACCGGCACCCCGGTCGTCCCGGCCATCGTCGTCGGCGTCGGCGCGATCGCCGTGCTGCTCGTCAACATCGGCCAGGCGGCGCTGTTCACCGCCATCACCAGCGTCTGCATCGTCATGCTCTACATCGCGTACGCCCTGGTCACCATCCCGCTGCTGGCCCGCCGGCTGAAGGGCTGGCCGGACGGCGAGGCCGGGCTGGCCACCGAACGTGGCGGCCGCTTGTTCGCCCTGGGCCGCTTCGGGATCGTCGTCAACGTGCTGGCCGTGGTCTACGGCATCGGCATGATCCTCAACCTCGGCTGGCCGCGCCAGGAGGTGTACGACCCGGCCGGCACCCACTGGTACCTGCACTACTTCTCACTGCTGTTCGTCGGCGGCGCGGTGCTGGTCGGCGCCCTGGTGTACCTGCGCTTCCGGGCCCGTACCCGAAGCCTGCATCTGACCCTGCCGTTGGCGGAGACCGCATGAGCACCGCCACCACCGCGGGCGCCCGCGAACACGCCCGCGCCCAGGGCGGCACCGTCGTCGAATGCATGCCGACGGTGCCGGCCGACCGGCTCGGCGACGGCCTGGTCTGGGCCGAGACCATCCCGGGCGGCGGCTATGCGAGCCGGCGGCTGGCCCGGGGCACCACCCTGCGGCTGACCGATCTGTACGGCGACGCCTGCGTCTCGGTGCTGCTGTTCAACGCCGACGAGCCGTGGGAACGCCTCAACGTCGCCGACACGGTCAAGGTGCTCTGGCAGGCCTACGTCGGTGAGGGCCACCTGCTGCTGTCCGACCAGGGCCGCGCGCTCGCCTCGGTCACCGCCGGGGCGCTCGATCGGTCCGACACGTTCTGCGGCACGTCCACTCTTCAGAGCAATCTTGATCGGTACGGCGACGGCAGCCCACACGGGCCGACACCGGCCGGGCGGGAACTGTTCACGCTGGCCGCCGCGAAACACGGCCTGACCCGGCGGGACCTGCCCCCGAGCATCTCTTTCTTCCAGGGGGTACGCGTCGACGGCGACGGCCGGTTCCGCTGGCTGGGTTCGGCCGGCGCCGGGGCGAGCGTCGAGCTGCGTGCCGAGATGCCGCTGATCGTGCTGCTCGCCAATGTCCCGCACCCACTGGATCCGCGCCCGGAGTATGCCAGTTCGGCCGTACAGCTGCGGGCTTGGAAATCGCAACCGGCCGGCCCGGGTGACCCTCTCTGGACGCGCTCGCCGGAAGGCGAGCGTGCCCTGCTCAACACCGCCGACTACCTGATCGCGAGGGGGTCGCGGTGACCGCGCTGGTGGCGGGCCCGGTCGTGCTCGACGAGACCGTCGCGGCGCGTGCGCCGTGGTCGGCGATCGTCCGCCGGGGCCAGACGCTGACCATCGTCGACCTGCACGGCAACCAGGCCGTCGACTGTCTGATCTATCGGGCCGACGACACCGCCGAGCGCTACTCGGCGCCGGACACCCTCGCCGCGCAGGGCGGCATCTTCCTGAGCACCGGCAGTGTTCTGATGTCCAGCGAGGGCCGCCCGCTGATGACCGTGGTGGCCGACGAGGTCGGCCGGCACGACACCGTCGGCGGGGCGTGCAGCCGCGAGTCGAACACGCTGCGCTACGGCCACCACACCAAGCATCAGCACGCCTGCGTCGAGAACTTCCTGATCGAGGGCGCGAAGTGGGGGCTCGGCAAACGGGACCTGGTCAGCAACATCAACTGGTACATGAACGTGCCGGTCGACCCGGACGGCAGCCTCGGCATCGTCGACGGCATCTCCGCGCCCGGCCTGCGCGTCGCGTTGCGGGCCGAGACCGACGTGCTGGTGCTGGTGTCGAACTGCCCGCAGATCAACAATCCGTGCAACGGGTTCGACCCGACACCGGTCCGCATGATCGTCACCGGGGAGTGAGCGTGTTCGACACCCTGCTCGTCGCCAACCGCGGTGAGATCGCCTGCCGCATCATCCGCACCGCAGCGCGGATCGGCCTCAAGACGGTCGCGGTCTTCTCCGACCCGGACCGGGCCGCGCCGCATGTGCGGATGGCCGACATGGCGGTACGGCTGGGCCCGGCCCCGGCCCGCGACAGCTACCTGCGCGTGGACCGGGTCCTGGACGCGGCGCTGTCCACCGGCGCCGGCGCCGTGCACCCCGGATACGGGTTCCTCTCCGAGGACGCCGGGTTCGCCACCGCCGTCGAGCAGGCCGGGCTCGCCTTCGTCGGGCCCACCCCGGCGCAGCTCACCGCGTTCGGCGCCAAGCACACCGCCCGTGACCTGGCCCGCGCCGCCGGGGTGCCGATGATCGACGGGACCGGGCTGTTGTCCGGGCTCGACGAGGCGCTGACCGCGGCTGAGGAGATCGGCTACCCGGTGATGGTCAAGGCCACCGGCGGTGGCGGCGGCATCGGCATGCAGGCCTGCTTCACCCCGCAGGAACTCGCCGGCGCGTTTGCGAAGGTCGAGCGGATGGCGATCGCCAGCTTCGGCAGCGGCGGCGTGTTCCTGGAACGGTTCGTGCAGCGCGCCCGGCACGTCGAGGTGCAGGTGTTCGGCGACGGGCGCGGGCGGGTGGTGGCGCTCGGCGACCGGGACTGCTCGCTGCAACGGCGCAACCAGAAGGTGATCGAGGAGGCGCCCGCGCCGGGGCTGCCGGACACGGTCCGGGCCGGGCTGCACGAGTCGGCGGTGGCGCTGTGCGCGTCGGTCGGCTACCGGTCGGCCGGCACCGTGGAGTTCGTCTACGACGCGGAACGCGAGCAGGCGTCGTTCCTCGAGGTCAACGCCCGGCTCCAGGTCGAGCACCCGGTCACCGAGGCGATCTTCGGGATCGACCTGGTGGAGTGGATGCTGCGGCTGGCACAGGGTGACCTTGAGCTGGACGTGCCCCGGCCCGCCGGGGCGGCCGTCGAGGCCCGCGTCTACGCCGAGGACCCGTCCCAGGGGCACCGGCCCAGCGCCGGCCTGGTCACCGCGGTCACCTTCCCCGCTGACGTGCGCGTCGACGGCTGGGTGGAGGCCGGCACCGAGGTCACCACCTCCTACGACCCGATGCTCGCCAAGGTGATCGCCACCGGAGCGGACCGGCCCGCCGCCTTCGCCGCCCTGCGTGCGGCACTCGACAGCACCCGGGTCGACGGGATCGAGACCAACCTCGGCCTGTTGCGCGCCGCAGCCGTCGACACCGAAGTCCTGGCCGCCCGGCACAGCACTGCGACACTCGCCGACGTGCACGACCACGAGCCGCGCATCGTCGTGGAACGGCCCGGCACCCTCACCGCCGTGCAGGACTGGCCCGGCCGCACCGGACTGTGGGAGGTCGGGGTCCCGCCTTCCGGGCCGATGGACGACCTGTCGTTCCGCCTCGGCAACCGGGCGCTGGGCAACCCCGCCGGCGCACCGGGGCTGGAGTGCACAGTCGACGGGCCGGCCCTGCGGTTCACCGCGGCCACCACCGTCTGCGTCACCGGCGCCGACGTGCCGGTCACCGTCGACGGCACGCCCGTGCCCATGTGGGAGCCGGTCGACGTGCCGGCCGGCGCGGTCCTCGACATCGGCCGGGCCACCGGCGGCGGGCTGCGCGTCTACCTGCTCGTCGCCGGAGGGCTCGACGTGCCCGGCTACCTGGCCAGCGCGGCCACCTTCACCCTCGGCCGGTTCGGCGGCCACGGCGGCCGGGCGCTGCGGCTCGGCGACGTGCTGCGCCCCGGTGTCACAGCCGGCCCGGTCCGCGGCCCGGTGCCGCCCGGCGAACGGCCCGCCATCGGACGGGACTGGCGCATCGCGGTCACCGAAGGGCCGCACGCCGCCCCGGAGTTCTTCACCCGGGAGGACATCGACGAGTTCTACGCTGCGTCGTGGGAGGTGCACTTCAACTCGGCCCGTACCGGGGTCCGCCTGGTCGGACCGAAACCCCGGTGGGCGCGCACCGACGGCGGTGAGGCAGGACTGCATCCGTCGAACATTCACGACACCCCGTACTCGGTCGGCGCCGTAGACTTCACCGGCGACGTGCCGATCCTGCTCGGACCGGACGGCCCCAGCCTCGGCGGGTTCGTCTGCCCAGCCACCGTGATCACCGCCGAACGCTGGAAACTCGGCCAGCTCACCCCGGGCGACACCGTCCGGTTCGTGCCCGTCTCCGACGACACCGCCCACGACCTGCGGGCCCGGCCACTCGCCCCGGTGACCCCGATCGTCACCGGCGACGACGGCGTGCTGGCCCGCCGCGAGGCCACCGGCGCCGGCCCGGCGGTCACCTACCGCCGCAGCGGCGACGACAACCTGCTCGTCGAGTACGGGCCGATGACCCTCGACCTCGGGCTGCGGATGCGCGGGCACGCCCTGATGCAGCGGCTGCGCGCGGAGAACCTGGGCGGCGTCGTCGACCTGACCCCGGGCATCCGCTCCGTGCAGATCCACGTCGACCCGGACCGGCTGCCCGTGCAACGGCTGCTCGGGCTGGTTCGCGAGATCGAGGACCAGCTCCCGGCCACCCGCGACCTGGAGGTGCCGAGCCGGGTCGTACACCTGCCGCTGTCCTGGGACGACCCGGCCACCCGGGAGGCGATCGCCCGCTACATGGCCGGCGTCCGCGACGACGCGCCCTGGTGCCCGTGGAACATCGAGTTCATCCGCCGGATCAACGGCCTGGACAGCGTCGGCGACGTGCACCGCACCGTCTACGACGCCAGCTACCTGGTCCTCGGGCTCGGCGACGTCTACCTCGGCGCGCCGGTCGCCACCCCGCTGGACCCCCGGCACCGGCTGGTCACCACCAAGTACAACCCGGCCCGCACCTGGACACCGGAGAACGCCGTCGGCATCGGCGGCGCGTACCTGTGCATCTACGGCATGGAGGGGCCCGGCGGCTACCAGTTCGTCGGCCGCACCGTGCAGGTGTGGAGCCGCTGGCAGCGTGAAGCAGGCGACCCGTGGCTGCTGCGCCATTTCGACCGGATCTCCTGGTACCCGGTCGGCGCCGAGGAACTGCTCGACCTGCGCGCCGACGTGGCCGCCGGCCGGCACCGGCTGCGGATCGAGGACGGCGCCTTCCGCCTCGCCGACCACGAGGACTTCCTCGCCGCCAACGCCGGCTCGATCAGCGCGTTCCGCGACACCCAGGCGGCCGCCTTCGGCCGGGAACGCTCCGCCTGGGCGGCGGCCGGCGAGTTCGACCCGCGCCCGGAGCCGCCCGCGCCTCCGGCGGCCGGCGCGGTGGCCGTACCCGAAGGTGGCGCTCTGGTCGAGGCGCCATTCGTCGCCAGCGTGTGGCGCGTCGACGTGCGCCCCGGCGACCGGGTCGTCGCCGGTCAGCCGCTGCTGGCGCTGGAAGCCATGAAACTCGAGACGGTGCTCACCGCGCCCAGCGACGGGCAGGTCACCGACGTCCTCGTCACCCCGGGCAGCCAGGTCGCGCCCGGCAGCCCGCTGCTCGTCCTCTCCGGAAAGGCCGCCGCATGACCCCACAGGACCGCGTCCGTGCCGCCTACGCCCGGCTCGCCCTCGGCGAGCGCCCGGAAGCTTGGATCACGCTGCGTGACGAGGCGGACGTTCTGGCCGACGCGGCGGCGGTCGCCGCCCATCTGCCCCTGGCGGGGTCACTGTTGGCGGTCAAGGACAACATCGACGTGGCCGGGCTTCCGACAACGGCAGGACATCCGGGGTACGCCTACCGTCCGACCCGAAACGCACCAGCGGTGCAACGTCTGATCGACGCGGGGGCGGTGGTGCTCGGCAAGACCAATCTCGACCAGTTCGCCACCGGGCTGGTCGGCACCCGTAGCCCGTACGGCGCGGTCCGTGACGTCAACGACCCGGCGAAGGTGGCCGGCGGGTCCAGTTCGGGTTCCGCGGTGGTGGTCGCCTTGGGCATCGCCGACCTCGCGCTGGGCACCGACACCGCCGGCTCGGGCCGGGTGCCGGCTGCCTTCCAGGGCATCGTCGGGATCAAGCCGACGCCCGGCCGGGTGCCCACCACGGGTGTCGTCCCGGCCTGCCGCAGCTTCGACTGTGTGACGGTCTTCGCCCGAGACCTCGCCACCGCCCAGCAGGCGATGACGATCATGGGCGACCCGCAGTGGCCGGCCGGCGCGCCGCTGGCCGCCCCACCGCGGCCGGTCGTCGCGGTGCCCGGCCGCGACCAGCTCATCGGCATGTCGGTGGAGTGGCTCGACGCGTTCGAACAAGCCGCGAAAACGCTGGAGACCGCCGGGGCGGTGCTGCGGCCGATCCGGCTCGACCCGTTCCTGGCCGCCGCGAAACTGCTCTACGACGGTGGCTTCGTCGCCGAACGCTACGCCGCCGTCGGTGAGTTCCTCGGCACGCACGCCGACGGCGCCGACCCCACCGTCGCGGCCATCGTTGCCGCGGCCCGGGACATCCCCGCGCACCGGCTGGTCGCCGACACCGAACGTCTCGACCTGTTGCGGGCCGAGGCGATGGCCGAATGGGGTCGCGCGGACGCGTTGCTGCTGCCGACCGCGCCGATCCATCCGACGATCGCCGAGGTGGAGGCCGACCCGATCGGGGTGAACGCGCGGGTCGGCACGTTCACCAACTTCTGCAACCTGTTCGGCCTGTCCGCGGTGGCTGTCCCGGCCGGGCCGCTCGGGGTGCAGATCATCGCCCGTGGGCACGCCGACGCCGTCGCCACCGGCATCGCCGCCATGCTCACCGGAGTGCCCGCGCCCGTACCGGCCGCACCCGGGTTGCGCCTGCTCGTGGTCGGGGCGCACCTGACCGGGCAGCCCCTCAACCACCAGCTCACCTCGGCCGGTGGCCGCCTTGTCGGGGCGGCCCGGACCGTACCCGAGTATCGGTTGCATGCTCTGCCGACCGAGCCACCGAAACCCGGCCTGGTCCGGGTCGCCTCCGGCGGCGCCGCCGTGTCCGGTGAGGTGTGGGAGTTGCCGCCGGCCGCGCTCGGGCAGTTCCTGGCCGCCCTGCCGGCGCCGATGACGCTGGGGCAGGTGCGGCTCGCCGACGGAACCTCGGTCACCGGCTTCCTCTGCGAATCCGTGGCGGTTGACGGCACTCCCGACATCACCGCGCACGGTGGCTGGCTCGCCTACCTCGACTCCACCCGGGGGTCTCGATGAACCGGGTCACCCTGCACGCGTCCCGCTACGTCGTCGGTGCCATTCTGCTCGCCGCGATCACCCGGCTGCTGACCAGACGGCCGCCGGAAGCCGCCGGGCCGGAACCCGAACCGGGACCGTCCACACCCGAGTGAACGGTGGCCGGTGCGGCTTACGATCAAGCGATGAATCCCGATCGGCCCGATGCGTCGGCAGGTGGGGTCCGGATCCCGATCCAGCGCAAGAAGCCGACGTTCGCCGAGAATCTCGGGTGTCTGGGGTGCGTCGGCGGTTCCATCGTCCTCTTCATGGTCGCCGGCCTCGCCTACTTCGCCGTGTTCCCGGTGGTGCTCTCGGTGGTGGCGGACGCGTACGTCACCGCGGCCCGGTCCGCCACCGGCGGGAGTCCGCGCGGCATGGCGGCGGCCGGCTGGCTGCTCTTCGTCGTCACCGCGGCCGTCGTGCTGACTCTGGTCCTGATCCGTGGCCGGGTTCCGCGGCCCTGGATCTACGCGATCGGGACGGTGCTGGCCCTGCTGGCCCTCGCCTCCTGGATGCTCCTGCCACTGCACGGCAGCGGACTCGCCGAAACGGTCGACGGGCGGGGTGGGAGCGGGTTCATCACCGGAGCGCGGTGGGGCGCCATGGCCGCGGTACCGTTACTGATCATCGCGATCCGGGTGAGCGCCGGCAAGCGTGCCGGCGACTTCTACGTCAAGCACTCGATGCTGCGCTGGACGATCGGCGCCGCAGGGGTCCTGGCCGTCGTCGCCCTGATCACGGGCGTCATCCGGGCAGGTTGACACAGGCCCGTCGTGCCCGGAGCGGAGTTCAGCTGCGAATCGTCGCAGCCGACCTGCTCACCTGCGTCGACGCCCGACGGCACCCTTTGGCACAGCGTCAGCTCAGCAAGCTATCGCAAGTCGGACAGTGGTGAACCGAACAGCGCCCGAGATGGAACACCCTTGCGACTGCTATTGCTGCCGGAGGAACCGTGAGCCTGGACGACCCGACCGAACAGATGCGCTGGTACGCGGGGCTGGCGTTGATCGTTTTCGCGGCTGTGCCGGTGGGCGGGATGGCCCTCGTGGCCTCGGACGGCGACGACGGTGGCACCTGGGCGCCGGTGATCGCCGCGGCGCCGATCAATCTCGCCGGCATCGTGTTCGCGGTGCTGGGCATGGCTGCCCGCGACCCGCGTGTCTCGGCTCGACGACTGGCGATCGCTGGCGGCCTGGTGCTGCTCGGTGACGCCGTGCTGTACGGCATTCACTCACTGATCACCTGACGGCTATGGGGGAGAAGTCGATGTCTGAGTTGCGGGTTCATCCGCCTGGTCTCACCGGATACGGCGGAGCGTCCTCTGCGCGGGCTGACACCGGCCCGTCGTGCCCGCGGGAGTCCTGTCCGGCGGCGCGGTATCGGGATATCCGTTGCCCACGGGCAGGTAGGGCAACATCATCGACGGGTGTTCCCCTACCAGTGCCCGACGTGCGATACGCGCGGCGAGGTTGCCGACGCCGTCCGAGCCAACGCCCGTTGCAGCATGTGCGAGGCGCGGCTGACATGGGATTCCCTGGCGTTGTCGACTCAGCACTCCATTGATGCCGCGATCCGCCGAGGACCGATTCAGGGAGTGCTCGCCATGAGCGAACTGACTCCGCCGATCCGAATGCCGTATTCCCTCGACCTGCTGGCGTTCCGCGAGAGAGAGGGCCGGCCCTGATCCAATGGGCCTGCGATCACGACTTGTCCTGTCCGGCTTTGTAAGGGCGTTCCGATGTCGGGGCCGCCGTGATGAGATTGCCGCCGTGGCAACCCGCAACGGCGATGACTGGAAGATCGGACAGGACTTCGACGACCTCGTCGAGTACGCAAAGGCGGAGGGCGCCGAGGGTTACGAGGTACACGAGGTCCGGCTGTGCGTGTGTGCAGCCTGCGGCGGCCAGGTGTTCGGTCTTCACGGCGACCTGGGGGAGAACACGGCGATGCGCCTGTGCCGCGGGTGCGGTCAGGAGCATTTCATCGCGGACAGCGGCGCCTACTGGGACGAGAGCAAGACCGGCGTCATGGTTTGTGAGTGCGATGGCGATGGTGACGAGGAGGACTTCAACATCGCGGTCGGCTATTCGCTCTACGAGGGCGGCGATGGAATCCGGGCCCTCGCGATCACCAGCCGTTGCGTCGCGTGCGGCCGGCTCGGCTACTGGGACGACTGGATGATCCGCGGCGGCGACATTCACCTGCTGGATCTCGCATAGGTTTGCCGCTGAGACTGGTCACGCGCCAGCGCATCAACCGGCTGGCCTCGGGAGACGGGCCAGCAGATGCGCCCACGTCTGGGTGAACATCAGGTCGTCGCCGGCCGCCCGTGGCCGCATGCCGGTCGGTGTGCCGCCGTCGAGTTCGGTCCGCAACTGCTCGGCGATCGCCGCGGAGACGTCCGCTGGGGTACGGGACTGTTCCAGCCAGGTCGTCAGCGGGCGTTCCACCGGGAACACGTCGGCGGTCTCCAGCGTGGCCCCGGCCCGCGCCAGTAACTCGGTGATCCGTTCGACGGTGAGCATCGTGCCGTGTGACGGGTCGCGGAGACGTTCCACCCGGTCCGGGTCGCCGGGTAGCGTCGGATCGCGGATCAGGTCGGCGACCACCACCCGGCTGCCGGGCCGGCACACCCGGACCAGCTCCGACACCACCGATTCCGGCTCGCTGACCTGGTGCAGTGAGAAGCGGGTCACCACCAGGTCGAACGACGCGCTCAGGAACGGCAGCCGGGTCGCATCGCCCTCCTGGAACACGAGGTTGCGCAGGCCGTCGCGGTCCGCGGCCACCTTCCCGGTGGCCAGCATCTGCGGTGTCAGGTCCAGCGCGGTCACATGCCGCACCCGCGGAGCGAGAGCCCGCGCGACCAGGCCGGTGCCGCACGCGACGTCGAGACACACATCGTCCGGCTGCGGCGCGGCGAAGTCGGCCAGCCGGGCCAGGTGCCTGGTGAACGCGTCGTTGAGGCGGGCGTCCTCGAACGTGCCGGCCTGCCGGGCGAACTCCCGTCGGATCAGCTCATCATGTTCCACCGAAACCTCCCCAAGCCTGGTGCACGATGTCGAGCGGATGCCGGGCCGCCCGGCCGGTGCCGTGCCGGATCTGCTGGCGGCAGGACACCCCGGTGGCGGCCACGATCGTGTCGGCGGGTGTCTCCCGGACCGCCGGGAACAGCCGGAGGTCACCGATGCGCATCGACAGGTCGTAGTGCTCGGATTCGAACCCGAACGAGCCGGCCATGCCGCAGCAGCCGGCGTCGAGTTCGGTGACCTCGACGCCCGGGATGCGGCGCAGTAGGACGACGGTCGCGGCCGTACCCACCTCGGCCTTCTGATGGCAGTGCCCGTGGTAGAGGATCTGCTTGCCGCTGAGCGCGCCGGACAGTGTCAGCCGGCCGTCGTCGATCGCCTCGGTCAGAAGTTCCTCGACCTGCCGGACCCGTTCGGCGACGCCGGGAACCCGGTCGTCGCCGGGCAGCAGCCGCCGGTATTCGTCGCGCAGCGTCAGCACACAGGACGGCTCGCAGCCGACGATCGGTCCCGGCGTGTCGGCCAGTCGCGTCACCATCGCCGACGCCTGCCGCCGCGCGTCGTCGAGCAGGCCTTTGGAGTAGCTCGCCCGCCCGCAGCAGCCGGCGCTCTCCAGCCGTACCTCCCAGCCGGCGGCGGCCAGAAGCTCCACCGCGGCCCGCCCGACGCCCGGCTCGGTCCAGGTGGTGAACGAGTCGGCCAGGAACGTCACCGCCCAGCCGGGAGAACGGGAAGCCGGGAACGTCACCGGCCGGCCGGGGGAACGGGAGGCCGGTAAAGCCACCGGCCGGCCGAGGGAGCCGGCGCGGCCGTTGAACCAGCGGACCAGGTTGCCGCGGTGGAACCGCGGCAACGGCCGAGCGGCCGCGATCCCCAGGCCGCGATCCATCAGGCGGCGCAGCGGCGGCACACGTCCGGGCAGGTTGGACAGCGGTGCGGTGGCCGAGCCGAGGCGGTTCAGCAGGCGGATGCGACCGAAGACCTTCGACCGCAGCGGTACGCCGTGCGTGTCGTGCCGGTGCGCCAGCGCCTCCGCCTTGAGCGCGGCCACGTCCACGCTCAGTGGGCATTCGCTCTTGCACGCCTTGCACATCAGGCACAGGTCCAGGATGCCGTGCAGCCGGTCGTCGCCGAGCGCGGTGTCCGGCTCGCCCTCCGACAGTGCCTTGACCAGGGCGTTGGCGCGCCCGCGGGTGGCGTGTTCCTCCTCGCGGGTGGCCATGTAGGACGGGCACATCACACCTGTCGAGTCCTTGCGGCAGAGGCCGATGTTCATGCACCTGTCGGCGGCGCCGCGCATGCCGCCGGTCACCGAGAAGTCCAGGTGGGTGCGGACCGGCCGGGGCGGCGGCAGTGCGGCGTCACGCAGGTGGTCGGTCATCGGCGGCGCGTCGACGATCTTGCCGGGGTTCATCCGCCCATCCGGATCGAAGATCATTTTCACGGTACGCATGAGCTCGTACAGTTCGTCGCCGAAGATCTCCCGGTTGAACTCGCTGCGGGCCAGGCCGTCGCCGTGTTCGCTGGAGTTGACTCCGCCGTACTCCCGGACCAGGTCTTTGATCTCCCCGGCGACGGCCCGCATCGCGGTGACGTGCTCGGGGCGCCGGACGTCCACGAACGGCCGGATGTGCAGGCATCCGACCGAGCAGTGCCCGTAGAAGCCGGCGCGCAGCCCGTGCCGGTCCAGGATCTGGGCGAAACGCCTGGTGTACGCGGCCAGGTGCCGCGGATCGACCGCGGTGTCCTCGACGAACGCCAGCGGCCGCAGCGTCCCGGTGCTGGCCGCCATCAGCAGTCCCAGGCTCGACTTGCGCACCTTCAGCAGACCGGCCTGCTGCTGCGGCGTCTCGGCGCGCAAGGTGTGATAGCCGTGCCCGTGTTTGCGCCAGAGCGCGCACAGCCGGTCGAGTTGCGCGCGCAGCTGCCGGTCGTCGTCGCCGCTGAACGACACGAACAGCAGCGCCTGCGGGTCGCCGGTCAGGATGGCGCCGAGATCCGCGTACTCGATCTTCTGCCGGGACAGGTCGAGGATCGTGCGGTCCATCATCTCGACCGCGGCCGGTTCGCAGGCCAGCGCGTCCCCGGTGGCCTCGACCGCAGCGAACGTCGAATCGAAATGCCCGACCGCGATCACCGTACGGCGTGGGCGGGGCACCAGCCGCACCACGGCCTCGGTCACGGTGACCAGGGTGCCCTCCGAGCCGACCACGAACGGCGCCAGGTTGAACCCCGGGTCGTCACGCAGCCGGTCGAGGCGGTACCCGCAGGCCCGCCGCCAGTACGGCGGGAAGTCGCCGATGCTCGGGTCGTCGAGCAGTGGGGCCAGCCGCCGGTAGATCTCGCCCTCCAGGCCGGGCCGGGTCGCACGCTCGTCGGCGGGCATCGGCCGGAACCGGGCGGTCGACGCGTCGGCGAGCACCACGTCGAGTTCCTGGACGTGGTCGATGGTCGAGCCGTAGCGCAGCGAGCCGCTGCCGGCGGAGTTGTTGCCGAGCATCCCGCCGATGGTGGCCCGGTTGCTGGTCGAGGTGTCCGGCCCGAACATCAGGCCGTGGGCGGCGGCGGCCTGGTTGAGCTGGTCCTGTACGACGCCGGGCTGGACCCGGGCCAGCCGCTGCTCCGGGTCGATCGCCACGATCTCGCGCAGGTGCCGGGACAGGTCCAGCACCAGGCCGGGGCCGACGGTCTGCCCGGCCAGGCTGGTCCCCGCGCCGCGCGGCACCACCGGCACGCCGTGCGCGCCGGCGACCGCCACGGCCGCGGCCACGTCGCCGGCGTGCCGGGGGAAGACCACACCGAGCGGTTCGATGGCGTACATGCTGGCGTCGCGGGAGAACAGATGCCTGGTGTACGCGTCGAAGGCGACCTCGCCGTCCAGAGCGCTCGTCAGGTCGTACGACAGGTCGGTCATCGTTTTTGAAGTCTGTCGAGGGCGGCGGTGACGCCGGCCGGGTCGATCGGGACGCCCGCCGCGACCAGGCCCATCTGTACGCCGGCGAGGGTGCCGGCCAGCATCAGGTCGTTGAGGTCGCCGAGGTGGCCGATCCGGAAGACCCGCCCGGCCAGCCGGCCGAGGCCGGTGCCGAGGGACATGTTCCAGCGGTCCAGCACGATCGCGCGGATCTCGTCGGCGTCGTGGCCGTCGGGCACCAGGACCGCGGTCAGTGAGCCGGAGTGTTCCCGCTCGTCGGCGCACAGCACCTCGAGGCCCCAGGCGCGCACGGCCAGCCGGGTGGCCTCGGCGTGCCGTTGATGCCGGGCGTACACCTGTGGCAGGCCCTCCTCGTCGAGCATCCGCAGCGCCTCGCGCAGCCCGTAGAGCAGGTTGGTGGCCGGGGTGTACGGGAAGAAGCCCCGGGCGTTGGCCTCGATGATCGGCGCCCAGTCCCAGAACGAGCGGGGCAGCCGGGCGGTCCGCGACGCGGCGAGCGCTTTGGCCGAGACGGCGTTGAAGCTCAGGCCCGGCGGCAGCATCAGGCCTTTTTGCGAGCCGGCGATGGTGACGTCGACGCCCCACTGGTCGTGCCGGTAGTCGATGGACGCCAGCGACGAGACCGTGTCGACGAGCAGCAGCGCGGGGTGGCCGGTGGCGTCGATGGCGGCGCGGATCTCCGGGATCCGGCTGGTCACGCCGGTCGAGGTTTCGTTGTGCACGACCAGGACCGCGCGGATCGTGTGCCCGGTGTCGGCGGTGAGGCGTGCGGTGGCCTCGGCGGGGTCGGCGCCGTGCCGCCAGTCGCCGGGTACGACTTCGACGTCGAGGCCGAGGCGTTGTGCCATGTCCTGCCAGAGGGTGGCGAAGTGGCCGGTCTCGAAGCAGAGCACCCGGTCGCCCGGGGACAGGGTGTTGACCAGGGCGGCTTCCCAGGCGCCGGTGCCGGAGGCGGGGTAGACGACGATCGGCCCGGTCGTGCCGAAGACCGGTCCGAGCCGGCGCAGGATGTCGCGGGTCAGGTCGGCGAACTGCGGGCCGCGGTGGTCGATGGTGGGGGCGGCGATGGCCCGCAGCACCCGGTCGGGGGTGTTGGTGGGGCCGGGGATCTGGAGGAAATGACGACCGGTGGAGGTCATGCCCGACCGTATCAACATCTACTGCGATCAATAAACCAATAGATGCAGATCTATCGAGATTGCTTGACCCTCCACTGTGGCCGGGATCATAGTGGGGCCCTCCGTGGGAGGTCGCGATGTCGGTAGAACTCGTCTCCATCCTCGTCCTGGCGGTCATCTTCCTCATCGCCACGATCCGGCCCGTCAACCTCGGCGCGCTCGCCATCGTGGCCGCCTTCATCCTGGGCATCGCGGTCCTCGACGGCGACGTCGAGGAGCGGACCGACGCCGTCTTCGCCGGATTCCCCGGCGAGCTGTTCCTGATCCTGGTCGGCGTCACCTACCTGTTCGCCATCGCCTCGGCCAACGGCACCGTCGACTGGCTGGTCCAGGGGGCCATCCGGGCCGTGCAGGGCCGGATCGGCCTCATCCCGTGGATCATGTTCCTGGTCACCGCCTGCCTCACCGCGATGGGCGCGGTCGTGCCCGCCTCGGTGGCGATCATCGCCCCGATCGGCATGGGCTTCGCCGTCCGGTACGGGATCAACCCGCTGATGATGGGCCTGCTGATCATCAACGGGGCCAGTGCCGGCGGCTTTTCCCCGATCAGCATCTTCGGCGGCATCACCAACGGTGTGGTCGAGAAGGCCGGCCTGCCCGGCAACCCCACGCTGCTTCTCCTGGCCTCGTTCTTCGTCAACCTGGCGATCAGCGTCGTCGCGTTCGTCATGTGGGGTGGCCGTGACCTGTTCGGCCGCCGCGTCGAGCCCGCGAGCGAGCCCGCGCCCGCTTCTGCGTCCGATTCGCCGTCCGATTCGCCGTCCGGGTCTGCGTCGCCGCTGCCCTCGGCCGCCCTCGC
This sequence comes from Actinoplanes sp. NPDC026670, assembly GCF_040638175.1. Lineage (NCBI taxonomy): Bacteria > Bacillati > Actinomycetota > Actinomycetes > Micromonosporales > Micromonosporaceae > Actinoplanes > Actinoplanes sp. NPDC026670. Next base: position 24,746 of record NZ_JBEZXU010000089.1, read on the forward strand.
CACGGCCGAGGAGGCGCCGGCGATCACCCTCGACCGGCACCGGATCATGACCATCGTGGGGCTGCTCCTGCTGGCCGTCGCCGCGCTCTTCTTCGACATCAGCGTCGGCGTCGCCGCGATCACCGTGGCCGTGACCCTCACCCTGCTCTCGCCGCAGTCGGCCCGCAACGCCGTCGACCACGTGGCCTGGTCGACCGTCCTGCTGGTCTGCGGCATCGTGCTCTACGTCGGTGTCATGCAGACCATCGGCACCATCGACTGGCTCGGCGAGGAGGTCGCCACGGTCGGCGCCCCACTGGTGGCCGCCCTGGTGATCTGTTTCATCGGCGCCGCGGTCTCCGCGTTCGCCTCCACCACCGGCATCCTCGGCGCGCTGATCCCGCTCGCCGTCCCGTTCCTCACCGGCACCGACGCGGTCGGCGCGGTGGGCCTGATCACCGCCCTGGCCCTGTCCTCGTCGATCGTCGACTCCAGCCCGTTCTCCACCTCCGGCGCGCTCACCGTGGCCAACGCCCCGGAAGACCGTCGCGACTACGTCTACCGGGGCCTCATGCGGTGGGGCTTCAGCATGGTGGTGCTCATCCCGATCATCACCTGGCTGATCTTCGTGGTGCCTGGCTGGCTCTGACCTTGTGGCGGCGGCCGACTCTGACCCGGCCGGTTGTCAGGCGGCGGCGCTGGTGGGTGCCGGGGTGGTGGCAGGTGGTGCCGGCCGGTTGTCAGGCTGCGGCCCTGGCGGGGGCCGGGGTGGCGGCGGGCAGGGCGGTGGTGCCGGCGGGCAGGACGAAGGAGAGCAGCACCGCCAGGCCGGTGAACCCGGTGGTCCACCAGAACGCCGCGTGGAACGCCGTGGTCAGCGAGCCCGAACTCGTCGCCGAGGTCGCCAGGATCACCGCCAGCAGGGCCACCCCGACCGAGCCGCCGACCTGCTGGGCGATCCGGGTGACGATGCTGGCGTGCGGCATCTTCTCCTTGTCGAGGCCGACGAAGGCGACGGTCATCAGCGGGATCATCACCAGACCGAGCCCCATGCCGCGGACGAGCAGGGCCACCAGCAGCAGCCAGGTCGTGGTGCCGACGCCGGCGAAGGCGAACGGCACGGTGGCCGCGCCGACCAGCAGGAAGCCGAGGAACGCCACCCAGCGGGCGCTGATCCGGTCCAGCAGGCGGGTCGCCACGGTACGGCTGAGCAGCGACCCCACCCCCTGCGGGATCAGCAGCAGCCCGGCGCCGAGCGCGTCCTCGCCCCGCAACTCCTGCCAGTAGAGCGGGAGCAGCAGCATCGCGCCGTAGAGGGCAGCGCCGGACAGGAACATCAGGGTGGTCGCGGCCCAGGTCGGCCGGGAGCGCAGCACGTCCAGATCGACCAGCGCGTCACCGCGGCGGCGCAGCGCCCAGCCGACGAACGCGACGAGCAGAATAGTGCCGCCGATCAGTGGCAGGTAGACGTCGGCCTGGCTGAAGCCGCCGTCGCCGGTGACGTTGGACAGACCCCAGAGCAGGGCGACCAGCGCGGGGGAGAGCAGGGCCAGGCCGACCACGTCGAGGCTGACCCGCCGGCCGGGCTGGTCGGCCGGGATCATCCGCTGGGCCAGGATCAGGCCGGCCACGCAGAGCGGCACGTTCACCAGGAAGAGCCACTGCCAGTCGCCGGCGCCGAGGATCAGGCCGCCGATCACCGGTCCGAGGATCGGGCCGACCGCGGTGGGCAGGGCGACCACCGACATCAGCCGGTTGCGGTCGGCGCCCTGGGCGGCCTGCATGATCATCGTGGTCATCAGCGGCATCATCACGCCGCCGCCGAGGCCCTGGAGCACCCGGAAGGCGATCAGGGCGGGTGCGCTCCAGGCGAGCGAGCAGAGCACCGAGCCGGCCAGGAAGAGGGCGAGCGCGGCCATCCAGAGGCGCTTGGCGCCGAGCCGGCCCTGCAGCCAGCCGACGGTCGGGATGGCCACGCCGAGGGCCAGCAGGTAGGCGGTGCTGACCCACTGGATCGTGCCGACGTCGGTGTTCAGATCGGTGGCGAGTTCGTGCAGCGCCACGCTGACGATGGTCGCGTCGAGGATGACCGCGATGCCACCGACGAGGACGGCGACGGCGGTGCGCATCGCGCTGTCGTGGGGGTGGGACATGGGGTACCGCCTTAAGGTACGCAGCCGTATCTAATGTTGCCTCGACGGTAGGCCGCCGCGATAAGATACGCAAGTGACTCTTAAAAGCCGGCGGCGTGGACCCGAACTCGAGGACGCGATCCTCGACGCCGCCTGGGCGGTGCTGATCGAGCACAGCTATGCGGGCTTCACCTACGAGGCGATCGCCGCCCGCGCCGGCACCAGCCGCCCGGTGCTCTACCGGCGCTGGGCCCAGCGCGAAGACCTGCTGCTGGCCACCATCCGCAAACACTGGGCGGCGCACCCGGTCGAGCTGCCCGACACCGGCAACCTCCGCGACGACGCGATCGGTTTCCTGCGCAACGCCGGTGCGGGCCGTTCCGGCATGATGACCATGCTCGGCATGCAGCTGGCGGAGTATTTCCGGGCCACCGGGACCAGCTTCAGCGACCTGCGGCAGCACCTGCTGACTCCCGGTCAGCGGACCGGCTTCGAGCGGCTGCTGGACCGCGCGGTCCAGCGCGGCGAACTGCCCGACGTCCCGCGCCCGCCACGGGTGGTCAATCTGCCGTTCGACCTGTTCCGGCACGAGATGTTTATGACCATGCGCCCGCCCGGCGACGAGATCGCCATCGAGATCATCGACCAGGTCTGGCTGCCGCTGATCGGCTGGCCGCAAGCACGGTGACGCCACCGTGGTCGGCAGCCACGGTGGCGTCACTATGACGGGTGGGACCGGTTCGGCGGCCGGCCCCGGCCGTCATGTCTCAGGGGCCGAACTCGACCCAGTTCAGGTTGAACAGGTTGGTGGCGGGACCACCGGTGATCTGCCGGAACACCAGGTAGAGCTCCTGCTGCCCGGCCGCCGCGGTGAGCGGGAAGGTCTGGCTCGTCCAGTACGCGTTACCCGCCGTGGCCAGCACCGGCAGGGTCGTCACCAGCGCGCCGGTGGGTGAGCCGAGCCGTACCTCGACCGCCGCCCGCTGCTGCCCGGCGGTGGCCGCCGAACCGCCCGCGGTCCGCAGCGTGACCGAGGAGATCCCGCCGAGGTCGATCGGCCGGAATCCGATGTGGTCACCGTTGTCCACCGCGGTCAGGTGCTCGCCGCCGTCCACGTCGTTCGTGGTGGCGATCGCCACGGCGCTCTTGACCTGCGCGTTCTCCGCCTGCTGCCGCCACGTCTGCACGGTCGCCTGCCCGGTCGCGGCGAGCCCGCCGAGATCGGTGTACGAGGCGCTGACACCGAGGAACAGGTAGCCGCCGGCGTGGTCGGCGCCGTCCTCGGGGCTGGGCAGGGTGCCGGTGCAGCCGGTCGTCGAGTTGATCCCGTGGCCGTGTTCGTCGTGGCCGATGACCAGCGACACCTGGACGCGGGAGCAGTCGACCGTGCCGTCCTCCGGGTCGGTGACCCGGACCGTGAACGGGATGTCGTCACCCCAGTCGAAGAACGATCCGTTGGCCGGGGTGACCACCTCGACCACCGGCGCGGTGTTGCCGACGGTGATGGTGCGGGTGGCCACCGCCGTCCGCCCGGTGCTGTCGGTGACGGTCAGCCGTGCGTTGTAGGTGCCGTTCGCGGTGTAGGTGAACGACGGGTCGGCGACTGTCGAGTCGATCGTGCCGTCGCCGGTGAAGTCCCAGCCCAGGGTGATCGTGTCACCCGGGTCGGGGTCGGCCGTGCCGGTGCTGGCGAACTGGACGGTCAGCGGCGCCGGCCCGGACGTCGGGCTGGCCGAGGCGCGAGCGACGGGTGAGCGGCCGTCCTTGACGTAACGCACCGTCGACAGCTGGGCCTCCGGGTTGGCGCGGAAGAACCCGTTGCCGTATTCGAGCACGTAGAGCTGGCCGTCCGGGCCGAACTCCATGTCCATCGGGTTGGCCCAGGTGAAGCCGGTGAGAAGCGGTTCGATGGACAGCAGCCGGTCGCGGCCGTCGGTGCGGAAGGCGAACAGCCGGTTGCGGGTGAACTCGCCGAAGACCACGGTGTCGTCGTAGTACTCGGGGAACTTCATCGGGTTGGCGAGGCGGCGGTCGTAGTCGTACTGCGGTCCGCCCATCGGGCCGACACCGCCGGTGCCGAGCACCGGCCAGTCGAAACCGCACACCCCGGGCGGTACGGCGAGGTAGGCCTCCGGGCACGGGGTCAGGGCGTTGAAGGTGTACGCGAGCTGCGGGTCCCGTACCGGCGGAAGGTTTTGCAGTCCGGTGTTGCGGGGTGAGTTGTTGACCGGTTTCGCACAGTCGAAGGCGGCGCCGGAGGTGCGGGTCACGAAGTCGAAGTCGATGTACGGCAGGTCCGGCGAGTAGCAGTAGGGCCAGCCGTAGTTGCCGGCCTTGTTCGTGGCGATCCACCGGCCGGTGCCCTCGGGCCCGCGGGCCGGGTTCGGGGTCCGTGAGTCGGGGGAGTAGTCGCCGACGTACACATATCCGCTGTTGCTGACGTCGAAGCGGAACGGGTTGCGCAGGCCCATCAGGAAGATCTCCGGCCGGGTCTTCGGTTTGCCGGCCGGGAACAGGTTGCCGGACGGGATGGTGTAGGTCCCGTTGCCGCGGACCTTGATGCGCAGCACCTTGCCGCGCAGGTCGTTGGTGTTGGCCGCGGAGCGCTGCGCGTCGTAGGCCGGCCCCTGCGTGGGCGATTCGTTGATCGGGGTGAAGCCGTCCGACCCGCCGGCGTTGGTGTCGTCGCCGGTGACCAGGTAGAGCAGCCCGTTGCCGTCGAACTTGACCTCGCCGCCGACGTGGCAGCAGTTGCCGCGGTCGACCGGCACCCGCAGGATCTGCTGCTCGGTGCTCAGGTCGAGGTGCGGTGCCGGGGTGTCGACGAGTTTGACCCGGGAGAGCTGGTTGTAGCCCTTGAAGCGGTCCCAGGCGGTCGGGTCGGTGCTGGTGACCGGGGCGTCGCCCTCGTTGACGGCCGGGGTGGCCGGGTCGTCGACGGGTGTGGTCAGTTTCGGCGCGTAGTAGATGTAGACCCATCTGTTGCGGGCGAAGTCCGGGTCGACCGCCACCGATTGGAGGCCGTCCTCGTCGTGGGCGTAGACCGGGATCTCCGCGATGACCGGGCTCAGGCCGGTCGCCGGGGTGTAGAGGCGCACCTCACCGGCGCGGGTGTTGTGCAGGACGCGCCCGTCCGGGAGCACCGCGAGGGTCATCGGCTCGCCTGGTTCGTCGTTGAGCGTGACCTTCTCGTAGTTGCTCTGCACGGTTGCGCCGCAGTCGCCGCCGGCCTGCCCGTTGGCCCATTGGATGCCGCCGAGCAGATGTTTTTGAAAAGAGCTGCTGCTGTACGTCTGAGCCGAGTGCCCGAGGCCGGTGTACCAGGACCGGCCGCCCTGGAAGTCCTTGCACCAGGCGAGCGGGCCGGTGGTGGTGGCCAGCACGTGCGAGGTTCCGCGCACGTCACGGTCGAAGGTGTACCACTCCTCGGTGAAAGTCGTGGTGCGCGGCAGCGGGGCCGTCGACGGATGCACCCGGTCGGTGATCGTCACGGCGCCCGTGCTCACCGGGGACGCGCTGGTCGCGGCGGCGCCGAGCAGGTTCCGGTAGAAGGTCCAGCCGGGCTCGGTCTCGGCGGCGGCATGCACACCGACAAAACCGCCACCCCCTTGGATGTACGTCTCGAAAGCGGCTCTCTCCGTGTCGGTGAGCACTTCGCCCGTGGTGTTGAGGAAGACCACCGCCTTGTACCTGGCCAGGGTGGCCGCACTGAAGGACGCCGAGTCGGCGCTGACCGTCACGCCGAACCCGTGCCGGCGCCCGAGGTCGCGGATCGTGCGGGCGCCCTTGTCGATGGAGTCGCGGCGGACCCCGGCGGTCTCGGTGAACACCAGGACGTCATGGTGCTGGTGGCCCGGGTGCGCGTAGGACGCGCCCGGCGCGGTGATGATGAGCAGAACAGCCGACAGCACGGCCGTGATTCGTTTCAACATGACCGCGTCAACGCCGGTAGATGGTCAGCTCGGACATGTTCTGGTAGCTCACGTCGGCGAAACTCAGGGACTGGCCCGGGTTCGCCGCCCCGCCCGGAGCGGTGTCCTGCTCCCAGTTCGCGTGGTGGTAGTTCTGCTCCCCGATCTCCTCGAAGAACTGCTGGAAGTTGATGTCGCCCTCGCCGAGCGGGGTCATCACGTAACCGTTGGCCTGGGTGGAGTTGCGGTCGCCGTCCTTGGCGTGGAACAGCGGGAACCGTTCGGTGCGCGGGGCCACGGTGAGGATCGGGTCGAACAGGGCGGTGCGGGTGGCGCCCCACCGGTCCACGTAGCTGCGGTGCTTGAACCTGGCCACGTACGCCCAGTAGATGTCCATCTCGAAGAAGACGTACCGGGGGTCGGTCTTGCCGAAGAAGTACTCCAGCTTGCGGGTGCCGGTCGACAGGGTGGGGCGGCCGTTGGCGTCCAGTGGGCCGGTGTCGAGCAGGAAGCCGTACGCCGCGTCGTGGTTGTGGGTGTAGAGCTTGAGGCCCCGCTTGCGGGCCGCGCGGCCGAGTTCGTTCCACAGGTCGGCGGCCGCGTCCCAGTCGGTGCGGTACGCGCTGCCGGTCGGGTCCGAGCCGGTGCCGATGTGTTTCATGCCCAGCGTCTGGGCGATGTCGAGCTGCTGCTCGAAGGTCGCCGCGTTGATCTGGGTGTGGGTGCCGTTGGCGACCAGCCCGTTGTCGTCCAGGATCTTGCGGATCTCGGCCGGGGTGATCTGCCGGCCCAGGATCGAGGTGTGCTGGTTGTAGCCGGCGAACTCGATCTCTTTGTAGCCGATCTCGGCGAGCCGGGCCAGGACCCGCTCGAAGCCGTACGGGACACCCGAGTCGTCGGGCGCCGCGCTGATCCGGTCGCGGACGCTGTACAGGATGATGCCCCGGTTACGGGCCGGGATGAGGGGTTCGGCGCGCAGCCGGCCGTGGCCGATCGCCGGGGAGCCGGTCTGCAGGATCGGGAAGCCGGCGGCGCCCAGGACAGCGGCGGCGCCAGCCGATGCGGTGAGCAGGCGGCGACGGGTGAGGGATTTTTGGTGCGGCTCGGACATGACTTCTCCACCTTCCAACCGCGGCCCGTGGGAGGGGCCGCTGCCGGGTTGCGTTCAGTGCGGGAAAAGTGCCGGCGTTGCCGAAGCGCCGGCGCCTGGCGCGGTTTCGCGATTGTTACGCCTTGATCACACACCGTATCGTTCGATCGATACAAAAGATAGTCCACATCAGAGGAAACTCTTTTCGATCGAGACGAAAGCTACCGATTTTGCCTGGTCAGTCAGGAACGTCCACCACACCCGTGGCCCCGCTTCGCCTTCCGTCCGGGTCGGGCCGCTTAACAGCACGAGGCCTCCGGTCCTGAAACGACCGGAGGCCTCGTCGGCGGTGACGGTTTACGGGATGGCTGTGGTGTTGAAGGCGTAGCGGGCCACCGAGTCGGCGATGGCGTCCGCGTTGACGTCGAATGCGGTTGTGTTGATGTTGGTCAGGGTGTCGCACGCCTGGTGGTAACAGACGTCGTAGGCGACGCCCGCCGTACCGCCGAACAGCGCCTGCTCCTCAGGGGTCTTGATGCCCTCGGCGCCGGTGAAGATGCCGCCAGCCGGAATGCCCACCGCGATGAACGGGCCGTAGTCGGAGCGGCCGTCGAAGTCGGTGCCGACGTGCGCCAGTCCGCGGCGGTCGAAGAACTTCTCCAGCTGCTTCTCGATCTGCGCGGAACCGGGCGGCCCGGCCGGCGAGCCCTCGGCGTCCGAGTCGTCGCCGTCGTAGAGCTTGTAGGCGTAGTTCGGTGAGGCCACCATGTCGAAGTTCAGGTACAGCTTGATCCGGTCCTTCTCGGCGGCCGACAGGCCCTCCACGTACTGGTCGGAGCCGAGCAGACCGATCTCCTCGGCCGCCCAGAACGCGAAGCGGACCTTGTTCTTCACCGGGACGTGCTTCATCTGCAGGGCGGTCTCGAGGATCGCCGCGCTACCCGAGCCGTTGTCGTTGATGCCGGGGCCCTCGGTCACGCTGTCCAGGTGGGCGCCGACCATCACGACGTTCTTCGGGTTGCCGGTGCGGGTCTCGGCGATCACGTTGTGGTCGGTGCCCAGTGTCAGGGTCGAGTCGACCTTGAGCCGGACGGTCGCGCCCGGCGTGTTCGCGAGCTCGTTGCCGACGGCGAAGCTCGAGAAGACCATCGGGATTCCGGCCCGCCATTCGCCGAGGTCGAGCGGGAACGGGTCGGTGCGGCCCGGCTGCCCCTCGTTGAACACGATGACCCCGGACGCGCCGGCGAACCCCGCGTTACGGATCTTGGTGACGAACGGGCAGGTGCCGCGCTGGATGAGCGCGATCCGGCCGGCGACGAAACCGTCGAAGTCGGCGGTCTCGCAGCCGCTGGTCGACGTGGGTGTCGGGGTCGGCGGCAACGTCAGGTCGACCGCCTGCACCAGCGCGGTCACATCACCGGGCGGGGAGGGTGCGAACGTGACGAAGTCCTGCACGGGCACGTAGGCCTTGCCGGTCGGCGCGGTCAGTTCCAGGGTGGGCGGGTTGTTCTCGACCCAGCCCTGGACGAAGTTGATCGGGTCGAGCGTGACCTTGTAGCCGGCGCGCCGCAGTTTGTCGGCGACGTAGTCACGGGACGCCCGGTAGCCGGGTGTGCCGGCCGCGCGGGTCCCGCCGTTGGCGTTGGCGATCGCCTGGAACGCGTTGAGGTGTTTCTGGGCGTTGGCCCCGGTGACCTGCTTGACGAGGAGCTTGGCGAACACGTCGTCGAGCGAGGTCGCGGCGGCCGGTGATGGCTGGGCGAGGAGCAGGGCGATGGTCGTGGCCACCGAGACGGCGCCGACGATTCCCCTGCGTAGGCTGATGCGCATGATCCCCCCGGACAGATAGATCAATTGATGGTCGTAACTCCGGTGATGCGGAACGTAACCCGCGCCTCGGAGGGGCTGGAATGGCCCGACCGTCCGGTAAGGACGATCCGGTTACCCGAGTTCGGCGGCGAAAGCCGCGATCCAGACCAAGGGGGCGTTCCAGTTGATGGTCAGCTCGTTCGTCGACCAGGACTCGATGTCGTCGACGTAGCAGAACTGGCCCACGCAGCCCGCCAGCCGGGCCTGCGCCACCTCGTCCTGGAGCCCCGAGTTGGGGCCGCCGGCCAGGGTGCCCTTCGGCGGATGCGGCAGGCCGGGGTCGAGCTGGTGGGCGTACCAGCGGCTGTGCTGGTTCTCGGCGTAGTCGGTGCCGTATCCGGTCACGTAGGAGAGGTTCAGCGCGTTGCGGCCCAGGATGTAGTCCAGCCCCTCCAGGACGCCGTCGCGGTAGCCGGCCTCGCCGGTGAGGTCGTGCGCCACGGCCAGCACCACCAGGTTGTTCAGCACCATGCTGTTGGAGCCCCAGTGCCACTGGTTGCCGGGCGGGGCGTAGGCGATCGCGTACGGGCTGGCCTGCTGGATGCCCAGGTAGCGGTCGGCGCCGGCGAGCACCGAGGCGCGCACCTCGTCGAGGCCGGGCAGCGCGTTCGGGACCAGGGCCAGGTCCAGGCGGGCGGCGGCTGCGGTGGCCGCCCAGTCGAAGGCGTACGGTCCGAAGACGTCCGCGGTGTGCAGGGGTGAGGACAGGACCGCATCGGCGTACTCCGGTTCGCCCGTGGTCAGGTACAACTCGGCTGCGGCCCAGTAGAACTCGTCGCGTACGTCATCGTCGTCGTAGGGGCCTCCGCCGATGGTGTCCTCGACCGGCGCGTACCGGAGAGGATTGCTCTTGGCCGCGGTGAAAGCGGTCCGCGCGGCAGCCAGCAGGTGGTCGGCATAGCCGGCGTCGTACTTCCGGTAGATCCGTGATCCCTGGGCGGCCACCGCGGCCAGGTTGAGCGTCGCCGCGGTGGAGACCGGGCGCAGCACCCGCGGCTGCGGGTCGAGGTGCGGCAGGGTGGGCAGGCCGGTCCAGGCGAGGTCGTGCATCTTGTGGTGAACCAGGCCGCCCGGCGCCCGCATGCGCAGCAGGAAGTCGAGTTCCCAGCGGACCTCGTTGAGCAGGTCAGGTACGCCGTTGCCGCTCTCCGGCAGGTCGAGCGCCAGGTCGGCGAGGCCGCTGCGGTGCTCGAAGGCGTGCAGCAGCTGCCACACCGTGATGCCGCCGTTGACCACGTATTTGCCCTGGTCGCCGGCGTCGTACCAGCCGCCGCGCACGTCCAGGCGGTGATCGCCGGCGTCCGGGGCGCACGGGACGTCACGGTCGCCGAGGTGCCCGGCCGGGCGGCCGTAGCCGGGCCGCAGGTCCTCGCGGATCTCGATGCCGCTGCGCTGGCAGTAGAAGAACCTCATCGCGTCGGCGAGCAGCGGCCGGTGCAGGCCCGTGCCGATGCGGAACGGGTGGCTGGTCGCGTCGCCGGCGGTCAGCGTGAAGCCGGCGCCCGCGTGCTGGTGGGCGCTGAAGTCGATGGTGTGCACGTTCTGCCCGGAGGAGACGTCCAGGCCGCGCGGCTCGGTCGTCCCGTCCGCGGCGATCCGGCCCGTATCGTCAACGAGTTGCCAGGTCAGCGGCTCGACAGCGGCGGTGACGAGAGTGGCCCGCTTCGGGCCGGACAGCAGATACCCCACCTGATTCACCGCAACGGCAGACATGCCTGGGAACGCTCCCAGGCATGCGGTTCGCTGTCAAACGTGAACGGCCGGGCCGCGACGATGGGCGTCGCGACCCGGCCGTGTGATCACTTCAGGCCGAAGGCCCGGGTGATCGTCTGTTCGACGCGGTTGCCGTACACGTCCTTCGCGGTGGTGCGGAGCGTGACGTGCTGAGCGTTCCGCGGCGCCTTCAGGTCGGCCGTCCAGCCGGCTGCGGTCCGGTGCAGGTGCTGGGTCTGCCAGGTGACGCCGTCGTCGTAGGACACCTGGAGGGTGACCGACGTGATCGACCCTGTCCTGGGAGCGCCGGGCAGGTGCGACGGGGTGACCGTGATCGGCGCCGAGCGGGCGGCCCGGTGCGTGATGTCGGTGGCCACCCGGTAGTCGAGCTGGATCAGCGGCAGCCGTCCGGTCTTCGCGTCCGAGACGAAGTCCCAGGTGGTACGGGTCCGCGTCGAGTACGGATAGGACGTCGAGTCCCGCTTGGTGGTGGTGACCAGACGGTACGGCAGGCGCTTCGGGCTCAGCCCGGAGTTCTGGTCGATCCAGTTGTACTCGTTGTTCTCGATGACCCGCCCGCCCTGGAGAAGCGTCGCGGTCATCTCGCCGCCGTCCGGGAACGCCACCCCGGCATGGTTGGCGCCCGAGTCGCCCCAGCCGGGGATCTCGGCCACCATCCGGTCGCCGTCGCGGTGGGGGAGGGTGACCGCGTCGTTGATCCGCGGCCGCTGGATGGCGCCCAGCCACGTCTCCGTGGTCCGGCTGCCCGGCTGATAGGTGGTGCTGCCGCCGAGCTGGAACGAGTACAGGTCGTCCATGTCGCTCGACCACGTGACGCCGGGCTGCGCGTTCACCCGGTCGGTCCGGAACCGGTCGGAGCGCATCAGCGTGGTGGAACCGACCTTCACCGGCATGCCCGGGTGGTAGTCGTAGCGCTTCTCGGAGATCTCCCGGGTCGAGGTGCGCTGGAAGTCGACGTCGACGCGGGCGAGCTCACGCTCGGCCGGGCGGTAGGTGACCGACTTCGGCACCCCGTCCGGCCAGTAGCGGACCAGGTCGTAGAGGTAGTCGGTGGTCGGCTGGGACTCGACGCGCAGGCTGACCGGGCCCTGGGCGAGCCGGGTGATCAGCTGTTCGCCGCTGTCCTTGGTCAGCGACACCACGGCCAGTTTCGTGCGGCTGGTGGCGTCGAAGTAGCGGCCCGGCTCGTCGTTGACGATCGCGAGCATCACCGCACCGGCCTCCTCAGCGGCGTCGACCTGATCGTCGAGGTCGCCTCGCCGTACCACCGCGATCTTGTCCTTGACGTTGACGCCCTTGCCGGCGAAGACGGCTTCGATCTGCTGGACCCCCTCGGCCGGTGGCGTGGAGCCGGGCAGCAGGATCAGGTCGTCGAAGGTGTCGCCGAGCGACAGGATCGGCTGGATCTTGCGCCAGCGGGCGGTGACCGACATCCGGCCGTCGCGGGCCTTCTGGCCGGGGACCACCCAGACGCTGTCGTAGAAACGCGGCAGGATGTACGCGTCGGTCGCCGACGCGGTCTCGCCCAGTTCGCGGTGGTAGTCGACGCGCAGTTCGCTGGTGGCGGTGCGTTTCGGGGTGATCGCCTGCACCTCGCGGGTCGCGGCGGCCTTCAGCGCGATCGCGGTGTCCTTCTCGACGACCACGGTGGGTTCGCTGATCAGGGCCATGCCCCGGGAGTTGGGTCCGTGGCTGCCCTCGACCTGGCCCCACATCCAGACCGCGTAGCGGCCCTGCGGCACGAGCACGTCGATCGGCCGGCCGTCATAGGTGACGAAGCTGTAGTAGGCGCCGGCCGGATCGCCGTCGCGCAGCAGCATGATCTCGCCGGGCATCGGCTCGCCGTTGCGGCCGGTCGGCGTGATGGTCAGGTGCCGGGGCTGGTCCTCGGTGCTGAGCCCGACGACGGTGTCGGCCACCCGCGTGCCGCCGACGCTGGCGACGACGCTGCCGGTGTAGCGGCCCTTCTCGGCGACGCTGCCGAGGTCGGCCGAGACCGTGACGGTGGCGGTGCCGCCGGCCGGCACGGTCACCTTGGTGGCGGACAGTTCGATCAGGTCCGGGCCGTCCAGGGTCAGGTCCAGGTCGACCGCGGCCGGGCCGGTGTTGGTGTACGTGATCGGCCGCTCGGTCGTGCCGGTGGGCTCGTCGGTGAGCGGGTGGATGCCGAGGTAGGCGGTGGCCGAGGCGAAGACCGTCGCGCTGCTGGTCGCGGCGATGTCGAGGCGGCCGCTGCCCGCGTCGTACGGCCCGAAGTCCGGGGTCTGCTTGGCCGTGCTGACCAGGGCGTCCTTGAGCTGCCCGCCGGTCCAGCCGGGGTGCTGGGCGGCCAGCAGGGCGGCCGCGCCGGCCACGTGCGGGGTGGCCATCGAGGTGCCGCTCATCGTCCGGTAGAGGCCCTCGCCCTCCGCGGAGTACTGCGAGCGGGCGGCCAGGATGTCGACACCGGGGGCGGTGATCTCCGGCTTGAGCGCGCCGTCGACCAGGCGCGGGCCGCGGCTGGAGAACTCGGCGAGCCGGTCGCCGGAGTCGACCGCGCCCACGGTCAGGGCGGCGTCGGCGGCGCCCGGCGAGCCGACCGTGGTCTCGGTCGGGCCGCTGTTGCCTGCTGCGATCACGAACAGCGCGCCGGTCTCGGCGCTGAGCTGGTTGACGGCGACGCTCATCGGGTCGGTGCCGTCGGTGGGGGAGCCGCCCAGGCTCATGCTGACGACCTTGGGCCTGCGCTCGCGGGCGGCCCACTCCATGCCGCTGATGATCCAGGAGTCCTGGCCGGAGCCGCCGTTGTCGAGCACCTTGCCGATCTCCAGGTCGGCGCCGGGGGCGACACCCTTCTCCCGGCCGTCGGAGGCGGCGCCGGTGCCGGCGATCGTTGACGCCACGTGGGTTCCGTGGCCGTGGCCGTCGGTGACGTCCTCGCCCGGCACGAAACTGGCGGTCGACTCGATGCGGCCGGCCAGGTCCGGGTGGCCGGCGTCGACACCGGTGTCGAGCACGGCGACGTCGATGCCGGCACCGGTGTTGCCGCCGGCCCACAGCGACGGCGCGCCGATCTGGGCCACGCTGTCGGCCAGCGCGGCGTGCACCCGGCCGTCCAGCCAGACCCGGTCGATGCCGTGCGCGAACGCCGGCGCTGCGCTGGTGGTCCGCGCGGTCAGAGCCGGGGACGTGGCGGTCAGCGACGACCAGAAGTCCTTGGCGCGGGCCCGGTCGGTGTTCACCGCGCGGCCGTTGATGCTGGGCAGCGCCCGCACCTCGGTGGCGGCCTCGGGAAGGACCTCGGCGCGTTTCGCGAGCGTCGGGGCGTAACCGAGGATGACCGGCAGCCGGTCGGTGGCGGCGTCGCCGTAGCCCTCGCGCAGCAGGTAGGTGATGTTGAACAGCCGCTTGTCGAGGCGGCCGGAGGCGATGTACGGCAGCACACCGTCCGGATAGACGTAGGTGTCCGGGCCGACGGTGGTGATGTGCGAGCCCTCCGGAGCCTGCACCGCGGTCCCGCCGGGCCGGACGGTCACCTCGTCGCCGGTGATCAGGGTGATCGTGGTGCTGCTGGTGGTGGGGGCACGGTGCGCCGGCCCGGGTGCGGCCGCGGCCGCGGGCGGGGTCACCGCGACCGCGGTCAGCACCGCCACGACGCCGCCGATGGGGAAGATCCTCACGTATTACCTCGACTCGATCAGAGGCCTGAAGTGCCGGTGACGCTACAAGCGCGATCATCGATGCGGCGCCTGTCGATCTTGTCCGTTAACGATCACGAAACCGAATGCGCAGTCACTGGAAACACGGCGAACTATCGTCCTATCTGGTGTCTCAGCTGACCGCGTTCTTCGCCCTGCCCACGCCCGGCCCGTTCGTCGGGCGGCGCCGGCTGCTCGGCACGCTGCGCGCCGAACTCGCCCGCCCCTCGCCACTGGTGCTGCTCAGCGGTGAAGCCGGAGTCGGCAAGAGCCGGCTGGTCGCCGAGTCACTTCAGGACAGTGGCCTGCCGGTGATCGTCGCCCACTGCGACGACCTGCGCGAACCACAACCCCTCGGGCCGCTGATCGACGGGCTCCGGGTCGCGCACGCCACCGACGCCCTCAACGACCTGCTCCCGCCCGCGCTACCCGACCCGGACGCCGAACGCGCCCGGCTGCTGCGCTCGGCGGCCGCCCTGCTGGCCCGGCTCGCGCCGGTCGCGCTGGCCGTCGAGGACCTGCAGATGGCCGACCCGGCCACCCTGCAACTGATCGACCACCTCGGCGCGCACCCCGTACCCGGACTGAAGGTTCTGATCACCGTGCGCGGCAACGAGCTGCCGCCCGGCTGGCTGCCCGGACCAACCGTCAAACGCCTGCGCGTGCCGCCGCTGACCCGCGCCGAGGTCGGCCGGCTCGCCACCGCCCTGCTCGCCGGATCCGACGCCCTCGCCACCCACCTGTACCAGCGCACCGCCGGCATCCCGTTCCTCGTCGAGGAGGTCGTGCGGTCACTGATGACCGACGGTGATCTGGAAGCCATCCGCCGCCACCCGGACGCCCTGGCCGACCTCGCCGTCCCCGCCCTGCTGCGCGACGTGCTCGTCGCACGCCTGCACCACCTCGACGAACACACCCGCGAAATCCTCGGCGCGGCCGCCGTCCTCGGCCAGGCAGCCGACGCACGACCGCTTTCCATCATCATTCAAACCAGCGAGGGTACGATCACCGCCGCGCTCCAGCAGGCCCGCGCAATCGGGTTGCTCCACCAGCGCGACGGGCGGCTGTGGTTCCGGCACACCCTCGCCCGGCAGGTCGTCCACGAACTGCTGCCACCGGTCACCCGGCGGCTGCTGCACCTGCGCACCGCCCGCCTCCTGGAAGAGCAGCAACCACGGCCGTACGCCCGGCTCGCCCACCACTACCGGGAAGCCGACAGCCCGGCCGATCACGTCCGCAACGCCGAAGCCGCAGCCGACCTGGCCAGCGCCCGTGGCGACGACGGCACCGCCGCGCGGTTCCTGCTGGACGCGGTCGGACACGCCGGGCTGCCCCGCCCGATCCGGGTCCGGCTGGCCGGGAAACTCGCCCGGTCCGCCATCGAGAGCGTGGCCCAGACATCGGCCATCCCGGTGCTGCGCGCACTGGTCGCCGACCGTCGCCTGCCACCCGGCGCCCGCGGCGAGCTGGGCCTCGCGCTCGGGCGGATGCTGCGCCAACAGGGCGAGGCCCGCGCCGGTTATGCCGAGATCGAACGAGCCTTGCCGTACCTGCGCCAGCACGGCCGGCGCGCCCGGGCCCTGGCCGTGCTGTCGGCGCCGGACACCGTGGTCGACAGGCATCTCCGCGAGCATCAGGCGCTCTGCGAACAGGCCGCCCTCGCGGCCGCCCGGTCGGGGGAGCCGTCGGCGGTGCTCGCCGTCGAGATCGCGCGGCTGTCGCTGCTGCTGGAGAGCGGCGACCCCACCGCCGGTGCGGCGATCACCGCGGCCGCGGCCGGGCTGGCCGGGCATCCGCGGGAACGCGCGCGGGCCTGCCTCAACTGGGCCCAGGGCGCCCTGCACGTCGGCGACATCACCCTGGCCGCGTCGATGCTGGCCACCGGCCGCCGCCTGGTCGACGACACCGACTACGAACGGCTGCGCCCCCTGGTCGAGCTGACCACCTACGGCCTCGACCTGGCACTCGACCGGCGAGCCGGACTCGAGGACCGCCTCCTCGGCTTCCTCGCCCAGCCACACCGGTTGCCGCTGGCGATGCCGGACGCACGGCTCTACCTCGCCCGGCTCCGCCACCGGCAGGGCGACCTGACGGCCGCCGAGCAGGGCCTGCGCGACGTGATCACCGAAGCCGGCCGGGTGGGCGCGGCGTGGCCGCTGATCCCGGCGCGGACGGCACTCGCCGAGGTGCTGCTCACCCGAGGCGCCAACGACGAGGGCCGAGCCGAAGCTCAGGCGGCCCTGTCCCTGGCCGAGGCGAAGGGCCTGCCCGCCTGGGGCCGCGACGCCACCCGCCTCCTCACGCCGGTGGCCTCCTGACCGTCGGGTTCAGTCCTCGTCGTAGTCCGGGCCCGAAAGCCAATCGCCCGGCACCTGCTCACGTACGGGCTGCACCGCCGCCGGAGTCCGGCCGTGCACCCACAGCCACACCCCGCCGTCGTCGCGCAGCAACACCTCCGGGCCGGCCAGCCAGCGCACCCCCGGCCCGTCCATTCCCGCCCAGAACGGCAGGGTCGGCAGCGGCACCGGCTCGAACGCGGCCGCCACGGCTGCGGCCGCGTCCTCGTCGAGGTCCCGGTTGTCGACGTTGTGCTCGTCGGCGCCGAACATCGCCTCCGACATCACCATCTCCACGAGCGCGATCGACAGCCGGTCCGAGTACGGCTCCCAGCCGTCTCCGTTGTTCACCAGGACCGGGGGATCGTCCTGCCCGACGGCCTGCTCCGGCACGCCCCACGACGCGCAGTGCTGCGCCTCCACGCGGAAGACCAGGACGCCCTCCGGGGCGGTCGTGAGATTCTGCGGCCAGACCAGCTCGTCCTGAGCGGCGGTCAGATCCCGCCGGCGGCCGAACAGCAGATAGGCCTCCCGCAGCGCGGCCGGCAGCGGATACCCGAGCCGGTCCTCGGCTGCACGCAGCAGGTCGGTGTCGATACCGTCGCCGTCGGTCAGCGGGCGGCCCAGTGTGCTGGTCAGTTCCCGGACGAACGCCCACCCACGCTGCCGGTCGCCGTCCGGAGCGCACAATGCGCGCAGGTCACTGAAGTCGTCGATCACGCCGGTTCCGTTTCGGGTCGGTGGCTTGCGGAGGGTTTTAGCGGGGCCGGAGGTTGTCTTGAGGTGGTGGGGCGAGTCTTTGAGGCATGAACATCACCACCGCTGAGATCAAGCCGATGCCCGCCGCTGACATCACCTGCCGGGTCACCTACCCGAGCCTCGGACGGCAGGTTGTCGACAGCATGCTGATCCTGGGCCGGACCGGTCTGATCACCGGGGTCGGCGCGACCGTCCTGTTCGGCGTGGCGATCGCCATCGCCTACGCGCTGGCCGCCGGGCTCGGCCTGCTCGGCTTCGACGCCAGCTCCAGCTACTGAGTTCTCACCCGGCCCGGCCGCGGCCGTGGACCGGCAACAACTGGGTCGCCGCGAGCTGCGCCGGTTCCGGCCGGGTGTTACGCCGGCGGACCACCATCAGCGCCAGCGCGCCCAGCCCGACGAGCATCAGCAGGCCGCCGATGACGAACGGCAGCGGGCCGCTGCCGTCGTCGCTGACCGGCTCGAAACCCGGAGCAGCCAGGCCGTCGAGGCTCGCCTTCGGCTCCGGCGTGTCGGCGTCGGCGACGAACGGTGTCGCCGACACCGAAGGCGACGCCTTCGTGGTCAGCTCGGCCAGCGCGGTCAAGGTCACCGGCACGTTCGCGGTGCCACCGGCGGCACCCTGCACGACAGTGGCGGCGCTGCGATAGCCCTTCTTCGTCGCGGCGACACCGATCGACCCGGCGAGAATCGGCTTGGCATCGGTCGACCGGATCGTGAACCGGCCGTTCCCGCCACTGGTCGTCCGATACTCGTGCCCGGCACTGTCCCGGACCGTCACGGCCACCCCGCCGACATTCTTGCCGTCGGCGTCCCGGACCCGGCCGGTGACCCGGTCCACCGTGGGGGACGAGGTGCCGGTGCCCGGCGTCGTGGCGCCCGCCCCGTGCACGTACACCATCTTGAAGTCGAAGTGGTTCTGCCCGGCGAGCCGGACCGCGACCGAGATGTTCAGACCCGTCGTCTCACCCGGCGCTGCGGCCGGCGCGACGACGGTGGCCGAGAAGTCCCTGCTGCGGCCCGGGCCGAGATTCGGCTCGGCCCGGCAGCCGGTGCGGCAGGGCAGACCGCCGCCGACGACCACGATGGCGGTCTCGGCCGCCGACCCGGTGTTGGTCACCCGGAACCGGACCTGGACCTTGTCACCCGGTGCGACGTTCTCCGCCGACACGCTGAGGATCTTGATCGGGGCCGGTGCGGCAACCACGGGCGTCGCCGGCACCGCCAGTGCTCCGGCGGCCAATACGAAGAATGCGGCGGTACGGGTCCATCGGGCACGTATGCGCGTCGTCACTTCCATCCACCTTCTCGATCGGCCGACAACAGCGGACGACACTATGCCGTGTTCGAGCGGATTTCGCGACCCAGCGGTGTTCGGTACGTGTAAACGATCAAGCCCCGGTAGTCGGCGACCGTGTCGTACAGGGCGCGTGCACCGGCGTTGTCGTGCTCGGTGTTCCAGTAGAAACGGGTGATGCCGTGCTCCGCGGCGTCGCCGGCGATCCAGCTGAGCATCGCGGTCGCGACTCCGCGCCGCCGGGCCTCGGGCGCCACGAACAGGTCGGCCAGGAAACAGCGGTCACCGAACCAGAGGCCGGTGTGGAAGTAGTAGTGGGCGAGGCCCACCATCCGGCCGTCGGCCCACGCCCCGGCACCGCGTATCTCGTCTCGTGCGATGAGGCGGTGCCAGGTCCGCTCGTACAACTCGTCGGTGATCGCCGTGCCGAAATGGTCGTTGAAGCGGCGGGCGAGCCCGGACCACTCGGCATGATCGGCGTCGGTCAGCAGCTCGATGTGCACCACATCACTCATCCTGCCTCCGGTCGTCTCATGCCACCTGTGCCGGGCGCCCCCGCGGGTTCGGCGCCGGTCCCGTGGGGTGAGTCATGCCCCGGCGGCCCAGCTGAGCCACTCGTTGTCGTGTTCCCAGCCGTTACGTTCGTAGAACGGCACCGCCCGCGGGCTGGAGTGCACCGTCACATGTTCCAGTTCCAGGCTGCGGGCCTCGTCCAGCACGGCCGACATCAGCAGCGCCCCGACCCGGCGGTCGCGCAGTTCGGGGACGACGAAGACGGACTGCACGTCGCCGCCGCGCCGGGCATACCTGGTCGCGGTCGGCACCCGGTCGAGGACGGCCAGCCATGCCATCCCGACGACCTCGCCGTCCGCCTCGGCCACGAACGCCAGGTGCTCGGGATGATCACGCATCCACTCGCCGAGCGTCGCGACGAACTCGTCCAGGTTGTCGCCCTCGTAGCCGTGGTCCTGGGTGGCCCGCCGCCAGCGCAACCCGGCCAGCGCGGGCGCGTCGGCGTCGGAGGCCCGGCGCACCGTCACATCGACATCAGTCATGTAGTGATCTTCGTGGATGACGGCAACACCAGGCGTCATCCTCTCCGCGTTCCTGCCCGGCTCGTCACCGTTTACGGAGCCTTCTGCGCAGCCGCCTCAGCTTGAGAAGGACAGCCCTCGGGCGGATGACATCTCCTCGCCCGCGACGCCCACCCCCGGCCCGTCGTTCTCGCTCGTCGCTCGTGGCTGGCCGTTCGTCGTTCGTTGCTCGTTGCTCGTTGCTCGTGGATCTTGCACGGTTCTTCGGCTCTCCGGGTGGATGTGTGGGTTAGGTGCGGCCTGGTAGGTCGATGTTGTAGCCGCCGAGGTGGAGTTTGGCGAGGGCGATGAGGGCGTG
>NZ_JBEZXU010000090.1:0-43484 GCF_040638175.1 Actinoplanes sp. NPDC026670
GTGGCGGGGGCGGCGTGGCGGAGGCGGCGTGGCGGGGACGGCGTGGCGGAGGCGGCGGGGCGGGGACGGCGGGGCGGAGGCGGCGTGGCGGGGACGGCGGGGCGGAGGCGGCGTGGCGGGGACGGCGGGGCGGAGGCGGCGTGGCGGAGCCGTCGTCGGCGGGGATGTTGCGGCCGAGGAGGCGTCATCCGTCTGAGGGCTGTCGTTCTCGCGGTGAGGTGGCTGCGCAGAAGACTCCCCGCCGGGAGAAATCGTGCAAGATAGCAGAAATCTGGAACACTCGCGCAAGATCCAGAGGCCACGAACGGCCCGCCCCCGCCCGCGAAAGGTCGGTCAGGGGCGCCGAGATTCCGAAAACCGACGTCCCACGAACTACCAGTCAGGGCGCTGAGGTTCGGAAGGCTTGCCGTCCCATACAGGCTGCGGTCATGCTCGCCGAGGGTGCGAAGCCGCCGCCTAGCGACAACCCAGCGAGGGCGCCCAGGCTCCGGAGACTTGATGGAAGCGCCCGGTAGGCACACTTCGCAGTAGAGGTCAGGGTGTGGCGGTGGCCTCGGCTCCGGCAGCTGTCTAGCCGAAGGAGACGATCAGGGCTGCTCCGGTCGCCGCCACGTAGAGCGCACAAGCCGCCACCATCACCCGCAGGCGCTCCCGCTCGCCCCGCCCCAGCCGGCGCAGGAACACCGCGAGCAACGGCAGCACCAGCACGGCGTGCAGCGCGACCCCGTGCACCGGTTTGAGGAAACCGCCGTCGGTGTACGCCGCCTGTGGGCTCACCGAGCGGAAGAGGACCGTCCCGCGCGCGATCATGGCGATCCCGCTCGCCAGGCTGACCAGCAGCAACCCGAAGCCGGTGCGGACCGCCAGCCGCATGTCGGCCGGCCCGCCGACCCGCCCGCGCAGCGCCGTCACCGCATACCAGCCGAGCACCGTCACCAGCACCGCCCCGCCGGCGGCCAGGCTCATCGCCACGCCCGTGTCGAACGGCGTCTCAGTGTTCCAATGTGAGGGCACCCCGCGCCACGCCTGCAACGTGATCCCGGCGACCTCCAGCACGCAGTCGGCCGCGAACACGCCGAGCAGCCAGGCCCGGGCCCGGTCACCGAGGACCAGCCCTCGGGTGATCCACGCGACCGTGATCAGGGTCAGCCCGAACGACAGGCCGAACGTCGCCGGCTTGCGCCACGACACCGGGCCGGCCCACGGCACGTCGTCGGCGAGGAACACCCCGAGATGCACGATCCCGGACAAGATCAAAACCAGGCCGATGACGTACGCCCAGAGCTCCACCGGCTTTCTCATGCCCGGATCATGCTCTGCCGGGACTTCCGGCGTCGTCATGTCCCGGTCGTATTCACGGGTACGCCGCCGGTCGTACGCATGGGTCATGATCGTGGGTGTGAGCGGCAGACTACGGGCGATCGCCCAGGAGACGGTCTCCATCGTGGAGCGCGGTTGGTATGCGGGCCCGGACGGTGTCGTCGACATCGCCGCCGGCGTGACCCGTGCGGTCGAGGGCACCCGGCTGCACCTGCCGGACGACGTGCTGGCCGAGCCGGTCGCCGTGGCCGGCCCGCCGGTGGTCGAGGTGACCGGGGAGAGCAGCCTCGAGGCCGCCCGACGGCTGGCCGACGAACGCGACGGAGTGGCCTGCCTCAACTTCGCGTCGGCCCGCAACCCGGGCGGCGGGTTCCTCAACGGCGCTCAGGCGCAGGAGGAGAGCATCGCCCGGGCCTCGGCGATCTACCCGGCGCTGCGGGCCGCCGGTGACTTCTACACCTTCCACCGGGCGGATCGGGGTCTGCTCTACACCGACCGGGTCATCTGGTCACCGGCGGTTCCGGTGTTCCGTGACGACCGCGGGCGGATGCTCGCCCGCCCGTACCAAATCTCGATCTTGACCGCGGCCGCCCCGAACCGTGCCAT
Source organism: Actinoplanes sp. NPDC026670 (assembly GCF_040638175.1). Taxonomy (NCBI): domain Bacteria; kingdom Bacillati; phylum Actinomycetota; class Actinomycetes; order Micromonosporales; family Micromonosporaceae; genus Actinoplanes; species Actinoplanes sp. NPDC026670. Next base: position 1,927 of record NZ_JBEZXU010000090.1, read on the forward strand.
GATCGCCCGCGACCAGCCCGGACTTCTGCCGGAGGTGCCCGGGGCGCTCGCCCGGAGGGCGGCGCGGGTGTTGCGGGTGGCGGCCGCGCATCGAAGCCGTGAGCTGGTGCTCGGCGCCTGGGGATGTGGGGTGTTCGGCAACGATCCGGCGCAGGTGGCGGCCGTGTTCGCCGAGGCTCTGGCCGGTGCGCCGTGGTTCGACCGGGTGGTCTTCGCGATCCTGGACCGGCGGGAGACGGTGCGGGACGAGTTCCGTGCCGCCTTCGGTCTGACCTGATTCGCGCTCCCCGGGGCTGATCTCCCGCGCCGGGGGTGACGGAAGGTAGGGTGTTGTTCACCGCCCGTCCGTGGATCGTGTACGGCTGGAGTGCGCATGACGACGGCTACCGAGGATCCGCTGATCCGTTTCGGCCGCTGGGCGCTCGCCAAGGTGTGGTTCGGGGTGGTGCTCTCCGGCGGCTACGCGCTCGGCCGGCACTACGACTGGCCGCAGGCGTTCCTGACCGCGGCGGCCGTGCTCGGCGCGGTGACCCTGGCGCTCGCCTCGTCGTTTCTGCCGGTCTGGACCAGGCAGCGGCCCAGCGGCATCCCGGTCGCCGACGTCGGGCTGCGGGTGATGGTCTGGGGTGGCCTGGTCCTCTCGGTGATCGCCCTGCTGGTGGGCATGCCCGCGGTCGGCATGGTGGCGGCCGCGCTGCTGCTCAACACGGCGGCCCGCACGTTCGGCGACCCGTTCGCCCCGCTGCTGCGCCGAATGCGGATCACCCCCGAGGTCCGGCACATCCGTCCCGTGGAGCGACCGGCCCGCCCTGATCGCAACCGGTCACGCCGTCCCGCTCCAGCGCGCCGGGCAGCCTGAACCGGACTGACGTTTTCCCTGGTCTCAGAGGTTGCGGCGGGTTGCCGACCTGAGTAGTGCGGGCAATGGCTGCCATCCGGACCAGGGGGACGGGATGAATCGGTTCTGGGCCGACCTCAGCGTGAATCTCAAGATCATGACCTCGATCACGGTGGCGGCGGTGATCGCGCTGCTGATCGGCATCCTCGGACTACGTGCCCTCTCCTCGGCCAGCGAGTCCGCCCAGTGGATCTACCGCAGCAATGTGGTGGGCGTCTCCGCTCTCGGCGAGCTCAAGGCCTGGATCAACCAGTCCCGGGTCGACCTGGTCGGACATGTGATCTACCGGGAGGTGGCGACCAAACAGAAGTACGAGGCGGCGTTCGACAAGGACCTCAGCGAGGTCGACGCGGCGATGGCCGCCTACGAGGCCAGCACCCCGGCCGCCACCCCGGAACAGGTCGCGGCGGTCAAGGACGGCTGGCAGCAGTACGTCAGCATCGCCCACGACAAGCTCATCCCGACCTCCCGGCGCAACGACATCGCAGCCTGGGGCGACATCCGTGACCAGCAGATCACCCCGATCGTCACGAAGATCCGCGAACAGCTGGCGGAGATCGACGCCGCCGAGAACGCCGCGGCCGCCGCCTCCGCCGCCGCTGCCCGGTCCGCGTACGAGTCCAGCCGCCTCCAGTCGATCCTGCTGCTCACCATCGGCATCGCCGGAGCGCTCGCCCTCGGCACGCTCGTCGCCCGTGGCATCGTCCGTTCCCTCAGCCGGGTCACCGCCGTCTGCGAGGGCCTCGCCGACGGCGACCTCACCCAGCAGACCGGACTGACCAGCCGCGACGAGCCCGGCCGGATGGGCCGTGCCCTGGACGCCGCGATCACCCGGCTCCGGGACACCGTGAGCACCATCGGCGGCTCCGCGGTCACCCTGGCCAGCGCCTCCGAGGAACTCTCCACGGTCAGCGCCCAGCTCCAGTCCGGCGCCGCCGACGTCGCCGACAAGGCCGGTTCGGCCAGCGCCGCCAGCGAGACCGTCAACGTCGGCGTCCAGTCGATCGCGGCCGGCGCCGAGGAGATGAGCGCCTCGATCACCGAGATCGCCTCCAACGCCGCCGACGCCGCCCGGGTCGCCCAGGAGGGCATGGCCGTCGCCGAACGCACCAACAACCAGGTCGCCGAGCTCGGCGCGGCCAGCGCGGAGATCAGCGACGTGGTCCGGCTGATCACCAGCATCGCCGAGCAGACCAACCTGCTCGCCCTCAACGCCACCATCGAGGCGGCCCGCGCCGGTGAGCTCGGCAAGGGCTTCGCGGTCGTCGCCGGCGAGGTCAAGGAGCTGGCCCAGCAGACCGCCAAGGCGACCGAGGAGATCACCGGCCGGATCGGCGCGATCCAGGAGTCCAGCAACTCGGCGGCCACCGCGATCGGCGAGATCACCCAGGTCATCCAGCGGATCGGCGACTACACCACCACGATCGCCTCGGCGGTCGAGGAGCAGACCGCCACCACCGGCGAGATGAGCCGGTCCGTCGCCGACGCCGCCACCAGCAGTGGTGACGTGGCCCGTACCGTCTCCGGGGTCGCCGAGGTCGCCTCCGCGACCGCCGACGGCGCCCGGGCCACCCAGCAGGCCGCCGCCGACCTCACCCGCCTCGCCGGCGACCTGACCAACCTGGTCGGCGGATTCCGGCACTGACGTTCGAACGCTGATCGGGGGAACACAGGTGTTCTCGGAGACGCCTTACGGCCTGGTCCGGCCCACGATGGACGACGCGCGGGCCGCCGTGCATCGGGTGCACGCCGGCGACGGGCCGCGGGTCTGGGCCGGCCTGCTGCGCGCCGCCGGCACCGACGGGACCGGCGAACACGGGCTGGACCGGCTGATCACCGCCATGCGCCAGGCCGACCCGGTCAGCCGGCTGTGCGCGCTCGCTCTGACGATCCGGCTCGACGCGCACTCCCAGCTGTCACTTCTCGCGAAGGAGTTGTCGTGAACACCGACCTGTTCGACCGGCTCGGCGTACCGGAACGGATCCGGGAGATCGCCGGCTACGACCTCTTCGACCCCGACCTGCGGACCAGCCTCGACGCGATCGCCCAGCGCAGTGCCGGGCTCATCGAAGCGCCGGTCGCCCTGGTGTCGGTGGTGCTCGACACCTCACAGTTCATCCTCGGCTCGCACGGGGTGTCCGGATGGGTCGCCGAGACCCAGGGCGTGCCCGCCGAATGGGCCATGTGCACCCACACCGTCCTGACCGGCGAGCCGTACTGCGTCGTCGACGGGATGAACGACCCGCGGCACCTCGACAACCCGTTCCTCCAGATGACCGGGCTGCGCAGCTATCTCGGGGTGCCGCTGACCGGGACCGGCGGGCACACCCTCGGGGCGCACTGCGTGATCGACGCCCGGCCGCGCATCTTCAGCGATGTGGACCTGGCGGTGCTGGGCGACGGCGCTGAGAAGGCGATGAAGCTGCTCTGCGCGTACCGCCTCCGATAGATCTCCTAAAGAGGTGTGCCGTTCCACTTCCAGTCGGTGCGGCGCGGGTGGCCCGGCAGGTCGCCGCGGCCGGTCGCCCACAGCAGCGTCGCCCAGCGGCCGGTCGTCTCCGGCGCCTCCCGGAACAGGCGGCGCAGCGCCCGGTCGCACAGATCCTCCGGCGGCGTCCACGGCAGATCGAGCGTCACCGCCACGTCGTGCAGGTGCGCCAGCGTCTCCACCACGCCCATCGCCGCGAAACCGGCCGGATCCGAGACGCCGTAGGGATGGAACGCCCGCCGCTCCGGCGGCGCGACGGTGATCACCGCCGCGAGCAGCCCGCCCGACGACTCCAGCACCTGGACCAGCCCCTCCGGGTTCTTGGTGTCCTCGGCGTAGATCGTCAGAGCCGGCCCGTCGGGCCGGCTGCGCCGCCATCCGAAGGGGACATATCCCTCCGGCGGGGTGTTCTCGGAGGCGACTTGGCCGGCGTACGCGAAAAGATCGTCGGCGACATGCTCCACCGTCTCCCAGCAGGTCCAGGTCAGGTCGGCAGCCGGCACATGCCAGTCCCGGCCGGTGGCCGTCCGGAGGGTGGCGGCGGCGAGAGAGACGGCGGTGCGCACGTCGTCAGCGGTGGTCATGAGCCGGAATCTATCCGTACGGTGACCGCCGCCCCACGCATTTTTGTCATACCCCCGGCGCATCATCGCGGTATGGGAGAACCAGCAACTCCGATTCGCCGCCGGATCGAGCTCACCGTCGCTGAGGCTCGCCTGCGTTTCCAGCAACTGGTCCGGGTCACCGGGCTGACCGGTCAGATCACCGTCGTGGTCGACGGGGGCCGGCCGGTCGCCGCGATCGTCCCGGTCTCCGACGTCCTCGGCGCCGGCCCGGCCCCACCCGGCGTCGCTCCACCGGCCGAATCCGCCGCCCCGGTCGCGGCCGTCGCGCCGCCTGCCTCTTCCGCGCCTGCCTCCTCCGTGCCTGCCTCGTCCGCGCCTGCCTCGTCCGCGCCGGTGGCCGTCAACGCCGCGGGCTGGATGCGGCGGATCGAGAAGGTCCGGGAGGACGTCCGCCGTCAGCACGCCCAGCGGATCGGCGATTTGTCCCAAGCCTTGGACGAGGCCTGGCGCCTGCTCGACGACCTCCGGCCGGCGGGCACCGACCGTTCCGTCGACACCCTGCGTGCCGCCCACACCGACCTGCGAAAGGCGAGCTGATCAATCACGACTTGACCGATAGGAGCGGGGCTAAGATCGGACGATGGCTCGACCGCTCGACCTCTTCGTCCCGGGAGTCGTCTATCTCGACGTGATCTTCACCGGTCTCCGTGAGCTGCCCGCGCCCGGCGAGGAGGTCTGGGCGAGCGGCATGGGCTCGTGCCCCGGCGGGGTGGCCAACCTCGCGGTCGCCGCGAGCCGGCTCGGCCTGCACACCGGCCTGGGCACCGCGTTGAGCTCGGACGCCTACGGCGAGTTCTGCCATCGGGTGCTGAGCCGCCAGGAGGGCATCGACCTGTCCGCGTCCCGCCAGATCGACGACTGGCACTCCCCGGTGACGGTCTCGCTGGCCTACGACCGCGACCGCAGCATGATCACTCACGGCCATCCGCTCCCGACCGACGAGGACGGCCTGGTCAACGGCCTGCCGGCGGCCCGCAGCGCGGCGGTCAGCCTGTCGCCGGAGGGCACCGGCTGGGTGCGGCGGGCCCGGGCCACCGGCACGATGGTGTTCGCCGACGTCGGGTGGGACGAGACCGAGCAGTGGTCCTGCGACGTGCTGGGCGACCTGTCCGACTGCCACGCCTTCCTGCCGAACCAGGTGGAGGCCATGCGCTACACCCGCACCGACGATCCACGGCAGGCGCTGGAGAAGCTGTCCGGCCTGGTCCCGGTGGTGGTGGTCACGTGCGGCAGCGACGGGGCGATGGCTGTCGACGGGACGACGGGTGAGGTGGCGGCGGTCCCGGGCGTGCCCGTGGAGGCCCTCGATCCGACCGGCGCCGGCGACGTCTTCACCGCCGGTTTCATCACCGGCACCCTGGGCGGCTGGCCTCTCGCCGACCGGGTCGCCTTCGCCACGCTGGTCGGCGCCCTCTCGGTCCAGCACTTCGGCGGCTCCCTGTCGGCGCCCGGCTGGGGTGACATCGCCGACTGGTGGCGGGCCACCCGTCTGGCCGCCGCCGACCCCGGGCTGGTGGCCCGCTTCGGCTTCCTCGACGACGTGATCCCACCGGGCAGCCGGAACGCCGTCCACCGGGCGACCGCCACGATCGCCCGCCTCTCCGACGCCCAGGCCGACCACTGACCGCCGCGGCTGCGGGGGCACGGGCTCCGGAGACGCGGCTGCCCGGCCGCGGGTGAGCGGCCGGGCAGGTTGCGGGACTGAGGATCAGCGCCCCCGGGTGGGCGTCAGAGGGTGGGGCGTCAGACGGTGGCCTCGGCCGGGTGCCGCGGCGGGATCGTGTGGTCGATGGCACGCGTCGGCTTGCGGTTCGGCAGGGCCAGGCGGAAGACCTTGGCCCACGCCGAGGCCACCTGCACGACGAACGGCCCGGTCACGTACTTCAGCTCGTACTTCTCGAAGAGGGCCCGCACCTTCGGCGCGATCTCCGCGTAGCGGCTGGCCGGCAGGTCCGGGAAGAGGTGGTGTTCGATCTGGTGGGACAGGTTGCCGGTCATGATGTGCATGAGCTTGCTGCCGGAGATGTTCGCCGAGCCGAGCATCTGCCGCAGGTACCACTCGCCGCGGGTCTCGCCGGTGATCGAGGTCCGCTCGAAGGTCTCCACACCCTTCGGGAAGTGGCCGCACATGATCACCGAGTGGCTCCACAGGTTGCGGACCACGTTGGCGACCACGTTGGCGGCCATGGTGCCGAAGAACGCGCCGAACGGGTTGCCGAAGGCCAGGCCGACCGGCACCGACAGGGCCGGGTGGGCGACGTAGTCCTTCAGCATCTGGTTGCGGATCTTGCGGCCGACCTGGCGCAGCCGGGCCCGGAAGTCCGGGTTGTTGCGGCGGCGCTTGCTGGCCAGGTTGCGGCCGAGCTCCAGGTCGTAGGCGGCGATGCCGTACTCGAACAGGCAGGCGTTGATGAAGTTGTAGAGCGGCTGGCCGAGGTGCGCGGGCGCCCACTTCTGCTGCTCGTCGACGCGCATGATGCCGTAACCGAGGTCGTTGTCCCGGCCGACCACGTTCGTGTACTTGTGGTGCAGCTCGTTGTGCGAGTGCTTCCACTGCTCGGCCGGCGCCGCGAAGTCCCACTCCCACGTGGTCGAGTGGATCTTCGAGTCGCGCATGAAGTCGTACTGGCCGTGCAGGATGTTGTGGCCGATCTCCATGTTCTCCAGGATCTTGGAGATGGAGAGGCCGATCGTGCCGAGGATCCAGGCCGGCGGGAGCACCGAGAAGAGCAGCACCGCGCGGCTGCCCACCTCCAGGCGCCGCTGGATGGCGATCATCCGGCGGATGTACTTCGCGTCCTTCTCGCCGCGGACGGCGAGCACCTCGTCCCGGATGGCGTCGAGTTCGCGGCCGATCTCCTCGATGTCCTCGGGGGAGAGGTGGGCGATCGGGTTGACTTCCTTGCGCTGCAGCGTCGTCACGGAACTTCCTCGTTCTTTCGTGGGAGCCGGCCCGCCGGGGGAGCGGCTCTCGGGTGGGGCTCCGAGGGTTGCGGCCTCGGAGAGAGAGCGGTCAGAGGGTCAGGCGTCGATCCGGCACGGGCCGGCGGCAGCCGAGATGCAGGTCTGGATCAGTGGCTTGTCGCCGTCCACCTCGGAGGCGGTGGTGATGGTGCCGTCACGCAGGTCACGGACGATGCCCTCGCGCATCGGGAGCACGCACTTGTAGCAGATGCCCATCCGGCAGCCGGACTTCATCAGCTGCCCGGCGGCCTCACCGGCGTCGAGGATCGAGGTGCCGCCGGAAGCCTCCACGACCAGGCCGGACTTCTCGAAGGTGACCGTGCCGCCGTCCCCGGCGACCAGCACGACGGTCCGGAACCGCTCGACGTGCAGCCGCTCGGTGGCGCCCGCGTCGGCCCAGTGCTCCTGGAGGTCGTCGAGGAGCTCACCGGGGCCGCACGCCCAGGTCTCCCGCTCGAACAGGTCGGGCACCAGGTCGGCGAGCCCGGCCGGTTTGAGCCGCCCGTCGGCGCCGGTGTGCCGCTCGATCAGCCGGATCCGGCCCTGGGCGGCGAGGTCACGCAGCTCGGCGCCGAAGACGACGTCCTCGGCCGTCCTCGACGAGTGGACCACGACGACGTCGCTCAGCTCGTGCAGGGCGCTGCGCAACATCCCCATCACCGGGGTGATGCCGCTGCCGGCGGTCACGAACAGCGTCTTCGCGGGCCGCCGCTCCGGCAGCTGGAAGTCACCGTCCGGCAGATCCAGGTGGACCAGCATGCCCTTACGGGCGTTCGCCAGCAGGTACGAGCTGACGATGCCGTTCTCGACGGCGTTGACGGTGACCGTGAACCGGCCGTCGGCACGGCCGGCTGCGCTGCTCACCGAGTAGGCACGCCACAGGCGGACCCCGTCGACGTCCACGCCGAGCCGTACATACTGTCCTGGCTTGTGGGGCTGCCAGCCGCGCCCCGGGCGCAGCTCCAGGGTGACCGCCTTCGCGGTCTCGTGGCGCACCGCGTCGATCCGGGCGCGCAGGACGGTCGGGTTGCGCAGGGGCGCGATCACGTCGAGGTAGTCGGCCGGCACCACCGGGGTGGTGATCAGCTCGACTACGCGCCACGCGCCGTCGCGCAACTTCTGGGTAACAGCCACGTGACCAAGCCTGCTGCCTGGGATATGCAAAGTCCTGACCAGGGGAAGTGAATCCGGAGCCGCATAATTGTTCGACGGGGACAAGGAAGCTCGTTCACGGCCTCCTAGAGTCCGTACTTACGGGGCAACGTGAACAATCCTGGTTGATTGGACCGGGTATGTCGGGCGAAATGGTGGGAGACCGCGTGAAACAGCCGTTACGTGACGTACGGTCCTATCGTCTCCCGACGGAGGTGATCGACCCGCTCCGGCACGGCCTCCCCAAGGTGTCCTCGCAGACCATCGCGGCGATCATCAAGGAGGTGCCGGCGTACGCCGAGCCGTTCTCCGGCGCGCTCGGGCACAAGATCGCCCGCGCCGTGCGGGCCGCCCTCGGCACCTTCCTCAACCTGGTGTCCCGGCCCGGCGCCGACCCGGGCACCCCGATGTCGTCGGCGATCGAGGCGGCGTACGCGCTGGGCCGTGGCGAGGCCCGCTCCGGTCGCAGCCTGGACGCCCTGCTCGCGGCCTACCGGGTGGGCGCCCGGGTGGCGTGGCGCGGGCTGGCGGCGATCAGTGTCGAGGCGGGGCAGCCGGCCGCCACCATCGCCGATTTCGCGGAGCTCGTCTTCGCGTACATCGACGAGCTGTCGGCGGCGAGCGTGGCCGGGCACGCCGACGAGCTCGCCGCAACCGGCCGCATCCGGCTGCGGCGGCTTCAGGAGCTGGCCCAGGCGCTGGTCGCGGGGGAGCCGGCGCACGTCCTGCAAGGGCTGGCGGAGCAGGCCGAGTGGGCGCCGCCACAGAGCCTCACCGCGCTGCTGCTGCCCGAGCGCGCGGCACGATGGGTGATCGACCTGCTCGACCCCCGCACCTTGCAGCTCGCGGACGCCGTACCGGATCTGCCTGGTCTGACGGTCTTGTTCGTGCCGGATCCGCAGGGCTGCTCGCGCCCGACGCTGAACCGGCTGCTGACCGGCCACAACGTGGTGATCGGCCCGGCCCGGCCGTGGATCGAGGCGCGCAGCTCGCTGGATCGCGCCGTGCGGGTGTACCGGCTCGGCCCGCCGGACGGCGGCGCGGTGACCGACACCGAGGATCATCTCGCCGCCGTCGTGGTGACCGCCGACCCGAGCGCCCTGGCGGACCTGCGTGCCTGGGCGCTGACGCCGCTGGCCGGGGAGCGCGGGGCGGCCGCCGCCAAGCTGATCGAGACGCTGCGCAGCTGGCTGCTGCATCACGGCCGGCGTGAGGACGTCGCGGCTGAGCTGTTCGTTCATCCGCAGACGGTCCGCTACCGGATGGCACGGCTGCGGGAGCTGTACGGGGAGCGGCTCCGCGATCCGCAATGGGTGCTCGCGCTGACCATCGCCCTGGCCATCCCGGAGACGTGACCGCGGGCACATACCAAAGTCTCGGACCATCGACTTTCGGCAACTGGCCGCTCACCCGCCGCTGGGCATAGCGTCAAACCATCATCCGGTACGGCGGAGCGGAGGCCCTGATGAGCGGCGAGAAATCGGGCCGGGAGCCGACCGTGCTCGCGTTCTCCCCGGTCGGCCGTGCCCTGGTGCTGTTCGGCCCGGCGGCCGCTGGTGTGCTCGTGGCGGTCCTCGCGCCCATCCTCGCGCGCTGGCTGGTCTCGGTGCACTTCCCGGTGCTCGGCGTGGTTTGGCGGGTGGCCGGGTCGGTCGACACGTGGTGGAAAGTCGCGGTCCAGGCCCTCATCCTGGCCGTGTTCGGCGCGCTCGCCAGCGTGGAGATCGTGCGCCGCAGCACCCGGGTGACCATCGGATCGATCGAGGTGCGCCTGGAGACCGGTGACCGGGCGGTGTCCCTGGCCCGCCCGCAGATCGACGTCGTCTTCATGGACGGTAGCTTCCTGGTGATCCTCGACCACGAGTCCCGCCAGCTGTTCCACGGCGAGCCACAGGCCGAGAGCGGCCCACTGAAACGGACCTTCACCGCGTATGGCTATCCCTGGCGCGAGGAGGATCCGTTCACCGGGCTCTACCAGCAGTGGGTCCCCGGGACGGAACGGCTCCCGGTCGCCGTCGAGGCGGTCCTGTCCGCCCGCGCCGTCGCCCTCCGCAAGAAGGCTCCGCGCGAGGCCGCCGAGCTGCGCGACTCCCTGGAGAAACTCGGCTACGCGGTCCGCGACGACGGCGACCGTCAGCTCTGGCGGCCGCTGGTGCGCTCATGACTTCTCAGCCCGCACTCACGGGGGTGCCGGCGGCCTCACCCGCTCCGGCCAGTGCACCCTCGCTTGCGCCCCCGCCCTCGTCGGCGCCGTCCGGCCGGCGTGGGCGGCTGACCAGCGGGCGGGCCTGGGACGTGGCGGCGATCCTGGTCTCGTGGTTCGGCGGGCTGCTGCTGATCGGTGACGCCGCGACGGTCCGCGGGCTCTCCGACGACGCCATGTTCCTGCACTTCGTGGCCGGGTGCGCCCTGTCGCTGGCGCTGTGGTGGCGGCGCAGCCATCCGATGGGCGTGGCGATCTTCCTGATGGTGGCGTCGGTCTTCGCCGACGGCGCCGGGATCGCCGCGCTGATCGGGCTGTTCACGGTGATCTCGCTACGACGTGGCCGCCCGGTGATCGTGATCGTCCTGCTCAACCTGGTCGGCGGGATCGCGTATTCGATCATCTACCCGGACCCGACGTTGTCGCCGGCGGAGCGCTCGGTGGTGAGCTTCGTCCTGACCGTGGCGGTCCTCGCCGCCACGGTGGCCCTCGGGATCGCCGCACGTTCCCGGCGGGAGTTGATCGAGTCACTGCGGGAACGCGCCATGCGGGCCGAGACGGAAGCGCACCTGCGGGCCGAGCAGTCCCGCGCCCGCGAACGCGAACGGATCGCCCGCGAGATGCACGACGCCCTCGCCCACCGGATCTCCATGGTCAGCCTGCATGCCGGCGCCTTGCAGATCCGCCCCGACCTCACTTCGGAGGAGGTGGCCAAGGCGGCCGCGACCATCCGGGACAGTGCCCACCACGCCCTCGAGGACCTGCGCGAGATCCTCGGTGTCCTGCGAGCCGGCCCCGGCGACGCCCTGCGCCCGCAGCCCGGCGTGAGCCACCTCGACGATCTGATCGGCGACGCCCGGGCGGCGGGCATGACCGTGACGGCGACCAACGACCTGACCGGGCCGGCGCTCAGCGCCTCGCTCAGCCGCACGGTCTACCGCCTGGTCCAGGAGGGCCTCACCAACGCCGGCAAACACGCCCCCGGCAGCCCGGTGACCCTTCTCCTGGCGCAGTCCTCCACCGGTGACCTGCACATTCACCTCTCCAACCGGTTGCCGTCGGCCCACGCCCGGGGCGCGCTCGTTCCCGGGGCCGGTAGTGGGCTGCTGGGCCTGACCGAGCGGGTCGAGTTGCTGGGCGGGCGGTTACGGCACGGGGTTCACGGAGACCCGAGGGCCGGGCTCACCTTCGATCTGGAAGCCTGGATGCCATGGCCGACTCCGTCCGGGTCCTGATCGCCGACGACGACCCGCTGGTCCGGGTCGGCCTGTCACTGGTTCTGGGCGCGGCGCCGGAGGTCGAGATCATCGGTGAGGCGAGCGACGGCGCCGAGGCGGTCGACATGGCCCGCCGCCTGAAACCCGACGTGGTGCTGATGGACGTCCGGATGCCCCGGATGGACGGTCTGGCCGCCACCGAGGCGCTGCGCCGCGACGGGCCGGAACCCGCGATCATCGTGCTGACCACGTTCGACACCGACGAGTATCTGCTCGGCGCGCTGCGGCTGGGCGCCAACGGGTTCCTGCTCAAGGACATCGCCCCGACTGAGATCCTGAGCGCGGTACGCCGGGCCGCCGCAGGCGAGTCGATCCTGGCTCCGGCAGTGCTACCTCGCCTGATCGACTACGCGGTCGGCCGGGCCACCGGCGGCAGCGGCGATGGCGGCAGCACCGGCGGCAGCGGCAGCAGCGGCAGCAGCGGCAGCACCGGCAGCACCGGCAGCAGCGGTGGCAGCGGTGGCAGCGGTAGCGGCGGCGGCCGGGACGTTGCCGGGAGTGACGCGCCCGTTGATCAGGATGGCGGCGGGGTGTCGCCGGCCGATTCCGAGCGGCGTGCCCGTGCGGCAGCGACCCTGCGGCGGTTGTCCGGACGCGAGCGGATCGTCGCGGAGGCCGTCGCCACCGGTCGGTCCAACGCGGAGATCGGCGCTGAGCTGCACATGAGCATCCCGACCGTGAAGGCGTACGTCTCCCGGCTGCTGGACAAACTGGGATGTTCGAACCGGGTCCAGATCGCGATCCTGATCCACGAGGCCCGCTGACAGCTCCGAGCACGACCCGGAGCCGAACCGGGTCCCGGCCCGGAGCAGAGGGGGCAGAGCCGCGGACCCGGTCGGATCGTGGTGTCCTGGTGGCGTTCCGAGGACGGGGCCGCTTCCTGGAAAGCGGCCCCGGAACTCAGCAGGCGCCCTGGTCGGCCCAGACGTCGGCGACCCCGGGCGTCTCGCCCTGCGTCCACCACTTGGCCCGCCAGGTGCGGCTGTTGTGCGACGCCAGGTTGCCCCCGACGTACACCGTGCCGCTGCTCCAGGCCGGCGCCGTGCACGAGCCGGACGGCGGGGGAGTCGTGGGACCGCCGCCACCGCCGCCGATGTTGACGTCGATGCAGGAGTAGAACGCGTTCGTCGTGTCGGAGATGGTCCAGACGGCGAGGACCTTTTGCCGTCCGGAGAACCCGCTCAGGTTGACCGTGTGCGAGAGCGTCGCCGGCGGCTGCTGGCTGTTGCCCGCGAAGTAGCCGACCCGCGTGCCGCCGATGAAGTACTCCCAGCTGGCGGTCGCGTGCCGGGCCGTGTTGATCCACGTGAACGTCTGCGTGCTGCTGACGTTGGTGGCCGGCCAGCCCTTGCTGTCGTCGTTGAGCTCGGCGAACACCGAGTTGTTGCCGTGGCAGTTCCGCAGGCCCTTGGGACCTTCGACGCTCTGCGGCTCGTACTTGATCTGCCCGCAGGCGACCCGGCCCTGGGCGCAGAGCGCCTGCCGGCTGGGCGGTGAGGAGACGTAGCCGTGAGCCGAGGCCGGCGTCACGACCAGGAGCGATCCGGCGGCGCCCAGCAGGGCTACCGCGAGGAGGGTGATGAGTCGGCGCATGTCACTCCCCAAAGATGAACGTCTATCGATGGATGTGACAAAAATATAAAGCAAGGTTTCCTAATAGAAAAGCGCTCTCCTGTGGAAGCGCGCCCTCCGCCACAAGACCGGGGTCACATGACCGGACGTCACATGACCGGAGGCCAGACAGGCGGAGGGCGCGCGGGGAGTGGCCGGATCAGGCCAGAACCGAGCTGACGGTCTCGGTGGGGAGCCCGAGAGCTGATCCGACCAGGTCGTTGGTGAGGACGCCGGCGTGCACGTTCAGTCCGAGGGCGAGCGCCGGGTCGGCCCGCAGCGCGTCCCGCCAGCCCAGGTCGGCCAGCCGCAGCACGTACGGGAGGGTCGCGTTGGTCAGCGCGTACGTCGAGGTGTTCGGCACCGCGCCCGGCATGTTGGCCACGCAGTAGAAGACCGACTCGTGCACCCGGTACACCGGGTCCTGGTGCGTGGTGGCCCGCGAGTCCTCGAAGCAGCCGCCCTGGTCGATCGCGATGTCGACCAGCACCGAACCCGGCTTCATCCGCTTCACCAGGTCGTTGCTGACCAGCGTCGGGGCCTTCGCGCCGGGCACCAGCACCGCGCCGATCACCATGTCGGCGGCCAGCACCGACTGCTCGATCGTGTACGAGTTCGACACCAGCGTCTTCACCCGCCCGCCGAACTGCGCGTCGATCTGCCGCAGCCGGGGCAGGCTCAGGTCGAGGATGGTGACGTCGGCGCCGAGACCGAGCGCGATGGTCGCCGCGTTCACGCCGGAGACGCCACCGCCGATGACGGTCACCGCGGCCGGCGCGACCCCCGGCACCCCGCCGGGCAGCACGCCGCGGCCGCCGCTGTTGCGCATCAGGCTGTACGCGCCGACCTGCGGAGCAAGCCGGCCGGCCACCTCCGACATCGGGGCGAGCAGCGGCAGCGACCCGTCGGCGAGCTGCACCGTCTCGTACGCGATCGCGGTCGTCCCGCTGTTGATCAGCGCTTTGGTGCCCTCGGCGTCGGCCGCGAGGTGCAGGTAGGTGAAGAGCACCTGCCCGGCGCGCAGCCGGTGGTACTCGGACGCGATCGGCTCCTTGACCTTGAGGATCATGTCGGCCGCGCCCCACACCGCGTCGGCGTCCGGCAGGATGGCCGCGCCGGCGGCCACGTAGTCCTCGTCGGTGATGGCGGATCCCACTCCGGCGCCGGCCTGCACCGACACGGTGTGCCCGTGTCGAACCGCCTCCACCACGCCGGCCGGGGTGATCGCCACCCGGTACTCGTGGTTCTTGACCTCTGCCGGCACGCCGATGTGCATGGGACTTTCCTTCCGTCACCAAGTGATGGCGATAGGGTGGAACGTTGTGCAGTGGACCGGCAAGTCGAGCGAAGAAGATTCTGTCCGTAACAGTCCAGGTGCAGATCCTTCGCAGCGGCGGCCGAAAGTGACCGATCTGCCGAAGGATGTTCGAGGCCTCGACAACATCGATCTGGAGCTGCTGAGCCTCCTCCAGGCCGACGGCCGGATGCCCAACAACGCCCTCGCCGACCGGGTCGGCATCGCCCCGTCGACCTGCCTCACCCGGATCCGCCGGCTCCGCGAGCTGGGCGCCGTCCGGGGCTTCCACGCCGACGTCGATCCGGCCTGGATCGGCCGCCCGATCCAGGCGATGATCGCCGTCCGGGTGCGCTCGGACGCCCGTGAGGCGATCGGCCGCTTCGCCGAGTCGCTGGCCGGCATCCCGGCCGTCCGCGACGTCTACTTCGTCTCCGGCTCCTACGACTTCCTGCTGCACGTGGCCTGCGCCGACGTCGACGACCTGCGGGCCGTGATCACCGAGCGCCTGAGCGGCACCCGTCTGATCGCCGGCACCGAGACCTACCTGATCTTCGAACACCGCCGCGGCGGCGCCTCCTGACCACGCGGGCTGGGGTCACGTGGGTGGGCGCTCCAGCCAGATACTGTCCGGCCAGCCGGGCCGGGTGGCCGGCTCGCGGCGCAGCTCGGTGAAACCGTGGGCGGCGTAGAACCGGGCCGCCGGAGTGTTCCCATCGAGGTGCGACAGCCGGACCGGGGACGACGGGGCGTACGAGATCAGGGCCTCGAGCAGCGCGGACCCCGCTCCGGAGCGTTGGGCCGCGGGCAGCACGTACAGCTTCCAGATGATCGGTGTCTCGCCCCGCATGTCGATGTTGCCGGTGGCGACCGGACCGGAGGCGCCGGAGGCGACGAGGACCGTCGTGGTGTCCAGGCTGCGCGCCACCGCCTCGGGTGACCACCAGCTGGCCAGGCCGTGCGCGATGTAGTCGGCCCCGGCGAAGGCGTAGGTGGGCGGCCAGGTCAGCCGTCCGATCTCGACGATCGCGGGGATGTCGCCGGTGGTCGCCGTCCTGATGTCCACCCGGCGATTGTTCCCGGCCGGGCGACGGCGATCAACCGGTCTTGCCGAGATCACTGATTCCCGGCCGGCCCGGTTCATGGACGGCGACTCCCCGGGCCAGGCCGGAGACATCGAGTCGATCGGCGCGGTCCGGCCGGGCGGCGCTGATGTGGCCGGACGGCGGGCAGCGGGCGCGAACCGTCCGCCGTAGCATCTCCCGGTGGCATTCCGACGGATCGTTCTGACCCTGCTCGTCGCCGGCAGCCTGGCCGCCTGCCAGTCCGGCGAGACGCCGGCGGCCGACACGGTCGCCGCGACGCCCGCACCGGCGACCGAGGGCGGCGTGGCGTCGGCGCCCGTCGCTTCGGCGAACGCGCCGTCGGCCTCCGGGTCGCCGTCGACGTCCGGCTCGCCGACCCCGTCGCCGTCGAAGGCGACGGTCAAGACCCTTCCGAAACCCGGCAACGCGTCGGGCAAGGCGGCCATCCCGGCGGCGGCGAAGCCGGTCGACACAAGCGACCCTGATCGTACGATCGGCGACGGCACCCCGGCGAGCTGCACCTCCGCCGCGGTGGTGAAGGCGGTCGCGGCCGGCGGCATCATCACCTTCGACTGCGGCCCGGCACCGGTGACGATCACGATGACCGCGACCGCGAAGGTCCGCAACCCGGTGGCCAAGGTGGTCCTCGATGGCGGTGGCCGGGTGACCCTGAGCGGCGGCGGGAAACGGCGCATCCTCTACATGAACGTCTGTGACACCGCGCAGGGCGTGAGCCCGGCCAGCGGGCACTGCCACGACAAGGTGACCCCGCGCCTGACCGTGCAGAACCTGGTGTTCGCCAAGGGCAACGCCACCGACCCGACCGACGAGCTGGGCGGCGGCGGCGCGATCTTCGCCAACGGCGGCGGCCTGCGGGTGATCAACTCACGGTTCACCGACAACAGGTGCGCGGGCACCGGCCCCGACATCGGCGGCGGCGCGATCCGGGTGCGGCTTCAGGGCGGGAACCAGCCGGTGTACGTGACCGGCAGCACCTTCACCGGCGGCGTGTGCTCCAACGGTGGCGCGCTGAGCAGCATCCACGTCTCGTGGACCATCCTGAACAGCGTCTTCTCCGGCAACTCGGCGGTCGGCAACGGCGCGAACCCGGCCCGCGACGGCACACCCGGCGGTGGCAGCGGGGGCGCGATCTACCAGGACGGGGACACGTACAAGCTGACGCTCAACGGAACCGTGGTGGAGAAGAACAAGGCCAACGAGGGTGGTGGCGCGATCTTCTTCGTCAGCAACGACCGGACCGGCACGCTGACCATCCGTAACTCGACGCTGCGCAACAACGTGAGCAAGGGTTTCGAGACCGACGGGCTGCCCGGCATCTTCTACCTGGGCAGCGGCGACCCGGTGACGAGCGGCTCGAAGCTGAGCTGAGACCGCCGGCCGTCGCTCAGAGCGCTTATCGGGGTGCGGTGAGGCGTGTGAGCGACGGCTGAGACCGCCGGCCGTCGCTCAGATCGGTTTTCGCGGGTGGATAAGGCGTGTGGGCGACGGCTGAGACCGCCGGCCGTCGCTCAGATCGGTTTTCGCGGGTGGATAAGGCGTGTGGGCGACGGCTCGTGGTCCTAGCGGTAACCGGAAGGGCACTGGGGGGACGCCGGCCGGCGGGGTGGAGGCGGTGGCCGGCGTGGCCGCGACGGCCCGGGCCGGGCCACGCGGAAGGCGGAGACGGATGTCTGGTGCACGCGTACCTCGGGGGCGGGATGGTCGGGCCGATCGGCCCGTAGTGTCCGCACCGGCCCCCGAGGTTGCTCCACTGTGACCCGGGTCACGCCGAGGGGTGGTGGCCGCCGCGGATCGACGACGGCGGCGCCAGCCGGTCGCTGATTACGTGCGCCGCGAACAGGTGGAAGCCGATCACCAGCGGGATCGTCGCCGGCACCGACAGAGCCAGGAAGAACGCGAGCACCCCGGCCAGCGCGGGTGCGATCGCCGCCCACGGGCGGGCCGACATCCGGCTCCACGACCAGGACAGGGCGGCCCGCCACGGGGTCTCCGGGTCACGGCCGACGGCCACCAGGGCGAGCGTGGCCACCCCGGCCAGCAGTCCCGCGACACCACCGGTGATCAGCAGGACCGGGGTGCCGCCGGGCACCAGGCCGCGGGCCAGCGCCATCAGGTCGATCAGCAGCAGCGCGGCCACCAGCACGAACGGGATGCCGGGCAGGATCGAGCGGAGGTACTGGCGCAGCAGCGGGCGGAACGCGGGCAGGCGGCCGTTCCGGTAGCGGTGGTGCACGGCGGTGGACCCGGCGGCCAGCGCGGCGGTCAGAGTCAGCAACGGCAGCGCGGCCGCGGTCACCACGATCCCGATCAGGGCCAGGTCGGTGCCGAGGGCGAACCGTTCCCGCCAATCGGGGCGCGGCTCGGGCTCGTCCTCGCCCGGCCAGTCCGGGGCGCTTCCACCAGCCGCGGAGGACGAGGGCGCGGAGGAGGAGGGCGCGCCCTCACCCGTACCGGAGAAGGCCGGGGAAACCGGGAGGGGCGCGCCGCCCGCCGCCGAAGCGGCGAGCGGGCGGCTGAAGAAACGTGTCATCCCTTGAGGCCCGACGTGTTGATGCCCTCGACCAGCAGGCGCTGGAAGGCCACGAAGAACAGGAAGACCGGGGCCAGCGACAGCACCGACATGGCGAACATCGGACCCACCGAGGACTGCCCGCTCGAGTCGATGAAGAGCGTCAGCGCCACCGGGGCGGTGTACTTCTCCAGGTCGGAGAGGTAGACCAGCTGGCGGAAGAAGTCGTTCCAGGTCCAGATGAACGAGAAGATCGCCGTCGACACCAGCGCCGGCCGGGACAGCGGCAGGATGACGTGCCGGAACACCCCGAACGGGGTGCATCCGTCGATGATCGCGGCCTCGTCGAGCTCGCGGGGCACGCCCCGCATGAACTGGACCATCAGGAAGACGAAGAACGCCTCGGTGGCCAGCAGCTGCGGGACGATCAGCGGCGCGTACGGCCAGTCGCCGCCCACCCAGCCGAACGTCTTGAACATCACGAACTGCGGGACGATCAGCACGTGCCCGGGCAGCAGCAGCGTCCCGATCATGATGGCGAACCAGAAGCCGCGCAGCTTGAACTTGAGCCGGGCGAAGGCGTACGCCGCCAGCAGGCAGGAGACGCAGTTGGCGACCACGGTCAGCCCCGCGACGAGCGCACTGTTGACGAAGAACCGCCCGAAGCTGACGTCGAAGTTGGTCCAGCCCGCGCTGTAGTTGCCGGGTGTCCACACGTTCGGGAGGATCCCCATGTTGTTGAGGACCTCCTCCTGGCTCTTGAACGAGCTGCCGAGCATCCACACCAGCGGGTAGAGCACCACCGCCGAGAGCAGGACCAGCGTGAGAGGCCGGGCCAGGCGCTGGAGGGTCATCAGTCTTCTCCGTCCGAGTAGTGCACCCAGAACCTGCCGGTCCGGAAGACGACGGCGGTGACCAGGCCGATCGCGAGCAGGAACACCCAGGCCATCGCGGACGCGTAGCCCATCTGGTACTCGTTCCAGCCCTTGATGTAGAGGTGCAGGGTGTACATGAGGGTCGAGTCGACCGGGCCACCGGTGCCGTTGGAGAGCACGAACGCCGAGGTGAAGCCCTGGAAGCCGTTGATCGTCTCGAGCACCAGGTTGAAGAAGATCACCGGGGACAGCATCGGCAGCGTGATGTTGAAGAACTTGCGCACTGTGCTCGCGCCGTCCACCGACGCCGCCTCGTAGAGCTCGACCGGCACCTGCTTCAGGCCGGCCAGGAAGATCACCATCGGGGCGCCGAACTGCCAGACGGCCAGCAGGATCAGCGTGCCCAGCGCGAAGTCCGGGTCGTTGACCCAGGCCTTGCCCTCGATGCCGAACCAGCTCAGGAACGAGTTGAACGCGCCGTCCCGGTTGAACATGTTGACCCAGACGATGGCCAGCGCCACGCTGCCACCGAGCAGCGACGGCAGGTAGAACAGGCCACGGAACAGGCCGGCGGCCTTGAACGAACGGTTCAGCAGGAGCGCCACGCCGAGCGCGGCGGCCAGCTTCAGCGGCGTCGCCACCAGGGCGAACACCAGAGTGGTCTGGACCGCGTGCCAGAACGACGGGTCCTCGGTGAACATCGTGCGGTAGTTGTCCAGCCCCACCCACTTCATCGACTCCCAGTCGGAGAGGACGTCGTAGTTGGTGAAGCTGAGGTACAGCGACATCAGCATCGGGACGGCCGTGATGGTCAGCAGCCCGAGCAGCCAGGGGGAGAGGAAGAGGTAGCCGGCGACGCCGTCGGTCCGGTGCTTGGCGGGGCGGCCCCGCCGCTGAGCAGCGGCGGGGCCGGCCGGCGGCCGGGTCGACGAGGGCCGGGCCGTTGTTGTTGCCATGGGACTCACCGCTTGATCGCGGCCTGGCTGGCGGCGAAGAACTGCTCGGCTGCCTGGGCGGGGGTGGCGCGGCCGTACTGGGCCTCCTCAGCGGCCTTGATCAGCTCGGAGCGCACCGTGCTGTGGCCCTTCGGCGGAACCGTCGGCGCCGGGCCGAAGTTCTTGCCCAGCTCGTCCATGACCGCGATGGTCTCCTTCATCGCCGCGTTGTCCGTCGACGCGGCGACCTGGGTGCGGATGTCGAGGTTGGCCGGCAGGCCACGGTCGGTGCCCAGGATCTTGCCCGCCTCCGGGTCGTTGACCAGGAAGTTGAGCACGTCGGCGGCGACGTCCTTGTGCTTGCTGCCGCGGTAGACCGAGAAGTACATCGAGGCGCGGGCCCACTGCTTGGTCGCGTCACCCGGGTAGGCGATCACGGCCAGGTCGTCCTTGGTGTTCTTCTGCAGCTCGGGCAGCTGGTTGGCCCACACCCAGGAGGTGAGCGCCTTGTTGGTGACGACCAGCTGCTTGGTGACGTCGGTGGCGTTGCCCTCGTGGATCACGTCCGGGGTCGGCGTGGACTGGCCGTCGCGGGCGCCCTTCCACAGCTCGAACCAGGCCTGCACGTCGGCCTGGGTGAAGCCGAGCTCGCTGCCCTTGTACAGCTCCTTGCCCTGCTGGCGCAGCCACAGCCAGAACGCCTTGTAGTCGGCGCTCGGGTCCATGGTGCCGGCCACCTTGGTCTTGGTGGCGGCGTCCTTGGCCCAGGCGATGTGCTCCTCCCAGGTCTGCCCGGTGGTGGGCACGGCGACCCCGGCGGCGTCCAGCTTGGCCTTGTTGTAGACCAGGCCCTGGGTGTTCTCGCCGGGCGCGAGGCCGGCCAGCTTCCCGTCGACGGTGCCGTAGTCGATCAGGCCCTTCTGGAACTTGGCCGTGTCGATCTTCCCAGACTTGGTGTACTCCGACAGGTCGGCCGTGACGTTGCGGGTCGCGTACTCGGCCAGGTAGTTGTCGTCGATCTGGAAGATGTCCGGGGCGTCGTTGCCGGCCGTCAGGGTGGCCAGCTTGTCGAAGTAGCCCTGGTTGGCCTGCCACGTCTTCTTGAACGTG
Organism: Actinoplanes sp. NPDC026670; assembly: GCF_040638175.1. NCBI lineage: Bacteria > Bacillati > Actinomycetota > Actinomycetes > Micromonosporales > Micromonosporaceae > Actinoplanes > Actinoplanes sp. NPDC026670. The sequence continues at coordinate 22,975 of NZ_JBEZXU010000090.1, forward strand.
ACCTCCGGGTGCTTCTGCGTGTAGAGGGCGAGCGCCTGCTCGGTGAGCTGGGCACGGGCCTCGCCTCCCCACCAGAAGAAGCTCAGCTCGACCTTGCCGTCGTCGGCGGCACTGTCGTCGCTGCTACAGGCGCCGAGGGCCAGGGGAAGGGCCAGCATGGCGGCCACGACACCGCTGAGCACGCGGCGGCGGGGAAGGGGGTGGTATGCGGTCATGGGGTTTCGTCACTCCTTGACGGTTGCGGCAACCTCAGCGTTGAGCGCGACGGCCGGGGCGTACGGCCCCGGGCCGGTGGAGTTGCGAATGATCAAGTCGGTCCGGAGCGTGACCTGCCCGGTCGCCCCGTCGTCGCCCTGCTGGAGCAGCATGTCGACGGCGGTTCGGCCGGCGGCCGCGGTCGGGTTCGCCACGGTTGTCAGCCGTGGCCGGACCAGCCCGCTGTACGCGATGTCGTCGATGCCGACGACACTCACCTGCCCGGGGACGTCGACACCGCGGTCCTGCAACGACTGGAGCAGGCCGATGGCCATCAGGTCGTTGTAGGCGAGCACCGCGGTGGCACCGGTGCGCAGGACAGCCTCGGCGGCCGCGGCGCCGGTCTCCTCGACCGGCTGGTTGGGGCCGAGGACGGTCAGATCCGCGCCGGCTGCCCGGGTGGTGGCCCCGGCGGCCCGGCGGATCTCCCGGTTGGTCCATGAGCCACGTGGCCCGGCCAGGTAGACCAGGTGTCGGTGGCCCAGGCCGAGCAGGTGGCGCACGGCTTCCCGGGCGCCGTGTCCCACATCCATGACCACCGCGGGCAAGCCGGTGATCATGCGGTTGACGACGACCAGTGGCACCTCACGGCGCACCTGTTCTATCTGGTCGTCGCTCATCCGGGGACTGCACAGGAGGATCCCGTCGACCTGCTTGGCCAGGGCCTGCACCAGGTCGAGCTCGACGATCGGATCCTCGTCGGTGTCGGCGACGAAGACGTGGTAGTCCCGCCGCCGGGCGTGGGTCTCGGCCGCCTTGATCAAGGGCGGGAAGAACGGGTTCGCGATATCGGCCACGATCAGGCCGATGTTGTGGGTACGTCCGGTGATCAGCGCCCGGGCCGCCCGGTTCGGGCGGTAACCGAGCTGCTCCGCGGTGGCCAGGACCCGGGAACGCGTCTCGGGGTTGACCAGATGGGGTGCGGAGAACGTGCGCGACACCGTGGAGATGTGCACTCCGGACGCTCTGGCGACGTCCCGGATCGTCACGGCCACGGTGCCCTCCTTGCTGGCGATTCGGTGTGACCCGGATCTCTTGGTGACAGCCATTAATGCAAACGGTTGCGGTGGTGTCAACGCCCTTCTATGTCGCTTCCATTTCAAGATCGTGTTCTGGCTGGGTCAAATCTGGACAAATCCGTGTTACGCATTGACTTCGCTCGTGCTTCCGTCCCTAATCTGTTGCAAACGTTTGCCGAATGGAGGCGACGGAATGCCCCCGTCCCCACCCCGCCGGTACGCCCTCGTGGGCGCCGGCGCACGGGCTGGAATGTTCGTCCGGGCGATCACCGGTGACCACGCGGACGTGGCCGAGCTGGTGGCCATGGCCGACACCAATCCCGCCCGGCTGGCCGCCCACAACAAGCGGCTCGCCAAGCCCGTGCCCGTCTACGACGCGGCCGACTTCACCGAGATGCTCAAGCGCGAACGCGTCGACGTGGTGCTGGTCGCGACCGTGGACCGCTATCACGACCACTACGTGGTGGCCGCCCTCGAAGCCGGCTGCGACGCCATCACCGAGAAACCGATGACCGTCGACGCCGCCGGATGCCGCCGCATCCTGGACGCGCAGCAGCGCACCGGGCGCGACGTCCGGGTCACCTTCAACTACCGCTACAACCCGTTGCACGAGGCGGTGAAGCGGGTCGTCTCCTCCGGCGAGATCGGCGAGATCGGCTCGGTCCACTTCGAGTGGCTGCTCGACGTGCGGCACGGCGCCGACTACTTCCGCCGCTGGCACCGCGACAAGCAGAACTCCGGTGGCCTGCTCGTGCACAAGGCCGGCCACCACTTCGACCTGGTCAACTGGTGGCTCGACGACAGCCCGGATCAGGTGTTCGCGGCCGGCCGGCTGTTCTTCTACGGCGATCAGGGACGCAGGCACGGGTACGCCCGCGACTACGACCGGGCGCACGGCGCGGCCGACGCCGACGGCGACCCGTTCGCGCTGCGGATGACCGACGAGCCGGCGATGAAGGAGCTCTATCTCGACGCCGAGGGCCACGACGGCTACCACCGCGACCGCAACGTGTTCGCCCCCGGCGTGACCATCGAGGACGACATGGCAGTGCTGGTCCGCTACGCCGGCGGCGCGTCGATGAGCTACCACCTCACCGCGTACGCCCCGTGGGAGGGCTACCGGGTGATGTTCAACGGCAGCCGCGGCCGCCTCGAGCTGGAGGTGGTGGAGAGCGACCACGTCGCGCCGGGCGCCGCCGCCGGCGTCAAGGGCGAGCCGGGCGCCGAGTCGGACGCCGAGAAAGGCTTCAAACGGCTGCTGGTACGGCCGTTCTGGGCGCCGCCGCGGGAGATCGCGGTGGACGGGCTGTCCCGGCACGGGCACGGCGGAGCGGACGTGCGGATGCTCGCCGACCTGATCCGCCCGGACGCCCCCGCGGATCCGCTCGGCCGTACCGCCGGTGCCGTCGACGGCGCCCGCGCCCTGCTCACCGGCCTCGCCGCCAACGAGTCCCTGGTCCAGGGCCAGGCCATCCGCGTGCAAGACCTCCTCGATCTCAAGGACAACAGGTGACCGACGAGAACCACCTCCTCCCCGCCGAGCCGGCCCAGCGGCAGATCGCCCGCGAGCTGTACCAGCACGCGAAGGATCTGCCCCTGATCAGCCCGCACGGGCACGTCGACCCGGTGCTGCTCGCCGACGACCAGCCCTTTCCCGACCCGGCCCGGCTCTTCGTGGTCCCCGACCACTACGTCACCCGGATGCTGGCCAGCCAGGGCATCCCGCCGGCCCGCCTCGGCGTGCCCAGTGTGGACGGCTCGGCGGTGGAGACCGACGGCCGGGCGATCTGGCGGCTGCTGGCGGAGAACTGGCGACTCTTCCGGGGCACCCCGTCGCGGCTCTGGACCGAGAAGGTCCTCGCCGGCGTCTTCGGCATCTCGGCCCGGCTGGGCGCCGACACCGCCGACGAGATCTACGACGAGCTGTCCGCCCGCCTGGCCGAGCCCGAGTACCGGCCGCGCGCGCTGTTCACGAAGTTCAACATCGAGGTCCTGGCCACCACCGAGAGCCCTCTGGACGAGTTGCAGGCACACGCCAAACTCGCCGCCGACGGCTGGGGCGGCCCCGGCGGACGGGTGATCACCACCTTCCGCCCGGACAACCTGGTCGACCCGGACTGGCCGGGCTGGGCCGGACGGGTCGCCGAGCTCGGCGCGCTGACCGGCCTGGACGTCGGCACCTACGCCGGGTTCCTGGCCGCGCTGCGCAGCCGCCGCCAGGCGTTCATCGAGGCCGGCGCGACCAGCTCGGACCACGGCCACCTCACCGCGCGGACCGTGGTCCTGGACGACGCCGAGGCCGCCGTCCTCTACCGCAAGGCCCTCGGTGGCGGTGCGAGCGAGGCCGACGCCGAGACGTTCCGGGGGCACATGCTCGTCGAGTTCGCCCGCATGTCGCTCGACGACGGCCTGGTCATGCAGCTGCACCCGGGCTCGGTCCGCAACCACAACCGGGACCTCTACGAACGGCACGGCCGGGACACCGGCGGCGACATCCCGTCGGCCACCGACTACGTGCACGCGCTGCGGCCGCTGCTCGACGCGCACGGCACCGACCCCCGGCTGCGGGTGGTGCTCTACACCCTGGACGAGACCGCGTTCAGCCGGGAGCTCGCCCCACTCGCCGGCGGCTACCCGTCGCTCTACCTCGGCGCGCCGTGGTGGTTCCTGGACAGCCCGAACGCACTGCGCCGGTTCCGGGAAACGGTCACCGAGACGGCCGGCTTCTACAACACCTCCGGCTTCGTCGACGACACCCGGGCGTTCTGCTCCATCCCGGCCCGGCACGACGTGGCCCGCCGGGTCGACGCCGGATACCTCGCCAAGCTGGTCGCCGAGGGCACGCTGCCGCTCGACGAGGCCGCCGAGACCATCGCCGACCTGGCCTACCACCTGCCGAAGCGGGTCTTCCGGCTGGACGGGAAACCATGACGGTCACCTACCGCCTCGACCGCGGGGCGCTCACGTCGCTGCCCGAGGCGTCCCGGCCGGCCGTCGTCCCCGGGTCGGTGCGGCCCGGCGTGGTCCACCTCGGACTCGGCGCGTTCCACCGGGCCCACCAGGCCGTCTTCACCGAGTCCGCGGTCGCCGCGTCGGGTGGCGACTGGGGCATCATCGGGGTCGCGCCGCGCTCCCGCGACATCCTCGACAAGCTGCGTGCCCAGGACGGGCTGTACAGCGTCCTGACCGTCGGCGACGGGGCGGACCGGGCCAAGGCGGTAGGCATCCTGGCCGGGTTCGGGCACGCCGCCGGTGATCCCTACGGGGTGGTCGCGGCGATCGCCGACCCCGCGGTGCGGATCGTGTCGATGACCGTGACCGAGAAGGCGTACCGGCTCGACCCGGGCGGGCGGCTGCTGCTCGACGACGAGCTGCGGGCCCAGCTGACCGGGCACGCGCCGCCGACGACCGTACCCGCGCTGCTCGTCCGTGGTCTGCTGCGGCGGCAGGCCGCCGGTGGCGGACCGCTGACCGTGCTCTGCTGCGACAACCTGATGGGCAACGGCCCGCGGATCCGCGGTCTGGTCGAGCAGGCGCTCGACGTCGCCGGCGCGCAACTGCCGGGTGGGGTGGCGTTCCCGGCCACCATGGTCGACCGGATCGTGCCGGCCACCAGCGCCGGGCACATCCGCCGGGCCGCCGTCGCCCTCGGCGCCGACGACGCCGTGCCGGTGGTCGCCGAACAGTTCACCCAGTGGGTGATCGAGGACGACTTCCCCGGTGGGCGGCCGGACTGGGACCGGGTCGGCGCGATCATGACCGACGACGTCACCTCGTGGGAGAAGCTGAAACTGCGGGCCCTCAACGCGGTCCACTCGGCATGCGCTTATCTCGGGGCACTGGCGGGCCGCGAGCTGATCGCCGACTCCCTGGAGATCCCCGGACTGCCGGCGGTGCTGCGCCGGTTCATCGCCGAGGACATCGCGCCCACCGTCGAACCACCACCCGGCGTCACCGTTGCCGGTTACGGCGAGACCGCCCTCGGCCGGTTCGCCAACCGCGAGCTCGGCCACCGCAACCTCCAGGTCGCGATGGACGGCACCCAGAAACTCCCGCACCGCCTGCTCGGCACCATCGCCGACCGGCGGAAAACCGGCGAGACTCCCGGTTGGGCGATCCTCGTCCTGGCCGCATGGATGCGCTTCGCGAGGGGGTACGCCGACAGCGGCGCCCCACTGCACCTGGACGACCCCCTGGCGAACCGGATCCGGGAGGCGCTCGCCGCCGTGCCGGACACCGCACCGGGCGTGGTCGGCGCGCTGCTCGCCCTGCCCGAGGTCTTCCCACCGCACCTGGCCGGCGACGAGGTGCTGCGCACCGAACTCATCCGCTGGTACGGCGAACTGGAACGGCACGGCGTCGAGGCGACCATCGGAGGTCTCGCGCGATGACAACCAGGGTCGCGCTGATCGGGGCCGGCGGGCACGGGCTGTCGCACCGGCGGACGCTGCAACGGCTCGCCGGCGAGGGGCGGATCGAGGTGGCCGGGCTCTGCGACCGGCAGCCGGTGGCGCCCCATCCGGACGCGCCGCTGGACGGGGTGCCGTTCTTCAGCGATCACACCGAACTGCTGTCGGTCACGCGGCCCGACGTCGTGATCATCTGCACGCCGCCGCACACGCATCTCGCGCTCGCGCTCGACGTGTTCGCGGCCGGGGCGGATCTGCTGCTGGAGAAGCCGCCGGTGATGTCGCTGGCCGAGCACGAGAAACTGGCCTCGTCGTGCGGCGGGCGGATCCTGCAGATCGGGTTTCAGGCGCTGGGTTCGGTGGCGCTCGCCGAGCTGTGTGCCTCCGAGCCGTCCGGGGAGATCGGGGTCACCGGGGCCTGGTGGCGGCCGGACACCTACTACCAGCGGGCGCCGTGGGCCGGGAAACGGCTGGTCGACGGGCGGCCGGTGCTGGACGGGGCGCTGGTCAACCCGTTCGCGCACGCGCTCATGCAGGCGCTTGTCGTCGCCGGCGCCGGTGGGCCGGAGTTCCGGCCGGTGACGCTGGAGCTGGAGCGTTACCGGACCCGGGCGATCGAGACCGACGACACCACGTTCCTGCGGGTGATCGGCGAGGACGGGCGCCGGATCACCGCGGCGGTGACCCTCGCCTCGCCGGTCTTCATCGCCGGGGAGATCCGGGTCGGCGACGCCGTCCTGGAATACCCGACCGACCGTCTCCGGCTGCCCGGGGAGTCCGGCTTCCGGCACGTCCCGGGGCGGGCCGGGCTGCTGGAGAACCTGCTCGACCACCGGCGGGACCCGGCCGTGCCGCTGCTGGCGCCGCTCGGGCGGACCGCCGGGTTCACGGCGGTGGCCGAGGCGATCGTGGCCTCGCCCCCGCCGGAGGTGATCGGCCCGGAATGGCTGACGCCGCACCCGGACGGGAGCGGCTCGGTCGTCGCGGGCATCGACTCGCTGGTCCGGGAGGTGGCCGATACGGGGCGGCTGCCGTCCGAGACCGGCGTGCCGTGGGCGCGGCCCGGCCACCGGGTCGCGCTCGGCGCACTGCCCGCCGGCTGACGGCGCTCGGGCCGCGCGGTTGCGGGCCGAACAACCGGATCAGCCCGGCGGCCGCGGTTCGGTCCGGTGTGCCGCCGGCGCCGCGGGGGAGCCACGGACGGGCGGGCCTGCGTTCGCGGGCTTTCCCACCCGTACCGGAAAAGGGTTTTCGCCATTCAGAGAAAGGGTTTGATGAAGTGAATGTCATGTCGGGCCGGGAAACGGCCGGGTAGGCCGTGCGTACCGCTCTCGCCGCGACCATCGGCCTCGTCCTCGCCGCCGGTGTCGCCTCTGTCCCCGCCTTCGCCGCGCCGGTGAAAACGCCGGCCGGCGCGCGGGAGGTCCTTCCCGCGAATGACGGGTGGGCCGCCTCCACCACCGGAACCACAGGTGGCTCCGCGGCCGACGACGCGCACGTGTTCGTCGTGAGCAATCGCGCCGAATTGGCGGCCGCGCTCGCCGGCGGCACTGATCCGACACCCCGGATCGTGCTGATCAAAGGCACCATCCACGCCAACGAGGATGACGCCGGCAATCCGCTGACGTGTGCCGATTACGCCGATCCGGCCTACACCCTGGACGGTTATCTGGCGGCCTACGATCCCGCGGTCTGGGGCCGGGCCACCCGGCCGAGCGGGCCCCTCGAGGAGGCCCGGGTCCGGTCGCAGCGCAACCAGGCGGCCCGGGTCCAGCTCAAGGTCGGCGCGAACACCACCGTCTACGGGCTGCCCAACGCCCGGCTGATCGGCGGCAACCTGCTGATCCAGAACGTGGACAACGTGATCGTGCGCAACGTGCGGTTCGAGGACGCGGCCGACTGTTTCCCGGTCTGGGATCCGACCGACGGATCGCTCGGCAACTGGAATTCCGCCTACGACCTGGTGACCCTGACCGGGGCGACGCACGTGTGGGCGGATCACAACACGTTCAGCGACGGCGACAACGTCGACGAGAACCAGCCGCTGTATCTCGGGCGGCCCTATCAGGTGCACGACGGCGCGCTCGACATCATCCGGGCGTCCGATTACGTCACCGCCTCCTGGAATGTTTTCCAGGAACACGACAAGACGATGCTGATCGGATCGAGCAACACGGTCGGCGCGGATGTCGGGAAACTGCGCGTCACCCTGCACCACAACAAATTCGCCAATGTGGGCCAGCGGGTTCCGCGGGTGCGTTTCGGTCAGGTCGACGTGTACAACAACTACTACTACCAGACCGATGAGGACACCTATTCGTACTCGTGGGGGGTGGGTGTCTACTCGGCGATCTACGCCGAGAACAACTTCCTGCTGCGCAGTGCGGACATCGCCCTCGACGAGCCCGTCTACGACTGGGGCGGCACGGTGATCACCGAGATCGGCACGCTGGCCAGGGTCGGCACCGGGCCGGTGCAGGCGGTGAACCTGGTCGGCGAGTACAACGCCACCCACGACCCGGACCTGGGCACCGACGCGGGCTGGACGCCCGTGCTGCGGGCCGGGCCGGTCACCCCGACCGCCGCTGTTCCGGCGCTGGTCAACAAGGGCGCCGGCGCGGGCCGGTGCTGAGTCGCTGATTCCCGGCCCGTCGGTGACGGGCCGGGAATCGGTTTCCGCACGGAATCGGGAACGTCCGGAGTTCACCTCGACTACGCTGACGCCTATTCCCGACATTTCCGTATTTGCGGAGTGGTTCTCATGAAATCAGCTGTCCGCCGCCTGGCGGCGGTCCCCGTCGGAATCCTCCTCCTCGCCGGCCCCGCCGTGCCGGCCGGCGCATCCGGCGCCGGCTCGGCCGCTGTTCTCGCTTCTCCGGGCGCCGGCTCCACCGCGGTTCTCACTCCGCCCGGGGCCGGCTCGGCCGCGCTGGAGCAGATGCGCCGCGACCTCGCCGCCACCACCGGCGCGACCGAGGTGCCGTGCTGGCGCGACCTCACGATCAAGTCCACCGCGAACGGGCGCTTCGTCTCGGCCGAGATCGGCTGGGACGGCGGAGACTACGGCGCGCTGCGGGCGCGGGCGGCGGCGGCCGGCAAGTGGGAGAAGTTCATCGTCTGCCGGGACGCCGACACCGGGGTCACCCGGATCCGCGCGCAGGCCAACAACGAGTACGTCTCCGCGGAACTGGACTACGCCGGCGCGCGCTACGGCATGTTGCGCGCGCAGGCGGAGAAGGTCGGCGGCTGGGAGCGCTTCTACTCCAACAGCGCACCCGGCGGGCAGTTCTCGTTCTACACGAAGGACACCCGTCGCTGGGTCGCCGCGGAGACCACGTTCACCGGCAAGTTGTACGGCGTACTGCGTGCCCGGGCCACGAGTGTGAGCGCCGAGGAGACGTTCGCATGGTGAGGTTCCTTTAAAGAGGAAGACCCTGAACCTTAAGTTTTTCTTTATTTCGATCAAGGGTGAACCGCGCTTGGGAGCGTTCCCGTATGGACCGGCGAGAAGGTGGTCCAAGAGGAAGGCACGCAGATGAAGCGGTACCAGAGCTACCGGAGCAACGCCGGGGGATCCAACATCCGACGCTGGCGTGTGGCCGGTGTGGCGGGTGTCGCGGTGGCCGTGGTAAGCGTCGGACTGGGTGTGGCGGCCGCGGCCGAGAACGGCGTTCCCACAGTGAACTGCCCGACGGTCGCGGACAAGCTGGGCGCCGTGCCGGCCCAGGCGCAGGCGGAGATCGCCCGCAACCTCCAGCTGCTGAACACCCAGATCCAGGAGGCGAACACCCGGATCGCCAACACGCAGGGTCAGGGTGGCGCCAACTTCATCCAGAACGCGATCCTCGGCCCGCTGAAGGACAAGCGCTTCGCCACCATCAACCGGATGGAGACGGCGATCGGCCGGGTCCTGGCGAAGCCGAACCTGAACGCCGAGGGCCTGTCGACCTGCACGCTGAACGCCAACGGCGGCGGCAACGCCGCGCCGGAGCCGGCCAGCGTCCCGGCCGCCGCGGTGTCGGCCGGCGCGGCCGCGGTCGCGAACGTCGGCAGCATCGTCTGCCCGGACGTCGTGATCAACGTGGCGATCCCGGCGCAGGCGCAGGCCGAGATCGACCGGAACCTGGCTCTGCTCCAGACCCAGATCAACGAGGCGAACGCCCGGCTCAAGAGCTCGGTCGGCCAGGGTGGCGCGAACTTCGTGCAGAACGCGATCCTCGGCCCGCTGAAGGACAAGCGCTTCGCCACCATCAACCGGATGGAGACGGCGATCGGCCGTAACGCGGCCAAGCCGAACCTGAACGCCGAGGGCCTGTCGACCTGCTCGCTCAACGCCGCGGGTGGCGCCGCCGCCGGTGGCGGGGAGGCCGCGGCGACCCCGACCGCGGCACCGACCACGGCCGCTCCGGCGAACAACGGCAACGCGGGCAACAACCAGGCCGCGGCCAGCCGGAACACCGGCAACGTCGGCATCAACGACGGCACCGCGCAGGTGGACTGCCCGGCCGTCGTGATCAACGTGGCGATCCCGGCGCAGGCCGCGAACGAGGTCAACCAGAACCTGGCTCTGCTCCAGACCCAGATCAACGAGGCCAACGCCCGGATCAAGAGCACGGCCTTCCAGGGTGGCGTGAACTTCATCAACAACGCGATCCTCGGCCCGCTGGAGGACAAGCGGTTCGCGACGATCAACCGGATCGAGACCGCGATCGGCCGCAACGCCGCCAAGCCGAACCTGAACGCCGAGGGCCTGTCCGCCTGCAACCTGAACAAGTGACAGGTTCCACCTGATCGAACAAGGGGCCCGGCCGCACGAGTGGCCGGGCCTTTTCGTGCCCCTACACTTGCGCCCGTGGTACTCCCGAAGAGCCTGCACCCCACCGCTGCGTCGGCCGTCGAGTTCGCCGCGGACAAGGCCTACCAGCAGTTGCGGGACGCGATCCTGGACGGCGACATCGCGCCCAACCGCCGCCTGGTCGAGGAGGAGCTGGCCGCCCAGCTCGAGGTGAGCCGCACCCCGGTCCGGGAGGCGCTGCTCCGGCTGGCGCAGGAGGGCCTGGTCACCCGGATCCGGGGCTGGGTGGTCCGGGACCACTCGCCGGAGGAGGCGCTGCGCATCGTCGAGGCCCGCTCGGCGGTGGAGAGCGCCGCCGCCCGGCTGGCCGCCGAGCACATCACCACCGCCGATCTCGACCAGCTGGCCGGCATCGCCGACGCGATCGACCGGCCCGGCGCGACGGTCAAGGAGCTGAACCGGCTGAACCGGCAGTTCCACGGCCTGATCACGGCCGCCTGCGGCAACCCGCTGCTGGTGCAGTTCGCCCAGCGCACCAACATCAGCCACTGGTCGCTCAGCGCCACCTGGCTGATGTCCGCGCGGGACGCCGCCGAGGTCAACGCCGAGCACCGGCAGATGATCGAAGCGCTCAAGGATCGCGACGGCGTGGCTGTCGAAAATCTCGTGCGGGTGCACATCGGGCGTACTCAGGCGATCCTCCTGAGCGCTATTTCCCCAGCTTAAGACGCTTCCGGAACAGCCGTTACAGTCTTGTGACCATCTCTGTATACAGAAGCGGATACAAGATCGTGCAGACTCTCGTGCACCGAACGGCATTCACTAAGGAGTGCAGCATGACTGCTGTCAGTCGTGGACTCATAACCGTCGTCGCGGCCGGGCTCGTGGTGTCCCTGGCCGCGTGCTCGTCGACCCCCGAGGAACAACCGGCCGCCACCGGCGGCCCGCTCAGGATCGGCGCGATCCTGCCGCACACCGCCTACGCCGGCGCCGGTGAGGCCCTGGTCAGCGCGGTGGGCGTGGCGATCGACGACATCAACGCCGCCGGCGGGGTGCTCGGCGCCAAGGCCGAGCTCAAGCAGGCCGACTCGACCGACAACAACGACACCGCCGTCCAGGCCGTCGACAGCCTGGTCACCTGGGGCGCCGACGTGGTGGTCGGCGCGTACGGCTCGGGCATGAGCGGCGCGATCGTCGGCAAGATCACCGAGTCCGGGGCGGTGCAGATCTCCGGCTCGAACACCTCGTCCAGCCTGACCGGCATCAACCCGCAGTACTTCCGGACCGCGCCGACCGACGCCCTGGAAGCCGCCAAGCTCGCCGACCTGATCGTCCAGGACGGGCACGCGTCGGCCGCGATCATCGCCCAGAACGACGCCTGGGGGCAGGCCTTCCAGAAGTCGATGGCCGAGTCGTTCGAGGCGGCCGGCGTCGAGGTCAAGGCGCAGCAGCAGTTCAACACCACCGACACCGACTACAGCGCGCAGATCGACGCGGTGGTGGCGGCCAAACCCGAGTCGGTCGTGCTGCTCTCCTACGCCTCCTACTCGGGCAGCATGATCGAGTCGCTGGTCGGCACGCACGGCTTCACCGCGAAGAACCTCTACCTGTCCAACTCGACGCTGGGCAAGTACACCATCAAGCCGGAGCTGCTCACCGGCCTGCGCGGGTTCCTGGCCGGGCCGGACCCGGCGGTCGAGGCCGAGTTCGAGAAGAAGCTGCTCGCCAAGAACCCGAACCTGAAGTCGTTCGCCTACGCGGGCTCCACCTACGACGCCGTGATCGTCAGCGCCCTGGCCGCGGCGGCCGCCGGGTCGGCCGACGGCAAGGAGATCGCCAAGAAGCTCGGCGCGGTCTCCGGGGTCGCCGAGGGCGCTGCCAAGTGCACCACCTACCAGGAGTGCATCGGCCTGATCGGGCAGGGCAAGGCGATCGACTACGACGGTCTCAGCGGCGGGCTGAAGTTCGCGTCCAACAACGACGTCACCGAGACCGCGTACCAGCTCTACGCCTACGACAACGCCGGAAAGTACTCAGTCGCCAAGTGATCGCCGGGTGACCCCGGCGCCGTCGCCGGGGTCTCCTCCCGTGAAGGCAAGGACAAACCCCTAGTGATAGCTCGCAAAGCGCTGGCGTTACTGGCGCTCCTGACCGTGATCCTGCTGCCGTCGCCCGCGTCCGCCGCCCCCGGCGACGAATGGGGCTTCCGCGGACTGCTCCGCGACGGCGAACGACAGCCGGTCAGCGGCGCGGTCGTCGAGATCCGGGACGGCGGCACCACCGTCGGCACCGACACCACCGACGAGAAGGGCCGCTGGGAGATCATCCCGGTCGACGGGCCCGGCACGTACACGATCGCCATCGACACCACGACGGCCACCGGCCACTTCGCCGGTGACTCGTACCAGGTGGAGAAGGAGCTGGTCGAGTCGCCGACCACGCTGCCGGTGCTGAACGTCGTCGTCTCCACCACCGAGAGCAGCGCGCCGGTCGCCTCGTTCGGCGACCGGCTGGCCCAGCGCGCGGTCTCCGGCCTCAACCTCGGCCTGCTCATCGCGATCGCCGCGATCGGCCTGTCGCTGGTGTTCGGCACCAGCCGGTTCACCAACTTCGCGCACGGCGAGAGCGTCACCTTCGGCGGCCTGATGGGCTTCGTCCTGGCGCACCTGGCCGGCCTGCCGCTGCTCGCCGCGGCGGCGATCGCCACCGTGCTCGGCGCCGCGTTCGGCTGGAGCCAGGACGTGGTGTTCTGGCGGCCGCTGCGCCGGCGGGGCGTCTCGCTGATCACCCTGATGATCGCGAGCATCGGCATCAGCATGGCGATCCGCAGCCTGATGCAGTTCCTCTTCGGCAACGCGGCCCGCGGGATGACCACCGAGACCTGGGGCACGATCACCCTCGGCCCGGTGGTGCTGCCGGCCACCAGCTACGCCGGCATGGCGATCAGCGTCGTGGTGCTCGTCGCCGTCGGGTTGTGGCTCACCCGGAGCCGGATCGGCAAGGCCACCCGCGCCATCTCGAACAACACCGCCCTCGCCGCGACCAGCGGCGTCGACGTCGACCGGATCACCCGGATCGTGTGGACCCTGGCCGGGGCCCTGGCCGCGCTCTCCGGCGTGCTGCTCGGCGTCTTCAACCAGGTCTCCTTCGACATGGGCTTCAACCTGCTGCTGCTGATGTTCGCCGGGGTCATCCTGGGCGGCCTGGGCACCGCCTTCGGCACCCTGGCCGGCTCGATCGTGGTCGGCGTGTGCACCGAGGTCCTGGTCCTCTGGGTGCCGGCCGACATGAAGTACGTCGGTGGGCTCGCCGTCCTGGTCATCGTGCTGCTGGTGCGCCCGCAGGGAATCTTCGGCCGCCGCGAGCGGATCGGTTAGGGGCCGGCATGGACATCCTCTGGAACTCGCTGCGCGAGATCATCACCCCGACCACGGCGGCGTACGCCCTGGCCGCCATCGGGCTCAACGTCCACTTCGGGTTCACCGGGCTGCTCAACTTCGGCCAGGCCGGGTTCGTCGCCGTCGGCGCGTACGGCTTCGCGATCGCGGTGATGACCTTCGGGCTCTCCACACCGCTCGCGATCGCGGTCACGATGCTGCTCGCGGCCGGTTATGCGCTGCTGCTCGGCGTCCCGACGCTGCGGCTGCGGGCCGATTACCTGGCCATCGTCACGATCGCGGCCGCTGAGATCATCCGGTTCGGGCTCAACTCGTCGGCCTTCGCGCAGTGGACCGGTGGCGCCAACGGGCTCTACAACGAGTACTCGGACTGGCTGAAGAGCTCCAACCCGTACCCCAGCGGGACCTTGACCCTCGGTCCCTGGACCTTCACCAGCAACGATCTGTGGATCGCGACGGTCGACTGGATCGTCGTGGCCGCGGTCGCCGGCGGCATCTATCTGCTGGTGAACAGCCCGTGGGGGCGGGTGCTCAAGGGAATCCGGGAGGACGAGCACGCGATGCTCAGCCTCGGGAAGAACGTCAACCTCTACAAACTCCAGGCCCTCGTGATCGGCGGCCTGATCGGGGCGCTGGCCGGCATCCTCTACGTGCAGCCGACGTCGGTGCAGCCGTTCGACTTCGGCACCCGGATGACGTTCAACATGTACACGATGCTGATCCTGGGCGGCGCGGCCACGGTGTTCGGCCCGGTCCTCGGCTCGATGATCTTCTGGGTGGTCATGCGGTTCACCGACGAGCTGGTCGGCCTCGGGGTCCAGGCCGGCCTCTTCGACAACGTCACGCAGGGCAGCCAGCTCCGGTTCGTGCTGGTCGGCGTGGCCCTCGTGCTGCTCGTCGTGTTCCGCCCGCAGGGCATCCTCGGTAACCGGACGGAGCTGACCTTCGATGCGAGATGACACCCCGATCCTCGTCGCGGACAATGTGCACCGGCACTTCGCCGGGGTGACCGCCGTCGACGTCGAGCACCTGGAGATCCCGCGCGGGCGGATCACCGCGCTGATCGGCCCCAACGGCGCCGGCAAGACCACCCTGTTCAACCTGCTCACCGGCTTCGACAAACCGCAGACCGGCACGTGGACCTTCGACGGCGTCCCCCTGCACGGGCTCGCGCCGTGGCAGGTGGCCCGCCGGGGCATGGTCCGCACCTTTCAGCTCACCAAGGTCCTCGGCCGGCTCACCGTGCTGGAGAACATGCTGCTCGGCTCGAAACACCGGGCCGGCGAGCGGCTGCTCACCTTCTGGCGCGGGCCGGACCGGCACGACCAGGTGCGGGCCATGGAGATCCTCACCCGGTTCAAACTGGACACCAAGGCCGGCGACTACGCCGCCAGCCTCTCCGGTGGCCAGCGCAAACTCCTCGAGATGGCCCGCGCCGTCATGAACGAGCCCCGCCTGGTGATGCTCGACGAGCCGATGGCCGGGGTGAACCCGGCGCTCACCCAGTCGCTGCTGCACCACATCAAGGACCTCAAAGCCCAGGGCATGACCGTGCTGTTCGTCGAGCACGACATGCACATGGTCCGGTTCGTCGCGGACTGGGTGATCGTGATGGCCGAGGGCCGGGTCATCGCCGAGGGCGCCCCGGCCAGCGTGCTCTCCTCGGCCGCGGTCGTCGACGCCTACCTCGGCGCGCACCACGACACCGACCTGCGGTCGCTCATCGCGGAAATGGACGCCAAGTGACAGTCGAAGTGAAGAACCTCGCCGGCGGCTACCTGCCCGGGATCGACATCCTCAACGGCTGCGACCTGACCGCGTCGGCCGGTGAGCTGGTCGGCATCCTCGGGCCCAACGGCGCCGGCAAGTCGACCCTGCTCAAGGCGATCTTCGGGATGGTACGGATCCGGTTCGGCCAGGTGCTGCTCGACGGCGCGGACGTCACCGGGCTGCGCGCCGACCGGCTGGTCGCCCTCGGCGTCGCCTTCGTGCCGCAGAACAACAACGTCTTCACCGACCTCACCATCCGGGAGAACCTGGAGATCGGCATCTTCCAGCGGCCGAAGGAGTTCCGCACCCGCCTCGACGCGGTCTGCGCGCTCTTCCCCGACCTGCGGGACCGGCTCCGGCAGAAAGCCGGCTCGCTCTCC
This sequence comes from Actinoplanes sp. NPDC026670, assembly GCF_040638175.1. Taxonomy (NCBI): domain Bacteria; kingdom Bacillati; phylum Actinomycetota; class Actinomycetes; order Micromonosporales; family Micromonosporaceae; genus Actinoplanes; species Actinoplanes sp. NPDC026670. The sequence continues at coordinate 39,001 of NZ_JBEZXU010000090.1, forward strand.
GGCGGCCAGCGGCAGACACTGGCGATGGGACGGGCGCTGATGACCGACCCGTCGGTGCTGCTGCTCGACGAGCCGTCCGCGGGACTCTCCCCGCAACGGCAGGACGAGGTCTTCCTGCACGCCCACCGGATCAAGAAGTCCGGCGTCGCGGTGGTCATGGTCGAGCAGAACGCCCGGCGCTGCCTCCAGATCTGCGACCGCGCCTACGTTCTCGACCAGGGCCGCAACGCGCACACCGGCACCGGCGAGGAGCTCCTGCACGACCCGAAGGTGATCGAGCTCTACCTCGGCACCCTCGCAACAGACACCACGAAGGAGTAACACCATGGATGCCGTGGCGAACGTGCCGGCACCCGTCAACGAGCCGGTCCGCGGATATGCGCCGGGCTCGCCGGAACGCGCGAACCTGCAGAAGAAGCTGGCCGAACTGGCCGGCGCCCCGATCGAGCTGACCATGACCATCGGCGGGAAGCGCCGGATGGGCGGCGGCGACGAGCACTGGGTCGTCGAACCGCACAACCACGCCTCCCGGCTGGGCGTCACCCGCAACGCCACCCACGCCGACGCGCGGGCCGCGCTCACCTTCGACCGGGGCTGGCGCGACCTGCCGTTCGAGGCCCGGGCCGCGGTCTTCCTCAAGGCCGCCGACCTGGCCGCCGGGCCGTGGCGGGACACTCTCAACGCGGCCACCATGCTCGGCCAGTCGAAGACCGTCCAGCAGGCCGAGATCGACGCCGCCTGCGAACTGGTCGACTTCCTCCGGTTCAACGTCCACTTCGCCCGGCGGATCCTCGCCGAACAGCCGATCTCGTCAGCCGGCGTGTGGAACCGGCTCGACCACCGGCCGCTGGAAGGGTTCGTCTACGCGATCACGCCGTTCAACTTCACCGCCATCGCCGGGAACCTGCCGTCCGCGCCCGCGCTGATGGGCAACAGCGTGCTCTGGAAACCGTCGATCACCCAGCAGCTCGCGGCGCATCACACGATGGCGCTGTTCGAGGAGGCCGGACTGCCGCCCGGGGTGATCAACATGGTCACCGGGGACGGGCTGGCGGTCTCCGACGTCGCGCTCACCCATCCCGATCTGGCCGGGATCCACTTCACCGGGTCGACGGCGACGTTCCAGCACCTGTGGCGGACGGTCGGCGCGAACGTCTCCGGGTACCGCGCCTACCCACGGCTGGTGGGGGAGACCGGGGGCAAGGACTTCGTGCTCGCCCACCCGTCCGCTGACCCGGCCGCGCTGGTCACGGCACTCGTGCGGGGCGCGTTCGAGTATCAGGGCCAGAAATGTTCGGCCGCCTCACGGGCGTACCTCCCGAGGTCTCTTTGGGAAAACGGGGTCCGTGACCGGCTGGTCGCGGTGACCGAATCGCTCACCTACGGTGACGTCACCGATTTCGGCAACTTCGGTGGCGCGGTCATCGACGCCCGCGCCCACGCCCGGCACGCGGCCGCCCTCGAACGGGCCGCCGGCTCGATCATCGCCGGTGGGACCTGCGACGACAGCATCGGCTGGTTCGTCCGGCCCACGGTCATCGAATGCGACGACCCGGCCGACGAGGTGTTCACCACCGAATACTTCGGCCCGATCCTCGCCGTGCACGTCTACGACGACTTCGACAGCGTGGTCGGCCTCGTCGACACGGCCAGCCCCTACGCGCTGACCGGGGCGATCTTCGCGCAGGACCGGGCCGTGCTGGAGGCCACCTCGAAGCGGCTGCGGTTCGCCGCCGGCAACGTCTACTACAACGACAAGCCGACCGGCGCCGTCGTCGGCCAGCAGCCCTTCGGCGGCGGACGCGCCTCCGGCACCAACGACAAGGCCGGCTCCTGGCACAACCTGGTCCGCTGGACGTCCCCGCGAACCATCAAGGAGACGTTCGTCCCGCCGGTCGACCACACCTACCCGCACATGGGCTGACCGGTCACCGCCCCACCTGTGACGCGTTCTCCTCCTGGAACAGCTTGTCCAGCGTGGGGCGGGCCGCCTCCCGGGCCTCCCATGCCTCCAGCGCGTCCACCTCGGCGTTGCGGGCCTCCTCGACCAGCACCTCGGCGGCCACCGACGCCACGTGCACCTGCTCGCGGGACTGCACGGTCTCGGCCACCGCCGCCTCGTAGGCACGTTTCGCGTCACGGACCCGGCCGTCGTCGAGCTGCTCGGCCGGCGGCCCGGCGTGGTGCCAGATGCCGTTCAGCTGCTCCACCGACAACTCCCCGCGCCGGTACGCGGCCAGCGCCGCCCGCTGCACCAGCAGATGCGCCTCGTCGGCCGTCGCCACCCGGGCCTCCCAGCGGGCCTCCAGAAAACGGTCCTCCGCCTGATCCCGCGCCCCGGCCGCCCGCTCCGCCTCCAGCCGGGCGTCCTCGGCGGCCTCGGCCGCCCGCCCGGCGGCGGCCCGCACCGCCCCGGCGTCGGCCAGCAACTGCTCGACCTCACCCGGGCCGGACGCCCGCGGCCGCTGCCAGATCGCCACCGCCGCGACACTCGTCAGAACCGCAATGACGGCCGCGACCGCGATGGCGGCCCACGTCCAGACCATCGCTGCTTACCCCTCCCCGCGCACGAACCCCATCGATCCGACCGTAGGGCGACATTTGGATCTTCGCCACCCGGGTCCGCCCGGCGGGACGCCTGCCACATCGCAGTCGGATAGCAATATCGGATAGCCTCCTCTCCCGCGCGTGGCGGTTCGTGTCCGTAACGCGGACGTGGTAGAAAGCCCGCCGACACCGATCGACACCGGGAGGGCCGCCCGTGCCAGGGAGCACACACACGATCACCGACGGCGAGAGCGGCGCCGTCCGGTCCGGTGGCAGCGTGGTCGTCTACCTGCCCGTCGGTGTGCGCTCCCGGCTGCGCGAGCGGGCCGCCGCCACCGGCCGCTCCCACACCCAGCTGGTCTTCGACGCGCTCAACGCCACCCACACCCGGCTCGCCGAGGTCGTCGGCGGCGCCGAACCCGGGCCCGAGGCCGACGGCATCTTCGTCAGCCAGCGGTCCGGCCGCCGCCGGCACCGGGAGGACCGGGTGCAGGTGTCGATCCGGCCGCATCCGGCCAACCTCGCCGTCATCGACGAACTGGCGGCACGGCACACTACCGGCAACCGCTCCGCGCTGATCGCCGCGGCGCTCGACGAGTTCCTCCCTTTGAAAGGCGTCACCTCGTGAAGCAGTTCAACGACCTGATCGCCGACTTCTGGCAGGACTACGCGGCCCTCGTGCTGCTGGCCGGCGGCCTCCTCGGCGTCGTGCTGCTGATCAGCTTCGCGATCTGGGCCAAACGATCGAAGAAGCCACTGCGGCCGATCGCGCTGGCCTTCAGCATGAACCTGGCGCTGCTGCTCAACGCCGAGGGCATGTGGGTCATCGCGATCGACCAGCTGAGACTGCCGCCGATCTTCGCGGTGCTGGTGTTCGCGGTCTTCGAGATCTGCTTCCTCACCGCCACCTCGCTCGCCGCCGAGCAGTACCGGCGCACCTCCACCTACGCGCCGGACGGCACCATCGTCACCCCGGGTCACCCGGGGCCGATGCTGTGGATCGCGGCGCTCATCGCCGGGCTGTCCGGTGTCATCGTGGCCAGCAACGCGGTCACCTTCACCGAGAAACTGCTGCGGCTGGCCGTACCCTGCATGATCTTCCTGATGTGGTGGGCGGCGCTCACCGCCGCCGGGCAGCGGGTGCGGCGCGGTCGCTTCGCCTACAGCCCCCGCCGCCTCGCCGAACGCTGGGGATGGCTCATCCCCGACGACGACCCCGATCTGGTACGGATGGGTGCCGAACGCCAGGTGCGGCGGATGGTCGTCAACTACCACCGGGTCAGCGCCGGCCGGTTCCCCAAGCCGTGGTGGCGCAACCGGCTGCTCAAGGACGCGCGCACCGCGGGGGAGCCGGTCGTCGACGAGGTGATCGAGCAGCTCGCCCGGATCCAGCGGGTGATGGATCTGCTCGTGCCGGGGGCGGTGCGGATCGCCGTGCCGGTCAAGACCCCGGTCGCCGCTCCGGCCGAGACGCCCGCCGTTCTCGCCGGCCTTCCGTCGCTGTCCCCGTCCGTCAACGGATCGGCGTCGGCGCTGGAGAACGTCGCCGTCGCGGCCCCGGCAGCCCCGTCCGGTCAGGCCGTCCAGTTCGTGGAGCCGGTCCAGTTCGTTCCGCCGGCGCAGGCGCCGGTCAACGGGGCTACTGCGCTGGCCGTTTCCGGTTCCCCGGCGCCGGCCTCGCCGGCTGCCCCGGACTCTCCGGACTCCCCGGTCCCGGCGGTGCCTGCTCCGGCAGCCGGGAACGGCCGGCCCACCGGTGACGGGCTGCCGGTGGTGAGCGAGAGTCCCGCCCCGGTCGCGCCGGGCCGGGCCACCATCGTCGAGCGTGCCGTCGTGGCCGGCGCCGGAGTGCTCCCGGTTCCGGCGCAGCGTGGAGTGACCCGCGACGACCTGCCCGGACCCGGGCCCGTCCCGGCGCACGCGCCCGTCTCGCCGGC